>CAZYLK010000136.1:0-17000 GCA_964648365.1 uncultured Phycisphaeraceae bacterium
ACAAGTATTTTCCCGGCTGCTTCCGCTGCCACAACGGCGACATGGTGGCCGACTCCGGCGAGTCGATTCAGCGGACCTGCGCCGCGTGTCACGTTTTCCTTGAAGTCCAGTCAGCCGATCCGGAAACCTCGCTGATCCGCGCCGGCAAGTTCACCCATCCGGTACCGCTGGCCGGCACCCACGCGACGACGCTGTGCAGCAACTGCCACAACGGCGGCACGCCCCCGCCGCCGACGTGTGCCGGTTGCCACGAGACCGAGTCGGCCCTGGCGGCCGGCACGCTTGAGCTGCCGGCGCCGTTCTCTATGACGGCCGGGACGCCGGAAGTGCAGCAGGCGGGGCCGCGTGCGGGTCCGCTGGCGGGTCCGCTCGCGGGGCATTCCTGCGAAGCGTGCCATAATCTGGCCAAACCCACAAACGTCGAGACCATCGCAGCCCAATGCACGACCTGCCATGCAGCCGTCGACGCGAACCAGACTGCGGCCGGACATGCTGACAGGCTGCGCACGTGGCACGCCGACGTAACGGCCGCGCGGGAGCGGGCGTCGGAAGCCGTGTCCCGTTTAGCGCATGACGGTCCCGAAAGCGGCGACGGGTCATCCGCCGAGGTGCGCGTGCTCCAGGGAGCGCTCGACGTACTCGACGTCTGCACGGCCATCCACAATCCCGAGGCGGCCATCGCCGCGTACGAGTCCATTGCGGCGAAGGCGGCGTCAATCAGCGACAACGTCACGCAAACCGGCGGCGCGCCGTAGCGGACGAGCTCGCGACACACGACACACGTGCTGCGCAAGGCTAACCCCCCTCGCCCGAACTTCACGAGGTCGGAGAACCTACTTGGCAGTTGCGTCGAGAACTCCAGACGCTTCGCCGAGCGGTTCAAGCGCTGGCGAATCGAGAGAATCGTCCTCGTGAAACATCCAAACGGGCCGCGCCAACGGTGCAACAAAGACGCCCAAGGGCTACCGCCGACACATGTGTGCGGAGTGTAATCAGCACGCTCAAGGAGGAGCGGGCAAGATTGTACATCTGTGATTCAGTGTCTGTTGTTTAGCCTGACCCCGCACAAACCGCCAGCGACCGCGCTACTCTTCGACCAATGCAAACTTCGGCAAAGCACCCATGAGAAACGTGTCATGATCCGACTCTTCCAATCTTGTACGCAGCTCCGCCAACACATCCGGTGGGATCGCATCTTCCACTCGCCCCTGCAGTGGCGGATATTGCTGACCTAGCAGCAGGAGCGCGCGCCGAATCTCCTCGGAGCCCCCCACCAACTGCGACGCTACCTCAAGAAACTCGTTCGGAATCCGCAGTGCCAGAACGGCACAGTTTTGTATCCCCGTATCTCCATAATTGTACCGCCCAAGTTCCGCAGCGCGAGCAACGAGCACATCCTCCGGCAACTCAAACAATACGCCGGCCAAGCCGGAACCTGTTTTCCGGCGCGCCGCCTGCTCCCTACACTCCGGATTCCCTCTAGTCCGGTAACACGCGATTGCCTCCGCTCGATAGCTAGGTCCGGCAAATTCCTTTGCGTATGCTACGATCTGGTCAGCGAGTTGGGCGTAGACTCCCGGGTCTTCCTTTGCAACCACGAGGCCAGCGGCGCACCTGAGTGTAAGAGACTCTCCATGCCGGTTGACCTCGCGAGCAAGCGCCATCACTTCCGGTTTCACCTCTATACGACTGACACTAAGCCAAACTAACGGCTCCTCCGGATACTCGCGAAGAACTGCCTCAAGCAGCTCCTTGTCGACTTGTCGTGTTGATCTAGCCAAGACCCGCACAGCCTCGCGTAGGAGCGCCACTTGATCGGTATTCGCGGCATCGGGTGCTGCAATTAGCATCCGCAGAGCCTCGTTAGCGATCGGCATTGCCTCCTCGCGTGCCACCAACCGTCTGACGCCTGGCATGATCGCGTTCCAGGCTCCCAAACTGTCCTCCTTTCTGGCGAATGCGAGGGCCCGTTCTCCATTCCATAGACCTTGCAGCACGAGTTGCCAAGCAGCTAGGCACCGCACTCGTCCGTGTTCGTGATCAGCACAGCCCCGGATGATGTCCGCCCTCTCATCCGGCGGAAGCGATTCGGACGAGATGATGACACTAAGCGCCTGTACCTCTCGCTCCTCGATCTCATGCGCAATATCGCCTCCTACGGGTTGCTCCGATCGCGCGTTCAAGTCCTTGAGCCGCTGTATCCACGGATCGCGATCTGCCCAATCACGATTTTGCAAGATGTGGACTGCAGCCTCGACCTCGGGAGATCTAGGCGGGTCTTGCGCAGGTACCACGGGTGAGAAGGCTGCGATGCTCACCATGCAATAAACACATACCCGAACGTCTCTTAACGTATTCATGTCATTATCCCAACTAATGTTGCGAAAAAGCAAAGCGAATCACTATGGCAAGAACGGAGGGACACGGGCCGACGGCTCTTCAGGAGAAACCGCATTCCCGCATCGGCCCTGCAGTTGTGGCACAGGCATGTTGATGCACGGCACCGCTCCAAACGGATATGCAAACTGTATGAATACACCTTGCGGCGTTGGTGCTTGCACGTGAGTACTGACAAGGCGCCCGTTTCGGTACTCGGAATAGGTCGGATACACCTGAACACTGATGACCGGGTCGGTACCGCCATCATATCGGAAGCGGATGCGAGAGCCGATGCTCTCCCAGAACTTGGGATTTCCGGGAACTGCATTTCCCATCAGTGTATTGAACATGATGATGGCCTCTTGGTCAGGACTGCCCTCGTTGACGTGCCATATGGACTGATCCGTATTAGCAAGCTTGTGATTGTTCGGACCAGTTTGCCCTGGGAAGACGAAGAATGTACCAAGCGGGTCGGAAGTATCTCCTATGACATGTTTAGTCTGAACCACGACAGGTGTATTCTTGAAGGCGCTGGAGCCAACCAAGTACCTTACTTGAAATCGATTGATGAGCTTGTACTTTGTGGAGTCGGCAACGTAGGCGTCGAACTCGGAGTCAGACATGTGATTGTCTCCCGCATCGCGGAAATCGCCGCCAGGAATCAGCGTCGCCGGATCCGGATTGGCAGCGAACTTGAACAACCAGTGCAACATATATGTGCGATTGAGATTGTTAACTGGAGGAGCCGTCGAACTTACCTCCATGGGTATGTCATCAGGTGAAGTATCTCCTTCAAGTAGGTCATCCAGGATAAGGAGTGCGGGGACGAGGTCGAAAATGGGTGGAGGCCCTCCTGGTGGAAAGGCGGCTAGGAGGTTTGGATCGACGCCGATCGGATTCAGTGGCACACCCGTCGGGTCGATCCAGCCAACGAGGATGACGTCATCCGTGCGAATACCGATCTCTGTGGGGAACCGCCCGCATTCGGTGCGGCCGTCGGCGTAGGTGAGCAGCGCCTTGAATTCGATGTCTCCACCCTCCGGTGCGAGGATGTCGCCTAGGTTCCACGTCAGAGCGGAGGGGCCCGTCGGGGGGTTGTCGAATACGGCATCGCCGTCGCCGGACCAGGTCCAAAGCACGTTGACCACTGTGCCGGGGGACGGCACTGCGGTTAGGCGCAAATTGTCAGCAGTGGATGGCTCAGAGCCGCCGTAGACGGGGGAATCTTTCGCCAAGGCAGACCACGCGACGTTGGTAGGATCATCCTGGTCGATACGCTCGCCGGTGATATCCAATTGGACGACAGTTACCTGGGCCGTTGTTTGACACGCGGCCCCGAGTGACGTGCTTGCGGTGACGTAGAGCGTCGCCGGGTTGGGATCGGGAATGTCGAGCGCCGTTACTGTAACGAACTGCTGCTCGCCGTCGCCACGGCAGTTCACCGGGTCCGGCGCGCTGATGCCGAGTTCCGGCGGGCCGGCGATGCCGATGGACATCTGGCCGCAATTCGGCCAGCAATCCGCAGTCAGGATCAGCTTGACCTGGCCGCACTCGTAGACCTGTCCTGATGCCAGCGAGACCGAGCATCCCGCGGCCTGGCAGCTACAACCCTTGCACGCGGCCGGACCACCGCCCTCGCTGCAGTCGGTACACTCGAGGCACTCGTGCTCGCACGCATAGGAGGACTCACCAAGCTTTATGCACATGTCGATCGTGCATGCGTTATTATCCGCGCAGGGCGAATCAGTCACACACCGCCCGTCGGGCAGGCACCGCTTGGGCAGGCAGGGGTTGGTGGTGACGCACTTCGGTTCGTACACGCAGCCGAGTTCCTCGTCGCAGTGCTCGATGGTACAGGGATTATCGTCGTCGCAGTCGATCGGCTCCTCCTCGCACTCGCCCTCGTCGCACCAGCGCTGGTTGCACGGGTCGGACGGCTCTTCGCAAAGCCACGGGTTGACGCATCCCTCCTCCGGGTCGCATGTATCGGGGCCGGTACAGTCGTTGTTGTCGTCGCAGTCCACTTCCTCATCCGTACATCCGCCTTCTCCGTCGCAATCATAGACCCGGCAAGGGTCGCGTTCTCCTTCGCAGTTGAACTCGTTGATGCAGCCGATCTGCGGGTCGCAGGAGTCGTCGGTGCAATCATCCCCGTCGTCGCAGTCAACGGTCTCGAACGCGCAGGAACCGTCGTCGCAGAACCGATACTCGCAGGCGTTCGGGTCGCGGCCGCAGTGCCATGTGTATTCGCAGAAGCCCTCGACGCAGCGCTCGGTCGTACAGGAACTATTGTCGTTGCAGTCGATGCCGCAGCAGGGATCCTGCGAGTCGCAGCACGGGTCGGGGTCGCCGCAGCAGGGATCGGGATCGTTGCAGCAGGGGTCGGTCTGGTCGCAGCACTCGTCGATCGGGTCGCCGCAGCACTCCGCCCCGCCCGCCAGAACCTTGTAGAACTCCTCCAGCGTGCTCAGCGCAATCGGGGGTGGCGGCGGGTCGCCGCTGCCGAGCAGATAGAGATTCTCGCAGTCTTCACCCATCGCGACGAAGCCGTCGCTGGTGTAGTCCGCGAAGAGGTGGTCCGGATCGGACGGGTCGCTGACGTCGAACTCCATCACCACGGCGATCGCGCCGTGAGTGGCGTCCTGCCAGGAGGTCGAGTCGGGCGCTTCAGCTTCCGCCGCGGTAACGCAGGCCGCAAGGAACGCGTCGCCGGCCTCGAACTCTCCGATGTCGGCGCCCAGTTCATCCTCCAGGGCGATCAGTGCATGCCCGACGTCCGCTTCGTCGAGGAGCAGGCGGCCAAACACGTGCGTGGACTCGTTCACGTAGTCGCGCCACACGGCCACATAGCCGGCGTCCGGCCGGGGGTTGGCCGCTGGAATCAGGGCTTCATAGACGAGGAAGATGCCGTCGGAGTGGTTGAATCGCAGCGACAGGTCCGGCGGCGGCGTCTGCAACGCCGGTGCCCGCAGATGAAACATCAGAAACGCGGCTGCGGCCGCCACGACGAATAGTGCCGACACAAGCGCGCGCCCGCGATTCCTCGCGAGCCGCGAGGCTTCAGCCCGCGCGAAGTTCCAACAACGGTCTGACGGTCTGACGGTCTGACGGTCTGACGGTCTGACGGAGTATCCGCGTCGTATTTCATTTGCGCTCCGATCCGCAAACAGCCGACGACCGCCGCCGTACGACGATCGCTGCCCGGCTCTGTTGCTGCCGTACGAACACACCGAAGTGGCATGGGCGCGACGCCCTTGCCGGTACCGCCGATGAGTTTATCGGAACGCCCGCCCGCCTGTCAAGTCTCTTCCCTAGGCTTTTGTATGCGGTCCACCGAGCCTGTGAAGCTCTTGAACTGCGCCGCTCGCCATGGCAACGCCGGTCGGCCGGCGCGATGGGTTCGGCACGCGAGCTGCGGACTTACTGACCGCGTACGATCTGTAGTGGCGTCGGCTCCGGGGGCATCGCGCAGGCTGAAGCCTGCGGCTCGGCACTCGCGCCCCATCGCGCACTCTCATTAGAACCCCGCAAACGCCCCCTGAAATGCCGCGAAGTCCTCTGCATCCACATCCTCATCCCCGTCGAAGTCATGCACGTGGCACGCGCTCGGCAGATCGTCCACCCGCGGGCCGCTGAGGCACTCGAAGAAGCCGGCGTAGTCGTCGAGGTCCACGTCGCCGTCGCGGTCGTCGTCGCCGGGCAGGGCGATCTCGACGGACAGTTGCGGTTTGGTCTCGGGTTCGCTGTCCAGGGCATCCATGAACGCCTGGTTGCGGTCGCTGGGCGTGGCCGGGTCGATCTGGATGCGGAAGGCGACCATCTGTTTGCCGGCCCGGATGGCGTCTTCCACCGTTCGGCTCACGTTCATCGAATAGCGCGTCGTCGGCTGAAGCGGCTTGACCCTCACGACGCCTTCGAGCGCCGTGGCGACGGCGTTGTAGTCATTCTTCGATTCGACCAGGTCGGCCGGGTAGGCGAACACCGCCACCGGTGAGTCCGGCAGCGGAAAGACCGTCGCCCCGCGCACCTCGAACGTCAGCGACGCAATGATCGGCGGCTCAAGCCCTAGTCCGCGCAGGTCGTACTCGAACACCAGCCGGTGCTCCAGGCTGCTTTCCGGCCGCGTCGTCGTGCGGGTGATCGAGCCCTCGTAGCCCGAGTCGTTGAAGCTCCAATCCCAGTCGTCCGGCAGGCCGTCGAACTGTCCGAATATGCCGCCGTCGAGAATGGTGCCATCGGCCGCCGGTTTAAGGACATCCGCCGCGATTACCCGTCCGGCAAGCCCCGCCAGCCCCGACGACAGCAAGACGACACAAACTACGCGATTGCTCCGGCCCATCGTTGCTCTCCCTTCCCAAGACACAGATTCGTCCGGCCGGCCTGTCAGAACCGGCTTCCAGGAACCATGCACGGACCGTGCCATTGGACGGGTCGCCGACAGGTCCGGTCGGAGGCCCCGGTCTCACCCGGGCGTCGGCGACGGCCACCGGCCTTCTCAAATCTGAGAAAACCCGTCCGTCGCCGTTCCCGCGCATGACAAGGCCCCGCGACGCATGACGCCGCGGGGCCTGCCGTCGGACGAAAGATCCGCAGAGCTGCTACCTGCCGATCTCGCGCAGCAACTCGTCGCACTTCTCAAGGATCAGGCGGACGTAGTTGGGGTTATGCACACCCAGACTGGCGTCACCCTCGACGTACTTCATCAGGAAGCGGACCTGGATCATCTGCGTGGGCAGCAACTCCTGGCACGGCGGAACCGGAGGATTGCCGCACAGCGGCGGTCCGCCGCAGCACTGGTACTCCCACTCCCCTACCGGTCCCATGCGGGCGACGATGTCAGCCAGAGCGGCGCTGACTTCCGCATGGAGGTCGTGCGTGTATTCCTCGGCTTCCTGCTCGTCGTGGCAGGGGCCGCACGCGCGGAAGTCGATCGCCCAGGTGTGCCCGGTGATCGCCGGGTCTTCCTCGCTTACGTACTCCTTGGTGAACATGTGGCACCGCGTACACTGGCCGCGCATCCGTCCGTGAACGTGGCTGGTGAACGGCACCAGATCGGGCGTGCCCTCGGGCACCGGCATCTCGCCCACCAGCACGTTCGCCTGCAGGCTGTGGTGCGGTCCGCGGGTCAGCCGATCCCACATGGTCCCGCGGCTGTGGTGGCACTGGCCGCACAGGTTGAACCGGTCGGGATTGATGGCGTCCGCCGCATGGTTGGACGGCGTGACCGTCTTCACCTGCGGCCAGCGCAACTGGTAGTCCTTTGGCTCAGGAGGCTCGTGGCCGTTACCGGTGCGGGCGTGCGGCGTATGGCATGCGACGCACTCGACGCCCCTGACCGGGTGAGCCTCGCCCGGCTCCGTCGGAGCATGGCACGGCGTACACGACGCGCTGTGCGAGTTGATGTAAGACTCCGGGTGTCCGGAGGCTTCCCACTCGGTGAAGGTCGGGTGATGCGTGCCGACGTGGCATGTGCCGCACAGTTCGCCCTCGTAATCGGTCGTGATGCGCGATGCCAAAGCACGGTTCACGTGATCGGAACCGGTACCGTGGCAGTTCTCGCACTGCACGTCCGCCAGGTTCGGCGTCAGTTCACGACTGACAAAGCCCGTCGGTTGGCCGAAGCCGACCGTGTGACACGGCAGGCAGAAGGCGTTGCGGCCCTGGCCGATGTTCTCGAGCGTTGTCAGCGCGTGGGCGTGAAGCGTTTCGTCCCAGTTCTCGTGCATGCCGGTGTGGCACCGGGCGCATTCGCCGTCGCCGACGTAGGTCTGCGTCGGCAGGTCGCCCTCCACGAAGTCGAAGCCGGCATGGTGCAGGTGGCACTCGGTGCAACGCGGCATCCAGTCGAGCGAGTGCTTGGGTTCGAGATTCGGATTATCTGACGGGTACGCGTGGCACGCCTCGCAGATGCCCTTCACGTCCGGATCGGGATCCACGTAGGCGCCCGGTCCAACGCCGGTCGAGCGATCGGTGAAGGCGACGGGAACCGCGTCATCTTCGAACTCGACTTCCCGCCGGATCATGAACACGTTGTTGCTGTCGTTGTCGTGCGGATCGTGACAGGTCAGGCACCCCTGCGGGAAGAGCGTCCCGTGCGACTTGGGCGCCAGATCGCCGGAGTGGCATTCCATGCACAACGTATGATCATTGACCGTCCGCAGCAGGCGGCCGTCGCCGGCCCCGTCGTTGGCACCGCCGGAGTCCGCGCCATGCAGCGCGTGGCAGGACATGCACTCGACACGTCCGTTCTTGACCCGCACGTGCGCCAGTTCGTCGGCGGGCGTGAACCGGTCCGGATCGTCCGGGTAGATCATGTCCACCGGGTGCGAGCCGCGGTTGTTTTCCGGATCGTCGCGATACAGACCCATGTCGCGCGGCTGATGGCACTCGCGGCACATCTGGTCCCGATCGTTCTGGGCACGCAGGTAGGGTTCGCCCACCTCGCCGCTGTGCTGGTCGTGACAGGTGGCACACTTGATGTTGCCGTTGTCATCGAGGTAGCGGTTGACCTGTCCGCCCTCCTTGGGACCGATCGACGCGGCCATGGCATTGACCGCTGACACGCCCCAGGCGTGAGAGACGCCCCGGTGGTCCGGCGCGTCAGGGTTCATCCCATAGGGGTCGGCCACGTCCCGCTCGTGAATGGAATCGGCCAGCGCCTGCCCGCCACCGGTGTGGCATGAAGCGCAGAGGACAAACTGCCCTTCGACAAGTCCCGGATGACCGCCGGGTTGACCGTCGATCGCATGGCAGCGTCCACAGATGACGTTGCCGTCGATCATGTGAGGCCCCTCGAATCCCGCGGTCAATCCACGCCGACCGGGTTCGCGAATCGGCGGCATGCCGGCCTGAATCAGGACCGCATGGGCCGCATGAGCAAGCTTTCCCGTGAGCGTCAGCGGTTCGGCGACCGGATTGAACGCAAGCGTCTGATCCGGTTCGGGCGCCGGGTTGCCGCCGCCTCCGCCGCCGTCGCCGAAGTCGGGCGCCGCGTAGATCTCGACGCTCGAGGAGTTGCTGCTGACGACGTAGAGGCGAGTACCATCCGCGTTGAGCGCCATGCCGCCGGGCGTTCTCAGATCGCCGGCGTCATAGCCATAGGAAACGACGCGTCCCAGGTCCGTCCCGGTCGGCGTGAAGACGCGAACGGCGCTCATCATGGCGTCCGCCACGTAGATGTAGCCATCCGGATCGACTTCCAGGCCGAGCGTCCGCGGCATCCAGCCGACACCGCCGCGCCCGGGTTGATAGAGAATGCGGGCGCCGAACTTCTTCTGGAAAATCCCGTCCGTCGTCAGCATCTGCCCGCGGAAGTTGTCGTGGTCGGCCACGATCAGCAGCCCGCGGGACTCATCGACGCGAATCGCGCTGGGATACTTGAACTCCCCGTTGCGCGAGCCCCGCTGCCCCGCGATCAGCGCCAGCGAACCGTCGCTTTCGAAGGCGACGATCCGGTCGGCGCCGGAGTCCGCTACGTAGATGCGACCCGTATCGACATCGATATCTATGTCGGTGGGCATCCCGAACGTGACGATGCCGTCACCCAGGAATCCCAGGAAGTTGAATCCGGCATCATAGATACCCACTTTGGCGTCGTCTCGCCGGCTTACGAAGAACCGGCCGTCCGGGTGGGCCGCAACGCCAATCGGGCCCTCCGCCACGGGCCAGACGCCGGCCAGGACGCCGTTCGCGTCGTACCGGGCGACGTGGTCGTGGAACAGGTCCGTGACCAGCACGGTCCCGTCCGCCATGACCGCAACCCGTGCCGGACTGCGCAACTCCTCGGTCAGCGAGCCCAGATGCGTCAGCGGATCCAGCTCCGCCGAAATCAACGCCGTCACCATCAATGCAGCAACTTCTATCATAAAGCCACCTCCCACGAGTTCGGGGTGAAGAACATCCTCCAACCGAGCGAGAGCACGCCCTATGCCACCGCGGCGGCCGGGCCCATGCGACCCGTCCGACCAGGAGGCTTGCTCTTTAAGTTACTGCAAATGCTACAGTTAAGAGCGAGACAGAAGGGCCGACGCGAAACGCGCGGGCGGTGCGATTCTCACACCGGAGACTGATAACCGCGGATTCCTTGACTTTGGGAAAGCCGAAACGGCTCGCGGCGGCTTCGCCTGAAGGTCTGGGGGGCGCCTCGATATCGTACGCTGTCGGGTGTGTCGCGCGCCCACGCGACCTGTTCGTAACGTCCTGGAGATCGCCGCATCGAACGGACCCCCGGTGAAGGATCCGCGCGGAATCGTTCAGGTGGCGCTTGTCCCAGCGGTGTTCGTCGTCGCGGTCGCGGCCGCGGCGCTCGTCCCGGCACGCGGATCGGACCGTGCCAACGCCGCCGCGTTTGATGCCCTGCGGCACGGGCCGGGCGTGGTGAACCACCCTGTCGGCGTGGTGCCGTCAGCCCGCGTCCGCATCCCGGCCGGCTGGCCGCTCCGGGCCGATGGAACGCTCACCTGCCTGACCTGCCATGCCTCCCTGCCCGACCTCGAATCCAGCGGCGACGCCAAGCTGCGCGGCAACCCGACGGCCGGAGACGCGGCCGGCAACTTCTGCGTGACATGTCACGGCGGAAGCTGGAGCGACAACAGTCGTGCGATGCACTGGATGGCGCTGACACGCGCCCATATTCCCGCAGACAACGACGCCGAAGCCTACGCCGGCGGGCGGGACGGATTGGACCGGGAGTCGCGACGGTGCCTCGAATGCCACGACGGCGTCACCGCTCGTGATGGGTCGGTTGGCGGGAAGGGAATGGCCGATCCGGGCACGAATCACCCGGTCGGAATTGAGTATGCCACGGGGCGCGACGCCGAGGTGACGCTCCGCTCACCGTCTGAGTTGCCGCACAGCGTGCGACTGCCCGGCGGGCGCGTCAGCTGCGTCTCCTGTCACAACCTGTACGCGGGTCACGACCGGCTGCTGACGGTGCCGCTGGAGCGATCCACGCTTTGTTTCACCTGCCATCGACTGGACCCGTGACGCACCAAGCGCGCAGGGTACAACGCCCCTGCGACAGGTGGCAGGACTGGACGCCTTCCGCCGGGGCACAAGACCTACTTCGCAATATCACTGCGATACTGATCGAACAGAAGGTCCAGCGCCGCGTTCAGCACGCCTCGCCACGCCGTCTCAACGGCATCAATCGACGCATCCTGAAATTCCGGACACCCCCCCATCATGGCGGGCGTCAGTAGACAGATCCAGACGATCGCGGCCACCCTTCCGCGCACACGCTTCTTTTTGCAAGTTCCACCGTGTCCCACCGCGTTCTCCAGCCGAGCCAGACTCCGGTGCCGGCGCCTCGCGCCGGCGGCGCGTTTCCACTAGCACGAATCGTTCCGTTCGCGCCGCCTCCGCGACGGCGCGGCGAGAATCGCATCGGCGATGGCACATGAATTGCTCGACCCACCGGTAGACGCCGGGAATCGGGTGATGACCCCGGGCGGCCCAGGCGGGACCAACCCGCGCCGCGAGACGTTCATGGCCGACCAGACTGCCGCCATTTCAGCCGCGACGAGCGCCGGTGCGGCGCGCGAGCCGAAGTGCTTCCACGCACCGGAGCCGGCCGTGCGGACGGCGAGTTATCGGTTGCCCGTCGGACACGGAGCACGCAAGCCGACGAGCACCGGACGCCGCCGGACGTGGCGGTACTGGGCGACCCGCGGCCTGATCGCGATTGCCGCGCTCGTCCTGATGGCCAGTTTCATGGTCGGGGCGGAAGTTATTCAGCGGGTGTACTTCCCCGGGTCGAGCGTCGCGGTGCGGCACGCCGTCCTGACGTCGCAGGCGCTGGTGCTGATGCTGGCCACCTTTCTGGCGGTCTACCTGGTCATGCGGAAACAGCAACAGGCGTTGACCCACACGGCCGAGCAACTGACCCGGGTGCTCGAGTCCTATCAGACGACACGCAGCGCCCCCGCGCGATTTGAGAACCCGCACCTGGTTCACTGCCAGGACGTCTTCGATTGCGAACGCTCCGACTGTCCGATGCACGACGCCCCCGGAGGGCGATGCTGGCAGGCCATGGCCCTGCGTCACGCCACGCGCGACGACGTGTCCCTGGCAACGGCGCTCCAGCACTGCCTGTCCTGCGAGGTCTACCGCCGGTCCTGCCCGGACGTGCTCACCGAACTGGGCGAGAGCTTCAACAACCTGATGTTTCTGCTCGAAGAGGAGGCCCGCAAAGTCGGTCGCATGCGCCAGCATCTGTTCGAGAAGGAAAAGATGGTGGCGATCGGCCAGATTGCCTCGGGCATCGCGCACGAGATCGGCAACCCGCTGTCGAGCATCTCGTCGATCGCCCAGATGCTCAAGCGCGGGAAATCCGATTCGCCCATGAACGGCCAGATCGACCTTATCGAGAAGCACATTCAGCGGATCTCGGTGATCGTGCGGCAACTCGGCAAGCTCGCCCACCCGGGCGTCGAACGATGGGAACCGGTCGACGTGGTGCAGACGCTGGACGAAGCGGTCCGACTGATCTCCTTCGATCGACGCGCCCGCGGCGTGGGCATCCGGTTTGAACCGCCCCCCCCGCTGCCGGTCACGTACGGCATCCGGGGACAATTACAGCAGGTCTTCATCAATCTGCTGCTGAACGCGCTGGACGCCATGCCCGACGGTGGAACGCTCAACATCTCCGCGGGCGTCTCAGGCAGGACGCTGGAGTTCCGTTTCGAGGACACCGGCAGCGGCATCGACCCGGCCGTAGGACGTCGCGTATTCGAGCCGTTCTTTACCACCAAGGATCCGGGTCGGGGCACCGGCCTGGGACTGGCGGTCAGCTACGGCATCATCCAGAAACACGGCGGATCGATCGACTTCGACTCCAAGCCGGGCGAGGGGACGATCATGATCGTGCAGATCCCCGTTCAGGACTCGCCACCGGATCCTTAAGTCATGGCGCAGACCACCGTACTACTGGCCGATGACGAAGACACGCTGCGGCTGAACCTGGCCGAGGTGCTTCGCGACGAACACTTCGACGTCATCGCCTGCGCCGATGGCACGGAGGCGCTGGCGGCGCTGAAGAGCCAGTCGATCGACGTGCTCATCACCGATCTGCGCATGCCGGGCATCTGTGGCATGGATTTGATCGACCGCGCCGTGAAGCTCGCACCGGACATGGCGATCATCGTGATCACGGCCTTCGGCGAGGTGGACACGGCGGTCGAGGCGATGAAGAAGGGCGCCCGCGACTACATCTGCAAGCCGCTCCGATTCGAGGAACTGATCTTCAAGCTCAAACAGCTCGTCGTGCAGAAAGACCTCGCCCGCGAAAACGAAGTGTTGCGCGAACAGGCCCGGCGCTCGAACGAGTTCTCCGACATCATCGCCGTGTCGCCGGCGATGACGGCCATTATCGACACGGTCCGGCGCATCTGCCATACGACGAGCAATGTACTGCTGTGCGGCGAGAGCGGAACCGGCAAGGAAGTGCTGGCCCGCGCTCTGCACTTCGGCGGCGTCACCGCTGACAAGCCCTTCGTGGCGGTCAACTGTGGCGGCCTGACCGATACGCTGGTTGAGAGCGAATTCTTCGGCTATCGCCGCGGCGCATTCACCGGCGCCGAGCGGGACCGCATGGGCTACTTCGAAGCCGCGGACGGCGGCACGCTCTTCCTGGACGAGATCGGCAACCTGCCGCTCAAGAGTCAGGCCGTGCTGCTGCGGGCGATCGAGCAGCGCAGCGTGACGCGCGTGGGCGACACGCGGCCGCGACGGGTCAACCTGCGCATCGTCGCCGCGACCAACACGGACCTGGAGCGGGCGATCGACGCCGGAACGTTTCGCGAAGACCTCTACTATCGCCTGAACGTCGTGCGCCTGACCCTGCTGCCCCTGCGCCGCCGGCCGGAGGACATCCCGCCCCTGATCGACTACTTCGTCAAGAAATACAACGTCGAACTGGGCTGCAAGTGCCCCGGGCTGGATGACGAGGCGATGCAGGCGATGTGCGAGCATCACTGGCGCGGCAACGTGCGCGAACTCGAAAACGTCATCGAGCGGGCCATGATCTTCGCCGACAGCCGGCCCGTTTCGCTGGAAGATCTCTCCTTCGTGGTGGGCGAGCGGACGGCGCCGTCGTCACTGGCGCTGGACCTGCGCACGGCCACCCGCCAGTTCGAGCGGCAGCACGTCATGAAAGTGCTCGGAAACTTCCGCAACAACAAGGCAGCGGCGGCCGACGCGCTCGGCATCGGACTGTCGAGCCTGTATCGCAAGATGGACGAACTCGGCATTGCGAAGTCGGCGAAGGTCGCAAACGAAGTATCGGAGGCGCAGCATTAACCGAACATCGAACAGCATCGAAGCCCGCCTCGGAGCCGCCCGGCCGGCCCGGTGGCGCTTGACCGTGATCATGGCTGCCTCGTTCTGTACGGCGCAGGCCGTCGGACAGCCGCCGCACGTTGCACACCGGCCCGCACCGCCGATTCAGTACGTCCTCCGTGTGCAGGCGGCCGGCGACACCGGTTCGCTGACGCGCGAGCACGTGCTGGATCTGTCGCCGTCGATGGAGCCGGTCGTTCTCGACGCGACCGTTGAAATGCCGGCGCCGTGGCCGTCCCCGCGCATCACCCGCTACCTGTCGCAGGCGGTGCTCAACCAACTGGTCGTCCCGGCCGAGGACGGCAAGGGCGGGCCGGCCCTGCTGCTGGCGATCGAGGGCCCGAAACAGTCTTACGAGCGCTGGCTGCTGGCCGACGACGCCACGCGCAACCGGCTCGTGAGCCTTATCGGATTCTGGCGCTACATGGCCGTCGCCGACGCGGCGCAGCGCGACGAGCTGTTCCGTCAGTTCAAGTCCGAGGGCGGCGAGCAGCCGCTGCTGACCGTGCGGCGGGCCGATCTGCGCGCGGACGTTCCGCTGAAGATTGGAGATGCGCAGGAGGTCGCGGCGCCGAAGTGTACCGTGAAGATCGTCGAGTTCTTCCCCCACCTCGTGCTCGACCCGACCTCGCGGCGGCCGGTCAACATGTCGAACGAACCCGTCAACCCGGCCGTGCGCGTGGAGTTGAAGGCCGAAGGCGAAAAGGATGAACGCTGGGTGTTCGCCCGCCATCCCGAGATGAACACGGGCGGCAAGACGCTGCCGCAGTTCGCGCTGTCCTTTTCCTATCCGTCCCAGCGGCGCGCGACCACGCCGGACTTCGTTCTGGTGAGCGTGGCGGGCGCACCGCCGGAACTCTTTCAGCGCGTCGGCGACACGATCGAAACGCCCCGCCCGGCGCCCGATCAGAAAATCACCATCCCTGAGTCCAACTACACGTTCCGCATCGCCCGCTTCATCCCCCACGCGCGGCTGCACGAGGAGTACGAGATGTCGCTGGCCGCCGACGCCCGGCCGGCTCTGCGTCTGGAGATTCCGGGGGCACAGCCGACGCCGGTCTGGATCGAACTGGGCAAGAAACGTGTCATCACCACCGCCGGGGGCGCTTTGACCGTTGAATTCAACCGCATCGACGCCGCTGCGCGAGGAGGTCATCCATGAAATCGTTTACGGCCGTCATTACGCTCCTGGCCTGGCTGTCGCCCGTCTCCACAATGAGCGCCCAGCAGCGGCCCAAGGATTACTCCGGCAACTGCACCGACTCGGCCTGTCACGCCGGACTGGCGCAGCGCCCGTTCGTCCACGGCCCGGTATCAGTCAATTCCTGCGAAGCCTGCCACGTTGTGGTAAGCAAGCAGGACCACCGCTTCCGCCTGACGTCCGAGGGGGCCGCGCTGTGTTCCTTCTGCCACCTGGAGCGACACGCCGGTTCGGTGCGTCACCAGCCGGAGGCCGAAGGACAGTGTGTAGCCTGTCATGACCCGCACGGCAGCGACGCGAAGTTCTTCCTCAAGGCCGCAACGGTGGAACAGCTCTGCAAACAGTGTCACCTGGGCACGACGGACGGCATGGCCTTTCTGCATGGCCCCGTGGCGGCCGGGAGTTGCCTCGCCTGCCACGACGCCCATGCGTCCGACCACGATGCACTGCTCTTCGCCGCCCGCAACGAGTTCTGCACCAAGTGCCACACCGACATCAAGACGCAACTCGCCGGGCGGGCGTACGTCCACGGGCCGGTCAACAGCGACTGCACCGCCTGTCACAATGCGCACGGCGCCGCCGATCGGATGCTGCTGTCGGCGCCGGGGCCGCAGGCCTGCCTGAACTGCCACAAGGACATGGCCGAGCGCATCGCAAACGCGACGGTGAAGCACGACGCGGTCATGGAGGGCCAGGCGTGTGCCGCCTGCCACGATCCGCACGCCTCCGACTTCGAGCACATCCTGCGCGTCGACGCGATGGACCTGTGCATGACCTGTCACGACAAGCCGCTGGACACGCCGCACGGCAAGATCGCCGACCTGAAGAAGCTGTTCGCGGACAATCCGTCCGTGCATGGCCCCATCGCGCAGCGCCAGTGCTCCGGCTGCCACGAGACGCATGGCGGGACGCAGTTTCGCATGTTGACGATGGCGTATCCTGAGAAGTTCTACTCGCCCTACCAGGAAGAGAATTACGCCCTGTGCTTCGAGTGCCACGAACCGGACCTGGTGCGCACCGAACGCACCGACCGGCTGACGAACTTCCGCAACGGCGATCAGAATCTGCACTACCTGCACGTCAA
>CAZYLK010000137.1:0-16763 GCA_964648365.1 uncultured Phycisphaeraceae bacterium
TAACCGGCCTTGGGGCGCACCGAACGCACCGCCCGGCTGACGAACTTCCGCAACGGCGATCAGAATCTGCACTACCTGCACGTCAACCGCGACAAAGGCCGGACGTGCCGGGCCTGCCACGAAGTCCATGCCAGCCGCAATCCGAAGCACATCAGCGATTCGGTGCCGTTCGGCAACTGGTCGATTCCCATCAACTACGAACAGACAAACACGGGCGGCACCTGCCAGCCGGGTTGTCATAAGCCCTACGGTTACGACCGCGGCACGCCGGTGATGAACCTCTCCGACGCCTCGGGGGGGAAGTAGGAAGAAAGGGAATAAGGGAATAAGGGAGTGAGGGAGTGAGGGAGTAAGGGAGTAAGGGAGTAAGGGAGTAAGGGAAGAGGGAAGAAGCGACGACGAGATCGGGGGGGTGGATGCCGCGAAAGCGCTCAGCAGGTTGGCTCAGAGGTGGACGTCTCGTAGGTGCCAGAGAGGTCAACCAAGCGAATGCCCCGAAGCGGCCAAACATGTCAGCCCAGGGCAACGCCCTGGGTACGACGGTCCCGACGGAAATGTCGCCCTGAAAGGGCGACACAGGGCGGCGCGAATGAACAAGGACGCGCGGACAAATCTCCGTCCTTCCCTCATCCCTTACTCCCTCACTCCCTTACTCCCTCACTCCCTTCATCAAAGCGGAGCGCCCAACCATGTCCAACACCGCAGGCCGGTTCTTGTCGTTGATCCCCATTATCGTCGCCCTCGGCGCCATGACGCAATCCAGCGAGGCGCTGCGGAACGTCAAGATCGGCGATCCGCTGCCGCCATTCACCGTAAACGGTCTGGATGGCAAGACGTATGACCTGGCGGGCTGCAAGGGCAAGCCGCTGCTGCTGATCTTTGTTCGCCCGGACCAGGAGGGATCGACCACGGCGCTGGAGACGGCGCAGCAGTTCGCGGCGTCCGCGGATGCCGGGGGCATGACCATCCTGGCGGTCTCGTCCGACGACCAGGCCGGCGACTATTACCGCAAGGTCAGCGCCGATCTGAAGCTGACCCTTCCCATCGCGATCGACCCGAAGCGGAAGATGTATGGTGATTTCGGTCTGGTCGTGACGCCTACCACACTCCTGGTCGACACGGCCGGCATTCTGCGGTTCGAACTGCCCCACCTGCCGCCCAACTACGCCCGCTCGGTAGGCATCCACTTGGATCTACTGCGCGGCCGCATCGACCAGGCGGCGCACGACGAACAACTCGTCAAGATGCGGCACGACCGCGACGCCTGGAACGACATGTTCCAGACGCGCCTCGGCTTCGCCCGCACGCTCTTCGAGCAGGGCAAGTTAGCGGAGTCCGCCGCCGTCCTGGAAGAGCTGCGCAAGCAGCGCGACGTGGTCCAGATCGCCGCCGAACTGGGCACGGTCTACCTTGCGATGGACCGGCTCGAAGACGCCGCCGCCTGCATGAAGCCCTTCCTGGAACAAGAGCCGATCGCGCCCATCCTGAATCTGCCGCTGGGCCGGCTCGAGGCTCGCCAGGGCCACGACGACGCCGCCGAGCGGTACTTCAACGCCGCTCTCAAACTCGCGCCGCGGAAAGCGCCGATCCTGTTCGAACTGGGCCGGCTCCATGAGCGGCGCAAGCAGTGTGACCTGGCCGTGGAGTGCTATCGCACCGCCCTCGAAGAGGTCTACGGCGCGTCGCGGTAGGCGTCCCACCGTCTGGAAATGGTGCGGCTGTGTTCCCGATCCTGAGAATCGCCCGGCGAAGACGTTTGGCCCCGGCTTTGGCGGCCCCGTCTCGAGCCGGCCGTAACTCCAAGCAAAAAAGCGACTTAGAGTCCACTCGGCGGAAACGCCGCGGGTCGATCCCTTGCACGCGGCCCGACGTGCCGGCTCCGGCACGGCGGGTGCTTGTGTCAGAGCAGTACATCTTGAAGCCTCCGCCGACTCTCCGTGCCTCAGTGCAATCGGCGGAGGCTGTATTGAGAACAACCCGGGCGCCGGCCAACCGACGCCTGCCGGAGCAGATGACGACGCTCGGCATCGAATGGGGAACAGGATCCCCGGGAGGTTAACATGAAACGTGCGATCGCAATCATCGCGACAGTGGCCCTGCTGGGATCTGCAACGACGGTCCTGGCCCAGTTCGATCCGTACGACCCGCAGACGTGGCCGATCGAGAGCATCGTCAACTCTCCCCACAACATGAACAACTATCCCGGCGTGGAGATCGAGCTGAACCAGGTCTGCCTGCCGTGCCACGTGCCGCACAACGCGCTGGAGAGCGGCCAGGAGAACGTCCTGTGGAACCATGCGGCCACGCAGGAAACGTTCCAGATGTACTACAACGACGCCGGCCAGCCGGAAGGCACGAGCAAGAAGTGCCTGAGCTGCCACGACGGCGTCACGGCCATCGACAGCTACGGCGGCAAGCAGGGCAGCGTCGTCATCGATCCGGATTCGCCGGCCAATATCGGCACCGACCTGTCGAACGACCACCCGATCGGCATCGAATATCCCGCCCCGGGCGAGGACTTCAACGATCCGAACGAATTCCTGAACCGCGGCAAGGCGCTGGGCGTCCGGCTGATCGACTTGCAGGGCGTCGAACGGGTCGAATGCAGTTCCTGTCACAACCCGCACAACCCCGGCCTGGGCAAGTTCCTCCGGGCGCCGCTGGAGGAAAGCGTGATCTGCCTGGAGTGCCATAACAAGTAACCCGCGCCAACCGGCCGCCCGATCCGCGGCCGTGGCAGGCATCGCTGGGAGCGCACACCCGCGGCCGCGGGTGTGCGTTTTTTTTCATGATCGAGAATCGTCTGGTACGCCGCTTGTAAGACTTTCCCAGAGTTAAGACGCCCACCGGGTTTGGGCCCGTCTTGATCGGACGCGGGCAAGTGGAGGTCAGGTGTGACGGAACGTCTACGCTCAGCCTACATCCTCACGGCGGCCGCCGGACTTCTGGCGCCGGCCGGGTGCAAGACAAGTGAAAAGGTCGAGGCGCAATGGCTGTTCTTTCCGGCCCCGCCGGAAGCGCCGCGGGTGCAGTTCCTGACCTGGGCCAGCGGCGCGGCCGAGGTCGAGCCGGGGCGGACCTCTTTTGAGACCTTCGTTCTCGGGGACGAGCCCCAGGCGCCCCGGCAGATCAACAAGCCCTATGGTGTGGCCGTCCACGACGGGGCGGTCTACGTCTGCGACACCAAAGACATCTGCATCTGCAAGCTGGACTTCAAAAACAAAACCTACTCGGTCTTCGGCTACCAGGGTCCGGGACGGCTGCGCAAGCCCATCAACATCTGCATCGACGCGCTCGGCTACAAGTTCGTCGCGGATCCCTTCCGCCGGCAGATCATCGTCTTCGGACCCAGCGACAACTACGTCTCGGCCTTCGACGTCCCTCAGCCGGGGTATCCGGTCGATGTCGCCGTCTACGGCAATGAGCTGTTCGTCCTCGACAACGACGAGACCTGCCAGATCGTCGTGATGAACCGCTCGACCGGCGAGGTGCTGCGGACATTCGGCGCGGCCGGGCGGGAACCGGGGCAGTTCAACCGGCCCAGCAGCTTCGCCATCAGCCCGGACGGACACCTGTACGTCAGCGATACGCACAACTTCCGCATCCAGAAGCTGACGCTTGAAGGTGAGGTCGTCTGGGTCAAGGGAACCGCCGGCTACCGGCTGGGCCAGTTCGGGCGCCCGCGCGGGATCCGCGTCGGCCCCGACGGCATCGTGTACGTCACGGACGGCGCCACGGAAATCGTGCAGATGTTCGACGCCGAAGGGCAGACGCTCATGCGCTTCGGCGGACCGGGCAATCTGCCCGGAGCGCTGGTGCTGCCTTCCACGCTGGCGATCGACGAGAACTCACTCACTTACTTCGAGCCCTACGTCCACAAGGACTTTTCGGTGGAGTACCTGCTCTTCGTCGTCAGCCAGTACGGCGAACGGCTGATCAACGTCTACGCATTCGGGCAGTTCCCCGAGGGATACCGACTCTCGGAGGCAGAGATTCGAGCGCTGCCGGCCGTGCCGGTGGACGAGAGCGGCGCGCCGCTGCCGATGCCAAGCGGCGCCCAGCCGCCGGTGGATCCGCCCCCGGACGACCCTGAGGGCGCGGCCGACCCGGACCTCGCTCAACCTCTGTCGGGGGGGGCGTAACCTGCGCTCCAGAAGGGCCGGCCATGACGTCCGCCAGGCGACGCCAACTCTCGAACCTGCTCGTCGCCACCTGCGTGGTCGGACTCGGGCTGGCGTGTGCACAGGCGACGCGATACGAAGTGCTCACCTTCTTCTTCGACGGCGTTCCCGATCCGAATGCGCCGGACGCAGGCTCTGAATACGAGGGCCACGCGTCCGGGGACCAGCCTTCGCCCTATCAGCAGCGGCGCGTGGTGCGGCAGCCGCTGTCGGTGCATCCGCCCTACGCCACCGACCGCTGCGAATCCTGCCATGACCCTTACAGCGGACGGTTGCTCAAACCGGCAGACGCCGGGCTGTGCGGGCTGTGTCATCAGGATCCGCCCGGCAAGCGGATGTTCCTGCACGGACCCGTGGCCGTCGAAGCCTGCATGACGTGCCACGAGCCGCATTCCTCGGTGGAGCTGCACCTGCTCAAACTGCCGGAACCGGCGGTCTGCCTCCAGTGCCACGCACGCGACGACATGAGCCTCGGGCTGCACCACCAGGATCTGGCCGAGGATGGCTGCACCATGTGCCATGACCCCCACGGAGGGGATGGACCGTTCTTCCTCATTCAACGTGACCCTTGAGCACGCAACGCCGACAGGTTCTGCGCTTGTGCCGCGCGTGGACGGTCGGAACCACGGCCGGCGCCGAACGGATCATCGCGCTGGCCTGCCTGCCGGGTTTGGCGATGGTGGTCTGCTCGGCTGGTTGCGCCACCGACGGCCCCCGCCGCCGCGGCATCCGCGACGTACACGTCACCGATGTGGGCGGCTACCTGGACATGACCGCCCGGCAGAACTCCCGCGACCAGAAGTCGAAGGTCGGCGGAACCGACGTCTCGACGGATGAGACCATCTTCGAGGAGTCGCTGAACCTCACGCTGGACGGCTACACCTATCACCCGAACCTGATGGAGTTCGCCCTGGCCGGTACGTTCGGGCTGCTGCAACAGGAATTCGAGGAGACCCGCGACGGCGTTACCCGCAGCAGCAGCGACGACGGCAGCCTGGACGAGTTCGATCTGTCCGCCACGTTTCTGAAAAAGAAGCCCTATCCGGGAACGGTCTATGCGCGGCGCGAGCGGGCGATCGAGGTGCGTCCCTTCCTGCCCAGCCTTCAGACGATCACCACGAACTACGGCCTGGACTGGCGCTACGTCAGTGAAAAGACGCCGACCTCGGTCCAGTTTGAACACACGACCACGGAGTTCGACCCGCTGGGATCGGCGGAAGAGGAGCGAACGCAGGAAAGCACGGTCTACGGCTTCGATACGGCGTACAACTTCAGCCTGCACAACTCACTCGGTCTGCGATACAGCCACCAGTCCATCAATGAGGAGCCGTTCGGCTTCAAGTACGACTCCGACGACGTATCGGTGTTCCACCGCCTTGATTTCGGCGACTTTCACCAGCACCAGTTGGAGTCGACGGTCAGCTATCTCGATCAGCGCGGCAACTTCGACATCGAGCGCTTTCAATGGCGCGAACGCCTTCGCCTCCAGCATACCGAGACGCTTCGCTCCTGGTTCGACTTCGAGTGGCTGGACCGCACGCAGGGGAGCCTCTCCGGCAGCGCACCGATCGACGAACGTTCCCTGATGCTGACCGGTTCCGTGGAGCACCAGCTTTTCGAGAGTCTGACCTCGCAGGTGACGGCGTTCGGCCATCGCCAGGAGTTCGGGTCGGGCGCCGACGTGGACCGGTACGGCTGGAACGCTTCGTTCGACTATCGCAAGAAGAACCGATGGGGCGTGCTGCGGGCCGACTATCGCTTCGGCTTCCAGCGGCAGGACCGCAGCGGCGGCGATCAGCGCATCGAAGTGTACGACGAGGTCCACCAGTTTCAGGATCCCGAGCCGATCATCCTCGACGGCGATGACTTGCAGGTCTCGAGCATCGTCATCACCGACGAACAGTCGCGCACGCTCTACTTTCAGGGCAGCGACTACCGCATCCGCCTGTTCGCCAACCGCGTCGAGATCGAGCGCAACCCGACGGGGCGCATCGCCGAGGGGCAGACCGTTCTGATCGACTACATCCTGAACATCGGCGGCGATTTCATCCTGGACACCACCAGCCACGGTTTCGGCATCCGCCAGGAGTTCGACTTCGGCCTCACGCCCTATTATCGCTTCCGCACGCAGGACCAGACGATCACGCCGCAGCGATCCTCCGGCTATCTGCCGGAAGACATCACGGCCCACATCATCGGCGTCGAGTACCGCCTCGGCGGCCTGTCTCTCGGCGCCGAATACGAGGACCACGAATCCAACATCAGCCCTTTCACCGGCACGCGCCTTAACGCGGGCTACACGCACCGGTTCAGCTTCGGCGGCACGGCCGCGGTCAACGCCCGCTGGTCGGACATCCAGTACGAGACGGTCGAGGAGCGGCGGACGCAGTTCCTGACGCTGGAGGGCCGGTATCGGCACCCGATCTCGGACCGGCTGAACGTGGAGGCCGGCGTGCAGTATCGCCGCATGGACGACAGCATCAGCGGCGACGACCGCGGCGTCGACGCCGATCTGACGCTGGAATACAACATCCGGCAGACCACGTTTCGCCTGACGTATGAATACGGCACGTTCGACGACGACTTCACCGACAACCGGCATTCGGCATTGATGGTGCAGGTGAGGAGAAAGTTCTGAGTGAATGGCGAGTGGCAAATGAATAGCGAATGTCGAATAGCGAATAACGAATTAAGATGAGACTGGAGCTGATAACCGTGAATCGACCGATGGTGCGCGATGGGGCACTGGGTCCATGCGGCACAGGTTTTCAACCGGTGGTCCGGTGTGGCACCGGTTTTCAACCGGTGGTCCGGTGTGGCACCGGTGTTCAACCGGTGGTCCGGTGTGGCACCGGTGTTCAACCGGTGTCCAGGGCAGGCACCCGGCTTCAACCGTCCGGCGGGTGGCACGGTCTCGTCTTCGAGGCCGTGGTAGGTGAAGCGGGTGTTGCAGCGCTCAGGAACGTCGGGCTCCAGCATACCACGGCCCGCCTTCGGTCCGCCTCCGGCGGACGCCACACGACTCGCCCGGCGCACGCTCCAGTTGAGCCGCCCAAAGTGTCACGCACTCTGCTGCTGCTCATTTCGTCGGTGACGGCCGTGACCATGCTCGCCGGTTGCCAACGACCGCTGAAACCCATCTTCGAGGAAACACACCCGCAGATCGTCTGGCCGTCTGATGGGCAGCCGGCCCGCATCCGCTACGTCGGCCAGCTATCCTCATCCGCCGACCTCAAGCCGGCCCCAAAGCCGTTCGAATCGCTGAGCGGGCTGCTGCTCGGCGCCAAGGCGCCCTCCGGCCTCTACGGACCGCGTTCCGCGCTCCGCACGCCGGACGGTCGATACGTCTGGGTGGCCGATCCCGGCGGTCGGTGCGTCCACGTCTTCGACCTCGACCAGCGGGCTTACCGAAAGATCACGCGCATCGGCGACGCGCCGTTGCTGGCGCCGGTGGATGTATGCCTGGGGCCGGACGACTCAATTCTCGTCTGCGATTCGGAAGCCGGCGCCGTCTGGCGGCTCTCTTCCGCTCGACCGGACGACGGCGCCCCCCTGCCGCTGCCGGAAGACGTTCAGCGCCCGGCAGCGATCTTCTGGGACGAGACCGCCCGCGAACTCTACGTCGTTGACGTCGTCGCCCACGACGTGAAGGTGCTGACGGCGGCGGGCGAGGGCGTGCGGGTGCTCGGTCGCCGCGGCGGCGGACCGGGAGAGTTCAACTTCCCGTGCGACGTGGTTGTCGGTGGTGAAGACGTATGGGTCGTGGATGCAGGCAACCATCGCGTGCAGTGCCTGTCGCGCGACGGCCGGCCGCGGGCGGCGTTCGGGCAGGCAGGCGACGCCTTCGGCGACCTGGCCCTGCCCAAGTCGGTGGCCGTGGACCGCGACGGCCACATATACGTCGTCGACGCACGGTTTGAAAACGTGCAGATCTTCGATCGCGACGGAACGCTGCTGCTGGTGTTCGGCGAAGAGGGCACTGGCCCGGGCCAGTTCTGGCTTCCGGGGGGGGTTTTCATCGACGCGGCCGACCGTATCTGGATCTGTGACTCGTACAATCAACGCTTACAGGTGTTCGACTATGTATCTGATGCATCACTACAAGCGGTTCCGCAACCATGACATCCGTCTGGGGCGCGGGTCGTTACCGACAACAACCGAGCCGCGGGCTTCAGCCCGCGCGAAGTCCGCCGGTGTGAGTTGTGTGCCTTTGGAACGCCGTGCTGCCCAGTCGCCAGGCTGGAGCCTGGCGGTCCCCCGGACGCGCCGCGGGCCATGCATCAGCCCGGCTCGATCATCTCTGAAGAACCGCCCGGCTCTGATCGCCGCGGTCGCCGCCGGCCTTGGCCTTGTGCGCCCGTCGCTCGCGCAGCAGCACGTCTCGGACACGGTTCACAACCTCTCCGTGAGCGGACCGGGCGAGGTGCGTGCCCAGGCGGAGCGACAGGTGTGCATCTTCTGCCATGCGCCGCACAACACGAGCGGCCTGCGGCCCCTGTGGAACCGTGAGGTGCCGGCCGCGAACTATCGCATCTACCGCTCCTCGACGCTCGACGCCAAGCCGGGCCAGCCGACCGGCGCCAGCAAGCTGTGTCTGAGTTGCCACGACGGAACGATCGCGCTGGGCAGCGTGCTCAGCCGCGCCGATCGAATCCAGATGCGCACCGGCGATTTTATGCCCGCCGGCCTCACGAACCTCGGCACCGATCTGTCCGACGATCACCCGGTCAGCTTCTTCTACACCGCGAGCCTGGCGGTGGAAGACGGGCAACTCGCCGATCCGCACGCCCTGCCGCACGAAATCCGCCTGGAAGCCAATGGCGAACTGCAATGCACCGCCTGCCACGACGCGCACAACAACACGTACGGCGATTTTCTCGTCACGCCTGACGAGTTCGGCGAGTTGTGTACGTCGTGTCACCGCATGAACGGCTGGCCGGGCGCCTCGCACCGGCAGTCGAGCGCCAGCGTCGCCGGCCATTCGGAAGGCGCATGGCCCTACGAGACCGTTGCCCAGAACGCCTGCCGGAGTTGCCATCGACCTCACACGGCCGGGGGGCGCGAACGGCTGCTGATCTTCAATGACGAGGAAAAGAACTGCCTGATCTGCCACGACGGTCGCGTGGCCGCGGCCGACATCCAGGCGCAGATCGACAAGCCCAGCGCCCACGATCCGCGGCGGTACAGCGGCAAGCACGATCCGGCCGAGGGCGCGCTCGCCGACGTGGCCCACGTCGAGTGCGCGGACTGCCACAATGCCCACGCCGCCACGGCCGCGAGTTCGGACGTGCGGTATCTGCCCCTCGGCGGCACGCTGGAGATGATGCCTGGCGTCTCGGTGAACGGCACGACGCTTCGTCGCGCCCAGTTCGAATACGAGGTGTGTTTCCGCTGCCATGCGGACACGGCCGTGGAAGTCCCGAAACGCATCGGTCGACAGTCGCCGATCAGCAATCTGCGGCTGCTCTTCCAGCCCAGCAGCGCGAGTTCGCATCCGGTCGTGGTCTCCTCTTCCAGTATGGAATCGCCCAGCCTGGTGCCGGGGCTGACGCCCGGGTCAATGATCCGCTGCACGGACTGCCACAACAACGACGGCGGCCCCCGCGCCGGCGGCGGCGGACCCGACGGCCCGCACGGTTCGATCTATGACTTCCTCCTGGAGCGCAACTACACCGTCACGGACGACACCGTCGAATCGACTGACGCCTACGCCCTCTGCTACAAGTGCCACGAGCGAACGAGCATCCTCGCGAACGAGAGCTTCTCCGCCCATCGGCTGCACATCGTGGACGAGCGCACGCCCTGCTCAGCGTGCCACGCGCCACACGGAGTGAGCAACCTCGGCCCCGGCGGCCGCGGCGACCATACCCGGCTGATCAACTTCGACACGACGATCGTGCGGCCCGATCCGCAGAGCGGCCGGCTCGAGTTCCGCGACACCGGACGCCTGTCCGGCACCTGCACGATGGTCTGCCACGGCACGACGCACCGAGAGCAAGCCTACCCCTGACGGCATCACGGGACGTACCGGTGCGGTGTCCGACCCGTGCCTGAGCCGGCGCGATTCGCTCGGCGGGTCCAGCCCCAGGGGCGCTGGGGCGCCCCGCCCGCGCCGTGCGATTCCCGATTTCAAGAATCCGCCTTCAGCATCCCGGATGCCGCGGGGCACGCTGCGCACCCGAAGCCGGGACGGGTGGCGTTGTCACGGCCGACCGGACGCAACGCTGAACCGCCGCGGCGGCTGT
The DNA here is from genome assembly GCA_964648365.1 of uncultured Phycisphaeraceae bacterium. GTDB lineage: Bacteria > Planctomycetota > Phycisphaerae > UBA1845 > UBA1845 > SURF-32. The sequence goes on from CAZYLK010000137.1 coordinate 10,427, forward strand.
CGGATCACGGACGTCGCGGCAGAAACCGGCCCACGACTGCGTTGCGGGTCGTCTGGTACGCCGTCTGCCAGAGGTTTCTCAGGACGGAGAACGTACCATGTCCAACAACGGATCGCCGGTTCGCCACGTCGCGTGGCCCATTCGGATGCTCGGCTCGCTCTGGTTTGCGGCCATTACCCTGATGCTGGCGCTCGTCGCAATGGCCGCGGCGACTGTCTACGAGTCCCAGCGCAGCCCGCAGCACGCGCTCGACGCCTTCTACTATTCTCGCTGGTTCGCCTGGCTGCTGGGCCTGATGACGATGAGCGTTGTGGCCGTGCTCGTCATCCGGCTGCCATTCAAACGCCGGCAGATCGGGTTCCTGCTGACGCACGCCTCGATCATCCTTGTGCTGGCCGGAGCGCTGGTCACGAAGTACCGCGGCATTGAAGGCACGCTGGAACTGGAGGAGGGGCAGACGCGACAGGAGTTCGACCTGCGCCAGGACGCCATCATCGTTGCGCAGGGCGCCCAGCGTGTGGACGCCCCCATCAACGTGCCGCGCGGCGTGCTCACGCGGCAGGAGCCGGTCGAGCTTGGCGCGCCGCCGCTGACCTTCGGACCGCTGACGGTCACGGTCGATCAATACCTGGCGCACAGCCGATGGGACCGAAACGTCGTCAACGATAGCCCGCTGGAGCAACCGGCCGTCGAGGTCACGCTGACTGGGCCGTCCGGAAGTATGACGGACTGGGTCTTCGCCGATCAGAGCACGGAACTCGGGATCATGGATGTCGCGTTCTCCCGCGTGCGGGGCGCCAAGGCGTGGGAAGCGGCGCTATCCAGCGCTCCGGCAGAGGACGGCGGCGCCGGCAGCGTGAAGATTTCTTACTTGGGCAAGTCCTACGAACTGCCGCTGGACGCCTGCATGGAGCAGGCGGCGGCGGTGGGCGAGTCCGGGCTGACGGTGCGCGTCTGGCAGTACCTGCCACATGCCGTGGTCGGCCCGGAGGGCAAGGTGGCCAGCGCCTCGGATCAACCGGTCAACCCGGCCATCGACGTGGAGGTGACGTCCGCTGGCGGGCGCGAACGCCGGTTCGCGTTCGCCAAGTTCCCTGACTTCCGCCACGCGGCCAGTCCCATCGACGGCCTTGATCTGACGTTTGTCGGCCCGACGGCCACCGCATCCAGCGCTCCGATTCAAATCCTCGCCAACGACGACGGCGAGATGGTGGCGCGCTTTCGCGGCGGGGTCGGCGCGGTGCTGACTCAGCGCATCGACGAAGGCGTCGAAATGGAGACGCCGTTTCCACAGGTCCGATTGAGAGTGCTAAGACGGTTCGAGAACGCCCGCATCGACTGGCAGCTCGTCGCCGACGACCCCGCGGTCGAGCGGCGCACGCCGGCCGTTCGCGCCACAATTGCGGGAGCGGGCGAGCCGCGCGTCGTCTGGCTGCAGCAATACCGGCCGTGGAGCGAGACGTTCGGCGGGCGGCGCTACGACTTCCTGTTCGGTTCCGGCGTCGTGCCGCTCGATTTCAACGTGACGCTGAACAGCTTCCGGATCGGGCGCTACCCGGGCACCATGCAGCCGCGGTCCTTCGAGAGCACGATTACGATCCATGACCCTGCGGCCGGGGCGGACCGCACCGAAAAAGTCAGCATGAACCACCCCGTCAAGCATGGCGGTTACACGTTCTTCCAATCGAGCTATCGCGAGCGCGGCGGCAAGTCCGTCACTTATCTGAGCGTCTCGCGCGATCCGGGTCAGCCGATCGTCTTCGCCGGGTACATCCTGATGCTCGCAGGCATGGTGTGGGTGCTGGTGATCCGCATCGGCGACCGGCGCCGGTCCGCGGCCGCAACGGTTCAGACACAAGTGAAACGCACGACCCGCGCACGCCGCGAGCGCGAACTGGTACACGCACGATGAACACGATCCTGTTGATTGCCGGAATTCTCGTGGCGGCTGACTCTGCTTCGCCGCCGACCGTGCCTGCCGACCTTGATTTGTCGGGGGTGCGCAGCGTCGTGGTGCAGCACAACGGCCGCTGGATGCCGCTGGATACGCTCGCCCGCGATATGGTTGAGTCCGTCACCGGACGCGATCGGCTCGACGGGCAGGATCCCGTCGCCACGCTGCTGGCGTGGACGTTCGATCCGATGGCCTGGCAGCAGGCGCCGCTGATCCGCATCGGCAACGCGGAACTTCGGCATGAGCTTCAGCTTCCGGCGGATCAGCGCGAGTTCTCGTATACGCAACTGATGAACCACGCGCCCTTGCTGGCGCTCATCGACGCGCTGGAGCACGTCGAGCAGGGGCGCAAGCTGGACCCGCTGGAGGCGAAGGTCAGCGACATCCGCGAGACGTTGATGACCTTGCAGGCGATCTTCCGGCAGTCGGTGATCAAACCGATTCCCGACCCGCGTGATCCGAAGGGCGCCTGGGGGCCGATCGTCGTGCATCAGCATGAGGCCGGGCATGAGGATCGGGTGGAGACCGCCTGGGCGGCGCTTAGTGGCGCATTGAAGCGCGGCGATGCGCCGGCGTTTGCCAGCGCCGGCCGCGATCTGACGTTCGCGCTTGCCGGCTTGCCGGCGGCGTATCGGCCCAGCCCGGATCGCATCGCGACGGAGCTGACCTACAACCGGACGCGACCCTATCGAATCGCGTGGATCATCATGCTGGCAGGCGCCGTGTTGTCGATCGTCAACCTGATCGCACCGCGCCGGGCGCTGGCGGTGCTGTCGATGGTCGCGCTGCTCGCGGGTTTCGGCGTGCTGACCTGGGGCATGTCGATGCGGTGGGATATTGCCGGCCGCATCCCCGCGTCGAATATGTACGAATCGCTGCTATTCCTCTCCTGGGGAACGGGCGCCTTCGCGATCATCTCGCTGATGATTTTCCGCGACCGCATGGTGCCCATGACCGCGTCCGTGATGGGCGCCATTTCCCTGATGCTGGCCGACTGCCTGCCGATGAACCACTTCATCCGGCCGATCCCGCCGGTGCTGCTGGATACGATCTGGATGTCGATCCACGTGCCGGTGATCATGGTGTCCTATTCCGTGTTGGCGCTGGCCGTGCTCATTGCGCACGTGCAGCTTTTCACGCTCGCGCTGGCGCCCTCGGCGCAGAAGCTCTCTGAGAAGATCGACTCGCTGCACTACTGGTACGTTCACGTCGGCTCGATTCTGCTGACGGCCGGGATTCTCACCGGCAGCATGTGGGCGGCCTCTTCGTGGGGCCGCTACTGGGGATGGGATCCCAAGGAAGTCTGGTCGCTGGTGGCGCTGCTGGGCTATCTGACGATCCTGCATATGCGAGCGGAGCACGGCGTCATACCCCGTTGGGGGTGGGGTCTGGCCGCGGTGTTGATCGCCGCCGTCATGGTGATGGTTCTGCCGAAGTTTGCGCCGCTGCGTCTGTCGACAACGGGCGCGTTTGCAGCCGTGATCGCAGCGACGTTCTACTTCGTCTTCGCCCGCGGTCACTTCGCCACGGCCGTCAAGAGCATCCTGGCGTTCTGGATGATCATCATGACCTATCTGGGCGTGAACTACGTCCTTGGCACCGGCCTGCACAGCTACGGCTTCGGAACTGGTGCGATGGCCCGATACATGATGTGGAGCGGCGCCGCAGACCTCGCGCTGGTTGCGATCCTGTGGTCAATTCGAATGGGACGCGCTAGCGCCGTAAGACCGTTTCACTCATTCGCGTCACACAGTCCAACACTCCCGGCTTGAAAGCCGGGGCTCGGGGGGGGGACATCGCTATGCGTGCTGATGGACTTCCTGCTGGAGCTGCATCAGCGCCGCGAGCGGACGCGACTGCAAGTTGAGTTTTCCCTTCTTGCCTTCCCAGCGATAGACGCTGGCCGCGGTGACGTCGAGCCGCCGGGCAAGCTGGGCCGCCGTATAGCCGAGTTGTTTGCGCACCAGGGCAATGGACTCGCCGGTCGGCTCCCAACTCGCAACCTCCACCGTCTTGCCGTGCTGCCGGCCGTCTCGCGGCGCCGGCTGACTTCCGTTCTTCCCGTCGCGTGCCGGGCGTGCAGGCGCCGTCTGCGCGGCGGCCGTGCGGCGCCCGTTGCGGACGGTGCGCATTACCGGCGCACGTTTGGGCGATGCTTTGCGTGAACCGCGCTTCGCTGACGGCCTGGCGGACGCAGGCGGCGTATCGGCGTCGTCCAGATCGATCCCGAAGATGTCGCCAAGCTGCCCGTCGTCGAGCGCGCCGTCGAGAACCGCATCCGTCGGAACCGTCAGTTCCGCGGAGATCAGTTCCTGCGCATCCACGTCGCGGAGCAGGAACAACAGTTCCGGCCGGGTGTCGAGCCGGCTGCCGACGCCGTACATCACGGCGGCGACGTGCTTGCACATGGTCGCCCAGTCAGGGCAACTGCAATTGAGCTTGATCTCGCTCGGTTTCGGGAAAAGGCCGTCGTCGCGATCGGCGACGACCGCCATGACGCCGTCGGACAGCTTGCCCTGCAAGAGTTCGAGCATGGAGCCGATCCGCCCTAAGCACTGCTGCTTCACCTTCTTCCAGACGGCTGGTTTGAGCTTCTCGATGTCGATGCGGATGTTGTACAACTCCGAGCCGCTCACGATCGCCTCGATACGCCCCGGCCGGATCTCCAGGTGACAGACGGACCCGTTACGCACATAGGTGCGCCCGCGGGGCAGGCGGTTTTCGTAGTCGGAAAACGACTCGAGATGGTCGCACCAGCCCTTGCCCCAGAAGCTGCGCGCGATCGTGCGCCCCTCGATCTCGATCGGTTGAATGTCCTTGCCCTTCTTGCGCAGGGCGCTCATCTTCTTCGCCGCGTTTGCACGCCGCTGGGCCACCGAAACGTAAGGTCGCCATTGCATCCAGGCCATGTCAGGCTCCGCCGTTTATACCTGTGCGCGGGTGACGTCGAGGCGAACCAGATCCATCAGTTCGTCATCCGCCAGTTCTGTCAGATTCACTTCACCGTCGGTCTCGAGCAGTTCGTCCGCCAGGTGCCGCTTTTCGGCGATCATCGCGTCAATGCGCTCTTCGATGGTGCCGCGGGTCACGAACTTGTGGACCAATACGTTGCGCTTCTGCCCGATGCGGAAGGCGCGGTCCGTCGCCTGGTTCTCGACCGCCGGGTTCCACCAGCGATCGAAATGAACAACGTGGGACGCGGCGGTGAGGTTGAGCCCGGTGCCGCCCGCCTTGAGCGAGAGGATAAAGAAGGGGGGGCCGTTGTCGCTCTGAAACTGCCTGACCACGTCCTTGCGCGCCTTGACCGTCGTACCTCCGTGCAGGACCAGCCCGGCGCGGCCGAACACCGTCGCCAGATGATCCGCCAATGCCGGGATGATCTCACGAAACTGCGTGAAAATCAAGACCTTTTCCTGTCGTTCGGCCAGTTCCTCGCTGATCTCGGCCAGCCGACCGAACTTGCCGCTCTCGGCGGGGGCGTAGTCGGCGTCGCCGGTGAGCTGGCTGGGATGGTTGCACACCTGTTTGAGGCGCATGAGCGTCTGCAAGACAAGTCCCCGGCGGGCAATGCCTTCCACGCTTTCCAGCGCCTTCTGCATGCGCTGCACCGTCTGCTCGTACAGGCGAACTTGCGTCTTGGTCAGGCTGCAATACTGCGTCGTCTCTACTTTCTCCGGCAGATCCTCGATGATCGACCGGTCCGTCTTGAGTCGCCGCAGAATGTACGGCCCCACCAGCCGCCGCAAGGGTGCGAACCGATCTTCCGCCCGGGCTTCCATATTCTTGACAAATGACTTGAAGACCGTCGCCGACCCGAGCAGGCCCGGATTGAGGAAATCGAACAGCGACCACAGGTCGCCGAGGCGATTTTCGACCGGCGTCCCGGTCAGCACGACGCGGGCGTCGGCTGTGAGTTTTTTCACCGACTTGGTCTGCCGCGTGGACGGATTCTTGATCGCCTGGGCCTCGTCGAGGATGGCCAGGTTCCAATCGACCTTCGCGAGCCACTCCTGCCGCGTGAGCATGGCGTAGGTCGTGATGGCCAGATCCGTCTGGCCCAGCCGCCGGGCCGGCGCTTTCGCAATCTCCTCCAGGGATTTTCGATCCGTCTCCGCCGGGTGCAGAAACGTCAGCATCAGCGACGGTGCGAACTTCCTCGCCTCGCTGCGCCAGTTGGCCAGCAACGACGCCGGTACCACGAGTAGTGAGGGCTTTCGCCGGTCAGGCGGCGCGCTCTCTTGCGCGAACGAAAGGAGGCGCGGAGCGACTGCTTTCACTCGCAACCGAGGGCGAACTCTCACCCGATGTCGTTCCCGTCGCCTCGCTGGCGCTCGCATCGAGCCCGTGGGAGGAAGTGCGAGCCCGGGCGATCGAATCCCTGCC
>CAZYLK010000138.1:0-16763 GCA_964648365.1 uncultured Phycisphaeraceae bacterium
CTAGACCGGGTCTCCCGGCCGTCCTTCGAGTCTGGCATCCGCTGGCACGTCACTTGCACCGCTGATGGCGGAGTAACGTGCCCGCGGTGCGCGCGGGTCACGGGCCGGGGGGCGGCACACCGATGCCGCGCGTTCGAGACTGGCGGAGCGAGATCACTCACCCGCCGTTGCAGGAGCCCTTGAAATGAACCGTGCGTACCACCGAGCCGTCCGCCGCGCCATGCCGGCCGCCGCCGCAGTCCTGCTGATGGCGATCATCCTCGCCCAGCCCGTCGCGGCCGAGCCGCCCGCCTGGGAGAAAGCCAACCCGGTCAGGCCGCTTCCGAAGCCCCCGCTGGGCATCGACTCGGAATTCAGGGATCTGGAGACCCCCCCCACGCCGGAAACAGTTCGGCTCGGCCGGTGGCTCTTTTACGACAAGCGGCTCTCTGCAGACGGCACGATTTCCTGCGCCACTTGTCACCGGCCGGAGAATGCCTTCTCCGAGCCGACCCCCGTCTCCACCGGCATCAACGGCCAGAAGGGCACCCGCAAGGCGCCGTCGTTCACCAACCAGGCATGGACGCTCTATCCACACTTCTTCTGGGACGGCCGGGCAGCGTCGCTGGAGGAACAGGCGCTGGGCCCGGTCGCTAACCCGATCGAGATGGGCAACACGCACGACACGATGATCAGCACGCTCAGCGGGATTTCGGGCTATGCCCGGTACTTCGAGGAGGCGTTCGGCAGCCCGCAGATCACGCCCGACCGCGTGGCCAGGGCGATTGCCGATTACGAGCGCACCCGCATGAGCGGCAATTCGCCCTGGGACCGCTGGCGGAAGAAACGGGATCAGGCGGCCGTACCCGAAGAGGTGAAGCTCGGACATGAACTCTTCCACAACAAGGCGGCCTGCAACCAGTGCCACCTGGGTCAGAACTTCACCGATTCCCTCTTCCACAATCTCGGCGTCGGCTTCGACCCGGCGACGGGCAAGTTCAAGGACGAGGGGCGATACGCCGTGACCAATCGCCAGGGCGACCTGGGCGCGTTCAAGACGCCGGGGCTGCGCGACGTGACCCGCCATGCGCCCTACATGCACGACGGCTCAGTCAAGACGCTCCGCGAGGTCGTGGAACTTTACAACCAGGGCGGGCACAAGAACCCGAACCTGTCGCCGAAGATCAAGCCGCTGGGGCTGACCGAAAGCGAAATCGACGCGCTGGTGGCCTTCATGGAAGCGCTCGACGGTGAAGGGTTCATGGACACGGCGCCGGCGGCTTTCCCGCAGTAGACCGGAACGCCCGCAAGCTCCCTTGGGGATCGGCGGCGGAGAGGACAATCTCCCTGCAACGATACCGGGCGCGGCAGTTCGCCGCGCCCGCCGCTGTCATCCGCCGCATGCGACGGTCCTCTCGTTCTCCGGACAATCCACAACCGTGACCCGATGTTCTCCGGACTGGTTCTTGAACCTGACCTTGCCCTTACCATTTCCCTTGACCGTCATCACCGCCAGGTCGCCGTCGTTGTCGATGATCAGGGGTGTGTTTGGGGCCAGGGATGACTTCACGCTCGCGGTCAGTCTGCCATTGGAGCATTTAACGGCGAACTTCCGCAGTTCCTCGCAGTTGACGTCGGTGCCGACGACGAGCGTCAGACCCGTTTGCCCGTACACAGGTCTCAGCGTCAGTCCGCCGCCGAGCTCACGCCCGTCGACCTGCTCGAACGTTCCCGCGCGCCTCGCATACGTCAGCACGTCAAAGCGATCGCCCAGTGCCGGCTCGTAGCCGTTGATGACGGTCAGATCCAGAGTTCCGGCCAGCGTCACCGGCCCATGCACGGCAAGCTGGTCGTGTTCCTCCGCCGGCTCGCTGCCCCCCAGTTCAATGAGAAGCGTTCCGCCAGCGGTCTGGCGGTATTCGCCCCCAATCGTCAACCGACCCGCCGACAGGCCCGGACGAACTTCGCCGCTGTTCTCCACGACAGCATCGACCGTCCCGCTTCCGAGCACCTTCCCCGTCGGACGAACGGCCAGCGTATCAGCAGCCACGATTGCGGACCCGTCCAGGGTCAGCCGGCCGTCGCCCGCCTCGCCCACGTGTATTCGCCCGTTCACGTCGAGGCGCGAGTCGGCGCCGGACACGCGCACTGTTCCTGCATGATCGGCATGGAGCGCGACGCGAAGCAACCCAGTGACGTCGACCCGCCCACCGTCATCAATCGACAAGAGACCCGATCCCTGGTTGCCCACGGCGACGTCGGCCGCACTGGTCCAACGCGAGCGCTTCCCTCTGACCGTGACGCTTCCCTCAGCACCGTCCAGCAAGCCGATGCTGCTACCTTCTCCACATCGCACCGACGCGCCGCTTTCTATCACCAGCGTCCCGACGCCGCTCTGACCGACGTTGAGCCAGCGACCGACGTCGAGGCTCGATCCGCGCCCGGTGACTCGCGCCGCGCCGCGCGATCCGGCGCCCACGCCAATCGACGACCAGCCCGTCGCGGATGCGGCTCCGCCCTGCTCCACCGCCAGAACGCCATCGCCATCCCCGCCGACCCAGAGTTCGCCGCCGACATTCAATGCAGAGTTGCGCCCGGTGACCTCGAGTTCGCCTTCGGCGCTGGAGCCACCTGCAATCCTGCACGTTCCGGTCTGGACGGTTACGATCCCGGCGCCGGCGATCGACAGGATCCCCGTTCCCGTATTCCCCACGGTCAAGTCACGCGTGAGCCGGCACGCAGAATTCCTGCCGGTCACGGTAAGAGACCCTGAACCGGTCTCCAGTTGCCCCAGGAAGCACGTTGCGGCGATCACCTCGGCGCCGGCCGCCACTCGAACCGTTCCCTCGCCGCGAAGCCCCAGAGTGATGAAATCGGCAGTCGACCAGGACGTTCCTGCTCCGTCGAGTGTCACTGTGGCAACGGAGTCGGGGGCCGCAGCCAACAAAGACCACCCTCCCGCGGTGATCCGGCCTCCGGCTGACACCGCCAGATCTCCCGGTCCGTCGCCACCAACCCACAAGTCACCCGCCAGGTCACAGGACGAGTTCGGCCCCGCGATGGACATCGAACCGGATCCCGTCGCGGACTCTCCGAGCCGGCACCACTCCGCGCCGATTCGCGCGCCCTGCGAGATTGCCATTGCCCCCGAGCCCGCTCTGCCGACGATGATCGGTCCGCCCGTCTGCCAGGATACGCTCGGGTCGGCCAGCACGATGCTACCGCCCGAGCCGGCAACCTGACCGAGCACCACGCTGCCGTTCTGGTGGAACGCACCCGATCCTCGAACGGTCAATGCGGCCGTGCCCGGCTGGCCGGTCTGTTGGATCCGGTCACCGATGATCACGCCGCCGGTGACCGTGTAGCTCCCACCCGCGTTGCCGGGCCGCTGGCAGTTGCCGACGCTGCCGGGATCGAAATCAAACGTCCATGAATCCGATTGAATCACCAGCCAGACGTTGACGGCGTTGCCGCCGGGGACCGGGATGGGATTCGGGCAGTTGGACACATTGAGACAGAAGTCGCCGAAGTGCAGCGTGTGCGGGCGCACGCCGTTGCCCTGCGGGTCCACGCCTGAGCCGAAGATCGCCGAGTCGTTGGCGCCCGGCACGACGAAGTTAAGCCAGTTGTCGCCGTGAAAGAACGAGCCGACGTCCGGGTGACTCTGCATGCAGTTGTTCTGGTAACCCACCCAGATGATATCCGCGGCGGACACGCCGCAGGCGAAGGAGAGCGTGACAGCGAGCGAAGCGATCGTAGATGAGTATTTTCTCTTCATGGGATATTCTTGCCCTTCCGGGCCGAACCCGGGCGCCGCGGTTTCCGCGTCTTCCAGTCGGCCACTCATGGATTGCAATTCACCAGCCGTTCAAACTCCCGGCACTCGACTAGGGCCACTCGGCGTTCGCCGGTCTGGTCACGGTACTTGAACTTGCCGCTTCCGCGGCCGTCGAGGGCGACGATGGATTGGTCGCCCGCGTTGTCGATGACCAGCGGAGTGTCTGGAGGCAGCCACGACTTGATGCTGCCCTTCAGCGTTCCGTTGCGGCACTTGGCCTTGAACCGTTGAATCTCGTCACAGGTGACGTCGCTGCCGACGGCCAGGGTTACGGACCGAGCGTCGTAGGCGGCCTTGAAGTAGAGTCCCTCGCCTATTTCGTCCGCCTCGATGCGGGCGAACTCGCCCGACCTGGACTGGCACGCCACCAGTTCGAATACGTCGCCCAATTGCGGCGTGAACCCCTCTGCGAATTCGATCTGGAGTTCGCCGTTGAGGTCCGCCGCGCCGTCAACGATGAGTCGGTCGTGATCGTGGCCGCCAATCTCGGCCAGCAAGACGCCTTCCGGAGTCTGCCGATAGGCGCCCTCAACGGTCAGTTCACCGACGGACGCGCCGGGGCGAACTTCGCCGCCGTTCGTTACGTCCGCTTCCACAGTGGCGTTGCCGCTCAGCGCGCCCCTGGCGTTCACCTCTACCGACGCCGCGCTCAATCGCCCTTGGTCTTCGACGGACAAGGCGCCGGCGCCGACTTCCCCGACGACGACGTTGAGTTCGTTCACCCACGTGGAACCTCGCCCGCGGACCGCGGCCGTTCCAGTCGCGCTGGCGTGGCGGGTTCCAAGCCATGCCGAGCGGCTGGTGAGCGTTCCTCCGCTCAGGACTTCCAGCCTTCCGGTCCCGCCGCCACCTATGACCAAAGCGTTCTCCATCCTCCACGCGGAGCGCGAGCCCTTCACGATGACCGATCCCTCGCCCGCCGCGTTTGCATCGCCAAACCCAATGAAACCCAGCGGACTTCGCACGGTTCCGCCGTCGCTCACCTCCATCGTGCCGTGGCCGAGCCGCCCGATCGTCAGGGCGCCCTCGGCGATGGTCCACGCCGCGCCGCGGCCGCGGATGACAGCGAGCCCGCGCGAGCCGGTTGCGCTGGCAACCGTGCCGAACCGTGACGAGACCGTTCCTTTCGACGAAACATCGAGCCTTCCATTTCCATCCACGCCGATCTGGAGTCCGGCGCGCTCATCCCAATGCGAGCCGTTCCCGCTGACGATCAAGGCGCCGTCTCCGGACGCGAACCCGCCTACCAGAGTTTCGTTACCGCGACCGAGGCCGCCGTCGAGCACTTCGACCGTACCACGACCGCGAAGGCCGAGGAGCAGTTGAGCGTCGATCGTCCAGTGCGAACCAGCGCCGGTGACGCGAACCTCGCCCGACGATCCGTCAAGCAACGCCAGTCCGGGCGACTGCACTGCGCCGCTTTGCACCGCGGCGCCGTTCTGGATGGTCAAGCGGCCATGGCCCAACCAACCAGCGTTGACCTGCCCAACGAATAGCGTGTCGGCGCCGGTAATTACCGCGCTGCCCGACGATCCTGGTGCCATGCCGAGGAAAAACGCGCTGGTGGTAAAAGTGCCTTGGCCGCGAACCTCCAGCGACGCCGTGCCCGGCTGCCCGGTGGATCCGATGATGTCGCCCACGACGCTATCGCCGACTACATAGCTCCCTGCCACGTTACCTGGTGGCTGGCAGTTGCCGATGCTGCCGGAATCGAAGTCAAAGACCCACGAATCGGACTGCATCACGAGGCGCGCATTCGTGGCGTTGCCGCCGGGTACGGGAATGGGATTCGGGCAGTTGGGCACATCAAGACAGAAATCCCCGAAGTGGAGCGTGTGCGGGCGGACGCCATTGCCCTGCGGGTCCACGCCTGAGCCGAAGATCGCCGAGTCGTTGGCGCCGGGCACGACGAAGTTGAGCCAGTTGTCGCCGTGAAAGAACGACCCGACATCGGGGTGATTCTGCATGCAGTTGTTCTGGTAACCCACCCAGAAATTGTCCTCGGCACGCAGTTCGAATCCCGACGACAGGACGACGACCATTCCAGTCAATATCCGAGCCTGCATCGATGCCACCTGTCACAGTCCTTTCCAATGTCACTGCTTCTCGGGAGGCCAGAATTCCGCTTCGTAGCAGCCAATCGTTACACCACGCGAGTCGCTGACAAAGACCAGCAGAAACGTGATCATTTGCCGCAGTCGACGACACGTTCGAATTCGGGGCAATCAACGATTAAGACCCGATGCTCACCCGACTGCTTCTTGAACTTCGCCTTTCCCTTCCCATTTCCCTTGACCGTCATCACGGCCAGCTCCCCCGCATTGTCGATGATCATGGGTGTGTTTTGCGCCAGGGATGACTTCACCTTCACCGTCAGCTTGCGATCGACGCAGTCGGCCTTGAATTTGCGGATGTCCTGGCATCGGACCTCAGTGCCGGCCACCAGCGACACGCCGTCGGACAGGTACACCGGCTGGAGGACAAGCCCCCCCCCGAGGTTGCCGCCGTCGACGCGGGAGAAGGCGCCGCCGGGCAGATTGCTTCCCACGATGTCGAACTGATCGCCCAGCGACGGCGCGAAGCCGTTCACCAGTGCAATGTCCAGAACGCCGTCCAGCGTCACGTCGCCGTCGACGACCAGGCGATCATGGCTGCCGCCGGGGTTCGTCCCGCCCAGTTCGATGAAGAGCGTTCCGTCCGCGCCCTGGTGGTAGTCGCCTTCGATTCTCAGTGTGTCCGTTGCAGGGCCGGGACGAACCTCCCCGGCGTTGGTGACCACGCTCTGGACGACGCCGTTGCCCCGCAACACCCCTGTCGATGAAACGCGCATCGATGCAGCGGCGACCACGCCCTCGTTCACTACCGACACCTCGCCGCTGCCGAAATCGCCGACATTGACGAACGATGAACTGGTCCACCTGGAGCCGGGGTCGCTGACGACGACGATGCCCGACGCATTCGGCTGGAAACCTCCCAACCGGGCGAAGCTGTTTGAGACGTGCGCTCCGGACTGGATCGTCAAGTGTCCCGTCCCGCCGCCACCCACGTCCAGCGGGCCGTCGATCGCCCACCTCGACGGCGCTTCGGATACAACGACGGTTCCGTCACCAAAGGTGTTCTGGCCGTCACTTCCGCCAAGGAACCCGGATCCGCTGCTGACCGCCGCGCCGCCGATGATCGTCAATTCGCCGGCGCCAAGGCTGCCAACGACCAGCGATCCGTCGACCGTTAGCGATGAGGACTCGCCGCGTACGGTGGCTGAACTGTTCGACGCTGAACCCAACCCGATCGCCGCCACCGACGTTGACACCGAACCGCCGCGCTCGATCAACAGCGTCGCGTTGCCGGCATTGCCCACGTCCAGAAAGGACGCCGGGGTCCAGTTTGATCCGGCACCGCTGACCACAGCGGACGCCAGCGCCTGCTCCCTGAATCCCGCCATGCGCGTGAAGGCGCTTGCGACCTGTCCGCCATTCTCGACGATCAGCTCGCCCGTGCCGCCACTGCCGATGTCCAGCCACTGCTCGACGTTCCACGTCGATCCGGTCCCTGAAACCGTCACCGTTCCATTTCCGTGCGCGTTTTGCCCATCGCTGCCGCCGAGGTTGCCGGCGCCGGATGAGACCGTGGCGCCGTCTTCCACAAGAAGTGTCCCGACGCCAAATCGGCCCACTTCCAGGCCCCCGCTCAGGTTGAATGATGATCCCTGTCCGCGGACGACCGCCGCACACGTCGATGTCGAGGCCAGCCCGATCGCCGAGGTCGGCACGGTCACGCGCCCGCCCGCCGCAATCGTCAGCGTCGCATCACCGGAGTTCCCGAGATCGAGGAACGAGTCCAGATCCCAGCGCGAGCCCTGCCCGCGGACCACCGCCGTCCCTGTTGCGCGCTCGCGAAACACGGACATGCGCGTAAAGGCGTTCGTCACGCGGCCGCCGTTCTCGACAACCAGTTCGCCCGTTCCGCCGCTGCCAATGTCCAGCCATTCCGCCCCGTCCCATGTCGATCCCGCGCCTGTCACGGTTACGGTTCCGTCGCCGTAGGCGTTCTGGCCGTCGCTGCTGCCGAGTGAGCCGGCCCCGGTGGAGAGATGAGCCGCGTTCGCGACGCGAAGCGTTCCGACGCCGAAGCCCCCGACGACAAGTGACTGGCGAACGGACCAGGTCGTGTCTCCATCTTCGATCGAGACTGATCCGCGTGACCCGGTGACGGCGCCGATGACGGCCCCGTCCGTCGCGAACATCCCTGCCCCGCGCAGGCTCAGCGACGCCGTGCCGGGCTGGCCGGTTTCCTGAACGAAGTCGCCGATCACGATGTTGCCATTGACGGCGTACGCGCCCGGCTTGTTGCCGGGCGGGTTGCATCCCCCGACGCTGCCGGGATCGAAATCGAACGTCCACACGTCCGACTGCATCACCAGCCCCGCATTCGCGGCCGCGCCGCCGGGCAGCGGAATCGGATTCGGGCAGTTGGACACATTGAGACAGAAGTCCCCGAAGTGGATCACGTGCGGCCGCACGCCGTTGCCCTGCGGATCGTAGCCGGTTCCGAATCTGGCCACGTCGCCGGTGCCGGGAACCGCAAACCCGAACCAGTTGTCCCCGTGAAAGAACGACCCCACGTCCGGGTGGCTGACCATGCATCCGTTCTGGTACCCGACCCAATAGACATCTGACGCGACGCCCGTCGTCGGCACGCAGGAAAGCGCCGCGGCGATCGCACAGGCGCCTCGGATTTGATTTACAGTCACGATTCGGTCCTCACTGCCACCTGCCAAGTAGGGCCAATTACCCACCAAACTTCACTACTCGCGCCGCCGCAACCCCCGGCGCGCGACCTCGTCTATCGCTCTATCAAGCGAAAAGCGGGCGCGAAAGCGGCACCCGGCCGATTTGATGGAGGCATGACGTGTTTTTTTGTCTCCTGCGGCGTGTGATTCCTGCTATGATCCAGTGCTCGGCAGAACGCCGCGTGGGGAAGAAGCGGCCTCGTCTCCGACGGCAGTGGGTCGATGCTGGAGGGTGTTTTTGAGCACAACGGTGGACACGTCGATTCCGGAACGCCCCGACCTGACGCAATCGCTGATCGGACGTCTGCGGGCCGGCGATGAAGCCGCCGGCCGTCTGTTGAACGATCTCTATCGCGAGACGGTCTACAGCTTTTGCTGGAGCTACCTCAACAATCGCGAGGACGCAGAAGACGCGGTGCAGGAGGTCTTCTGCCGCGTCCTGCGGGCGGACTTCGTGCCGGACAACTTTCGGGCGTGGATGCTGCGGATCGCGCGAAACCTCTGCTTTGACATGGGTCGCCGTCGCGCCCGGCGGGCCGGCGAGGGTGAGCTGCCCGCCGAATCGCAGCTCGGTGGCTCCTGGACCGGCAATCTGACCCGCCTGGTGCGGGTCGAGACACGCTCGCGGATCAAGCGGGTGCTGGCGACGCTGCCCGAGTCGCAGCGGGAGATCCTGCGGCTGCGATACGCCGTCGGGCTGTCGCGATCGGAGATCGCGGAAGTGCTCGACCTGAAGGAGTCGGTCGTCAAGTCCCGCCTGTTCGAGGGATTGCAGAAGCTGCGCCAGCACGACTCGCTGATCGAGTAGGCCGCTCTTGGGAGTTCGTTTGAGCGGCGCCTGCACTCACCGAACCGCACGGAGGATCGATGCGTCCGCGATCCGCGATGCCGCGGCCGCAACCAGCGGCCACATCACCACGTCGCGCGACTGCAGGAATGGAACCGCGGTACCGTCCCACGGCGTACGGAGGTGCGTCAGGGCCGCGGCCGCGGCCGGGCTGAGCACGGCGGACAGTTCCCCCCCGTCCGCTCTGCGGCCGAGGATCTCCAGCGCCTGCGCCGCGACGACGAGCTCAAATGCCAGGACGTTCCGCACGTTTGCGCACACCTGCCGCGCGTGACGGGCGGCCGTGGTTGACATGGCGACATGATCTTCGGCGTTCGAGGACGTCGGAATGGAATCCACGCTGGACGGGTGGCAGAGAACCTTGTTCTCCGACACCAGCGCCGCGGCCGCGTACTGTGTCAGCATCAGTCCCGAGTTCAGTCCCGCCGGGGTTGTGCCCGAAGCGTCATCCGGCCACAGATTGGCGGGCAGGCCGCGATTGTGGTTGCGGTCCAGCATGTGCTGAATCCGCCGCTCGCTGATGTTGGCCAGTTCCGCGACGGCGATCTTGAGATAATCGCACACCATTCCGACAGGTTCGCCGTGAAAATTGCCGCCCGAATAGGCATCCCATAGGCACTTGGCGTAAGCGTCGTACGGTTCCCGCTCGGCGGCGTCGAAAGCGGAGGCATCGGAGAACAAGAGGGGATTGTCCGTAACGGCGTTGACCTCGCGTTCGACGATCTGCCAGACGTGCTCGATCGCCGACCAGGCGGCGCCGTGAACCTGCGGGGCGCAGCGAAGCGAGTAGGCGTCCTGTACGTCCCCGGACTCGTCCAGGAACTGCCCGCCGCGCGCGTGCTCGAAGATCGCACGAGCGGCCTGTCGCTGGCCATCGTGGCCACGAACCGAATGGACTTTGGGATCGAACGCGCGCGTGCAGCCGTGCAGCGCTTGCAGCGACATGGCCGCCGCCAGGTTCGCGGTGCCGAGCAGCACGCTGGCATCGTAGCACGCCAGCGCCGCGACGCCCGTCGTCACCGACGTGCCATTGGTCAGCGCCAGCCCTTCCTTGGGTTCGAGCGTGGCCAGTGGTTCCAGGCCGGCTTCGCGCAGCGCGTCGCAGGCAGGCCGCGGCGGCTGCGGAGGGACGGCGGCGACGGTGGGCAGCCCGGCTGCGGTGGGCGCCGCTGCGGCGACATCCCGCGGCCCCCACGCATGTCCCTCGCCGATGAGCGTCAAGAACAGGTGCGACAGCGGACACAGATCGCCGCTGGATCCAACGGACCCCTGCTGCGGCACCCACGGATGCACGCCGCCGTTGAGCATGGCGACGATGAACCGAACCAGTTGCGGCCGCACGCCCGACCACCCCTCGACGAAGGCCCGCACGCGGATCAGCATGGCCGCCCGAACGACCTCGACCGGGAAGGGATCGCCGACGCCGGTCGCGTGGCTGCGGAGAATGTTGAACTGCATCGCGACGACGTCGTCGCGGTTGCGGATGGGCTTGTCCTTGTTGACGCCAAAGCCGGTGGTGATGCCGTAGATGAGCGCGCGTTCGGCGAGTTTGCGGATGGCATCCGCGTCGCCTTCGCCCGCCGCAAGCAGACGCTCGATGGACGCCGGCGCCCTGCGGCCCGACGCGGCGAAATGCTCCTTCACCAGGCAGGCGAGTCCCGCCTCGTCGTGCCGGTGAACCACGTCCATGACGTGACGCACGTAGTCGGCCGATCGCCGGCAGCGCGCTTCCCAGTCGCCGGCGAGTTCAACGCGGGCGTAGGCGACGCGCCCTCGTTGCGGTCCCGAGCCGGTATCGCTGCCGGCGCGACCGCGCGCGACCGCGACCACGTCGGCGAGCGTCAGATCGCGGCCGGGTTCGATACGTACGATCTCGGGAAGCTCCAAGTGACCACGGTGCGGTGCGTCCATGGCTGCAGGATACCCCTCTCCCGCGAGATGTGGCAACAGAATCTTGACCCCGGCGGCGTGACCGGCGTACATACGGCTCGTGCTCCACCGGACTCAAGATCAACGTCACGAATCCGCCGCGCGGACGCTCGGGCTGATCGCCGCCGTGCTCGGCTGCGCGCTGACGGCGCCCGCCCTGGCGCACGATTTCACCGTTACCGAGGTGGTGGCGGTGCTGAAGCGCGACGGCACCTACATGTTCGACATGCGCATCCACGTGGACGCGCTCGCACTCGGCGTCGCGCCTTCGACGCCGACGCCGCACGTGGCCGAGGCGCTGCGGGCGCAACCGCCGGAACGGCTGGCGGAGGTCATCGAGGCCGGCCGCGAGACGGTTCAGCGGCGCGTTCGGGTCCGGTTCGATGGGCAGAAGGTGCTGCCCCGCGTCACGTTTCCGGAGTATGGCGCGGCGTGGCGGGCCGCGCCGGAAGAGGACACTGTTCTGGGCACTACGGCCCGCCTGGAAGGGCGCATGCCGGATGGCGCGGCGACGTTCACGTTCGGCGCGTCGCGGTCGTTCCAGATCGTCCAACTGACCATCCTGGACGAGCGCTCCGGAGGCGGGTGGAAGTACACGCTTGGACCCGGCGAAGACAGCCCACCCTTCACGATCGGCGAGCCGCGCGACGGGGCCGCGGTCGAACCCCGCGGTGACATCTTCGGCCGCTACCTCGTCTTCGGCTTCGAACACATCCTGCCGAAGGGGCTGGATCACATCCTGTTTGTACTGGGCCTCTTCCTGCTCAGCCCCAAGGCTCGCCCGCTGCTGTGGCAGGTGACGGCCTTCACCATTGCACACTCCGTAACGCTCGGGCTGGCGATGCGCGGCGTGGTGACGCTCCCGTCAAGCGTGGTCGAGCCGCTGATCGCGCTGTCGATTGCCTACGTCGCCGTTGAGAACATTTTTACGCGGGATCTGAAGCCCTGGCGGCCGGCGATTGTCTTCGCGTTCGGCCTGCTCCACGGGCTGGGCTTCGCGGACGTATTGAAGGATCTCGGGATGCCGGCGGATCGATTCCCCGCCGCGCTGATCGGCTTCAATCTTGGGGTTGAGGCGGGGCAACTGGCAGTCGTGACGCTGGCGTTCCTCGCGGTCGGCTGGTTCCGCCGCGACCAGCGCTACCGCAACGTCGTCGTGCGCCCGCTGTCCGGGGCGATCGCGCTGGTGGGACTGTACTGGGCCGTCGAACGCGCTTTCCTGTAGCGACCGCGGCCCCGCTGCAGCGCCGCGGTCCACCCACCCCGTTCGTTCTCTCACCAGAGCGTTTCGATTCTGGCGGGTGAACCGGTATACTGAACATCGGCTGCGCCAAGGTGGCGTAGACGGCTGAAACAGTGGCGGAAACACGGGGGAATCCTATGTGCGGCAGGGAGCATTTTGCACGATTTGTAGCAATGGGGGCGGTATGGATGGCGGGATCCGCCGCGGCCCGGGGCGAGATCGTCTGGGGCGGCGTCTGGCAGGACGCCTTCGGCGGGCAGGATCAACAGACAGCCCAGCAGTTCACCGACTTCGGCGAACCGGCTCAGATCCTCGGCAACAACTTCAATGACTTCGGGTTCAGCCGCAACCTCGTCGTCGTGGACACGACGATGTACGGCGCCACCATCTTCTTCCACGGCATTCACCAGTGGAACGCGATCAGCGGCGACGAGATCGGTCCGCTGGCACTTGACTCGCCGCTCGGCGATCACATCGAGTCGTACGTTCAGGGCATCGGCTCGACGACGACGGGCGACCTGCTCATCGCCACCGCCGGCCAGGGCACCGGGCAGCGAACCGTCACGCGCTACACCACCGACGGAAACTGGGTCCGGGACTACACGGTGACGCAGCTTCAGCACAACCAGGGCACCCCCACCGGTAACGAGGACGCGGTCTTCATCGCGTCGCGCTACAACCCGGGCGCGTGGACCGAGCAGATCCTGATGTTCAAGACGGATGGCACATTTGTCGGCATTTTCGGCGAAGAACTGGGCGGCGACGTGGGCGACGTCGAGATCATGGGCGACTACCTGTACGCGATGAACTACATCGACGGTATCTACGTCTACGAGTTGAACGGCGAGGCGCTGCCCACGTTTTCCCGGTTCATCCCCTTCCCGAACGGCGTCAATCCGGACGACTTTGCCCTGGATGCCCTGGTCGCGGCCGCGGGAGCGCTCTACGTCGGTGATACGCCCGACGCAACCTGGTACAAGCTGGACCTGAGCGGCAACGTGCTGGGCGAATATCACGCCGAGTTCGTGGGCAGCTTCAACTTCATGGGCTGCTTCACCGTGGTGACCGCCTCCGGGCTGGACTGCGACGCAATCAAGAAGCTGTCGCTCAAGTGCAAACGCGGCAAGGTCAAGGCGAAGGTCAAGTCCGGCCTGGAGCAAGGGACGACGCTGACGCTCTCGCTGGACGGGCAGACGCGCATCCCCGTGTCGGTCAACGCGAAGGGTAAGGCCAAGGCCAAGTTCACCAACGTCGAACCGGGCGGGCACGAAGTCTGCATTGACGAGTGCCCGGGAACGTGCGGAAACGTCTCCTGCGAGTAAGTCGGTTGGCGGACACCGGGCGATCCCTCGACGCAGGAGTGTGGTGCGATCCGGACAGTGCCGACGACGGTGGCCCGCTCCAGCATGACAGGAGCGGCGCGCGGCTGGCACCCGCCACCCGGCGCGCGCGGGTGGTACCCTGCCACCAGCAGCGTGCCACCAGCAGCGCGCCGCGGGCCTCTGGTCGCCTGCGCCGACCGGTCACGCCGGCGCAGACCGGCCGCAGGTCACGAGCCTCCGACACGTGGGCAAGTTCGGCTCGCCCGGCTAGAATGGCGGTCCAGATGAGGATGCCGCAGGCGCGCGGCCGTCCGCCGGCGCCGCGGCGGCCGGGAGCGACCTCGCAAGAGCAACGTCAATAACGGAGGACGACACCATGCTGACCCCCTATCGCCCCGAACCCTACGTCGATTTCACCCAGCCCGAGCCGCGCGAGAAGATGCTGGCGGCGCTCGAATCCGTTCGCGGACAGCTTGGCCGCACGTACCCGCTGTGGATCGGCGGCGAGCCGGTGACCACGACGCAGACGTTCAAGTCCACCAGCCCGGCCGACCCGGATCGTGTGGTCGGGGTCATGTCCAAGGCCGACGAGGAACTGGCCCGCAAGGCCATCGCGTCGGCTGACGCCGCCTTCGCCGAGTGGAGCCGTGTCTGCCCGACTACCCGGGGTCGCATCCTGATCAAGGGGGCGCACATCATGCGCCGCCGCGTCTACGAACTGTCCGCATGGCAGGTGTTCGAAGTCAGCAAGAGCTGGATCGAGGCCTACGCCGACGTCTGCGAGACCATCGACTTCCTCGACTTCTACGGCCGCGAGATGATGCGGCTCGGCGGCGGGCATCCGACGACGCCGTTCCCGGGCGAGGAGAACGAGGTCCGCTACATGTCGCTCGGCGTCGGCGTGGTGATCCCGCCGTGGAACTTCCCCATGGCGATCTGCGCCGGCATGACCACGGCCGCGCTGGTCACGGGCAACACGGTCGTGCTCAAGCCGGCCAGCACGTCGCCGGTCTGCGCGGCCAAGGTCGTCGAGATTCTCCATGAGGCGGGCCTGCCGAAGCAGGTGCTGAACTTCCTGCCCGGCCCCGGCGGTTCGGTGGGCGACACGCTGGTGCTGCATCCGCGGACGCGGTTCATCTCTTTCACCGGCTCGCGCGAGGTAGGCATCGGCATCTACGAGAAGGCGGCGAAGGTCGTCGAGGGGCAGATCTGGCTGAAGCGCAGCGTGCTCGAAATGGGCGGCAAGGACTGCATCCTCGTGGACGAGACGGCGGACGTTGAGGCGGCCGCGGAGGGGATCACGGCCGCGGCGTTCGGCTTCCAGGGTCAAAAGTGCAGCGCGTGCAGCCGGGCGATCATCCACAAGGACGTTTATGACGACGTGCTGGAGCGCGTGGTCGAGCGCTCGAGGCGGATCACCATCGGCGACACCGCGTCGAGCGAGAACTTCTTCATGGGCGCCGTCATCGACGAGAAGGCGCACAAGAAGATCAACGAGTACATCAAGATCGGCAAGGGCGAAGGCCGCGTGGCGCTCGACGGGCTGAGCCATCCGTCGAAGGGCTACTTCATCTCGCCGACCATCATCGACGGCGTCGATCGCAACGCCCGCATCGCCCAGGAAGAAATCTTCGGCCCGGTGCTCGCCTTCATCAGGGCGAACGACTTTGAGGACGGCCTGGCGATCGCGAATGGCACGATCTACGGCCTGACCGGCGCGCTCTATTCAAACGACCGGATGCGCCTCGAACGCGCCCGCCGCGAGTTCCACGTCGGCAATCTGTACTTCAACCGCAAATGCACCGGGGCGCTGGTCGACGTGCAGCCGTTCGGCGGCTTCAACATGTCCGGCACGGACTCGAAGGCCGGCGGGCGAGATTATCTGCAACTGTTCCTGCAAGCGAAGAGCATTGCGGAGCGGCTTTGAAGCCGATGGTGCGTGAGGATCGTTGTCGACTCCAACCAACTGGACCCGATTCGGCGTTGTCGCCGACTGTCGCGGCGCCAGAAGCAGAACATCACACTCGTCCTGCCGGGGGAGGTGCTCATCGAGCAGCTGAGAGGTCGCTTTGCGGCGAATCGCCTGCTGGGCGCGGCCGAGTTCAATCTGCGGTTCGGACTCTCCCCCGGAACCGTGCTAACTGCGATCGGCAATAAGACGGCGGCCCAGATAAGGCAGTTCGACCCAGTCATTCCGTATGGAGCAAGACACCGGCTCCTGAAGCACCATCTCGCTGACGCACCCGTTGCTCTTCACCCGTTCGCCACGCAACAAGTTGAGGACAATCGGGATTGGGTTGAGGGACTCCGTCAAAAGCTGACTGCCAATAAAAAAGAGATACAGGATGCAAAGTCCCGCGGAGAAAGTCTGGAAAGCTGGAATGCTCAGAGCCTGGACGCGGCGTACGACAAGTTCTTCGCGGACGAGAATAGCCCGCTCGGCTCTTGGTTTGCCAGTGCC
The DNA here is from genome assembly GCA_964648365.1 of uncultured Phycisphaeraceae bacterium. Classification (GTDB taxonomy): domain Bacteria; phylum Planctomycetota; class Phycisphaerae; order UBA1845; family UBA1845; genus SURF-32. The sequence continues at coordinate 16,409 of CAZYLK010000138.1, forward strand.
GCACAAAGAACAGACAAGTCGGTGCGGAGTGCCGCCTCTGCCGCGGAGCTTGTCACTGCTGCTCGCACGAATCCGTACATAAGAATGTTCGGGCGCGTGTTGCTTGCAATGCATCTGGGGTACGCCAATGTCTGGACCGATCCGAACTTCAAAGGCAGAATCTCTCCGAACCCGAACGATAAAACTGATGCCACGCTGGCACTCTACGCTAACGCCGGCGATGTTATCCTGACGGCAGATGGAAAGTTCCGGGATCTGATGAGGCTAGCAGACCCCAATTGCTCGATCGAAGTCGCAACCTGGAGTGAGTGGATCGAGAGGCGGACTTGATACGGCCCTTTGGGTCGGCGGCTTC
>CAZYLK010000139.1:0-16614 GCA_964648365.1 uncultured Phycisphaeraceae bacterium
GCTCGCAGGCGTTGTCCAACCGCGGAGGACGCGAGCGCGCGGAGGAAAGTGCGGTAGCAAGGACGAGCCGCACCGCCGAGTAGTCTTCTCGTGGCTTCTTCCCCCGGTAGCTCAGTGGCCCGTGCCTTCTTCCCCCTTTGTGCCTCCGCGCCTGACTGCCTCCGTGCCTCTCTTCCCCTTCGTGGCTCCGTGGCTCCGTGGCTCCGTCGCTCCGTGGCTTCCTCTCCCGCGTCCCCACCGATTTTTACGTTGACCGCGCCGAATGCGGCGTTTACAAGATGCACCCGGTTCACGAGAAGAAACGTCCGCAATTCACCATCGGATCGGGTCTCGGAGCGGAATGGCGATGAGCAATCGAATGAAACGGAATCGCACACCCATGAGCGGCTGGCGGTGGATGGCGGCCGCCGCGGTCGTGACGACGGCCCTGACGCTGACCGTCCAGAGCCGCGCGACGCTCGACCCGATCCCGCCTGCCGCGGCCGCCACCCTGGCCGGCTCGCTGGCTCAACAGGACGAAGGTACACCCGAAACGCAAGCACAGCCTGCCCCTGCGGAGGGTGAGGCCGGCCCGATCGAGACCGCGCCTACCGACAAGCCGCTTTCCGAGATCACCAGCTTTGACCCCGCGTGGCAGGTCTTCGTCCCGCCGCTGGCCGCGATCCTGCTCGCGATCATCTTCCGCGCCGTCGTCCCCGCCCTGTTCATCGGCGTCCTGATCGGCAGCTACATGATGCTGCCCGAGATGATCGGCACGCCCTACTACGCCACCGTCGGAAGCATCCAGGACGCCCCGCTTTTCATCATGAACGGCTTCCGGGCGACCGTAGAGCAGTACATCATCGGTGGCATCGTCGAAGGAGATGGAGGTAGCTACAACCACGCGACGATCATCGTCTTCACGATGGCCATCGGCTTCATGATCGGCGTCATGGGCCGCAACGGCGGCACCAGCGGGATGGTGCAACTGGTCGCGGGGGAAACGAAGTCGCGCCGCCGGGGCGCTCTGACGGCCTGGCTGTCCGGCATGTTCGTATTCTTCGATGACTATGCGAACGCCATGATCGTCGGCCCGACGATGGCGCCCGTATTTGACCGGCTCAAACTGTCCCGCGCGAAGCTCGCCTATATCGTCGATTCAACCGCCGCTCCGGTCGCCTCGGTGCTCCTGGGAACCTGGGTGGGCGCCGAAATTGACTACATCAACAACGGGCTGAATCTACTGGCAGCCTCACCCGGCGGAACGCCCGAATTCCTGATGACCGACGGACAGACCGCCGTGGGCGCCATGAGCCTGTTCTGGCAGAGCGTTCCCTACAGGTTCTACGCGCTCTTTGCGATCATCGCGGTGTTTCTGGTGGCGCTGCTGTGTCGCGACTTCGGCCCGATGAAAAAGTCAGAGACGGCCGCACTGGCCGCGCTGGATGACGGCCGAGGTCGCGCGAAGGTCGTCCACGAGGAAACGGTGGCGACGCCCCGCTGGTGGCTGGGATTGCTGCCGGTGCTGACGCTGCTGGGCGTGACGATTGCCATACTGTATCAGACGGGCGTCGCGGTCGCCGTGGAAGCCGGCACGCTCAGCGACTCCATGTCCATCGTCGGGCGATTGACCACGATCCTGGACGGCGCCGATCCCTACCGGTCGATCCTCTACGGCGCCGTCGCCGCGGCGACGCTGGCGATGGTTCTGACCCTCGTGACGCGGGCGTGCTCGATTCGAGACGCGGCCGACGCCGGTCTGGACGGCATGACCCGCGTGTCAGGCGCGCTCGTCATCCTCGCATTGGCCTGGGCGCTGTCGAAAGTGGCGGAGGACTTGAAGCTCGGCGAGGTCGTCGGTTTCTACCTCCAGCACCACGGGTTCCCGCCGCTCTGGCTGCCCGTGGCCATTTTCACCTCCGCGGCCATCGTCTCCTTCGCGACGGGCACGTCGTGGGGCACGATGGGAATTCTGACACCGGTCGCGGTCCAGATCGGGGCACAGTTTGCGGCCACCTCGGGCAGCGCTGACCCGATGTCGCTCTTCCTCTCCTGCGTCGGCGCGGTTCTGGCCGGGGCGGTCTTTGGCGATCACTGCTCGCCGATCAGCGATACGACGGTGCTATCGTCCCTGGCCAGCGGCTGCCGCCACGAGGAGCACGTCTGGACGCAGATGCCCTACGCCGTTGTGACCGCCCTGGTGGCCGTGGGCTGCGGCAACGTCGTCTGCGACGTGTACAACCAGCCGTGGTATTACGGCCTGGGCGCCGGCACGGTCCTGCTCTTCCTGGTCTTCCTGATCTTCGGCCGCCGCCCGAAGCCGCCGCAGACGACCGGCCCGCGCTCGATCGTTCCCAAGTACGTCGAGACGGCGTGAGCCGCGGCCGCCGGAAGTCCCCGTCGAGCGGAGCCACGGCGACGCCGAGATACCGCCGCGGCTCGGCGGCGCCTCGTGCAAACTGAGGCAAATAACGCATCTCACCGGCCCTGGCGCCCGCGAATTCGCGTCCCGCACGGCGCCGGGCGGGTTCCGCGAATGCCGGGCGATTCGCGCCGGCGGCTTGGCTACGACCGAAAATGAGGCTAGACTAGGCGTGGCGCGGGTTACCCGCATGGACAGTTTTCGGCGATCTGGCGCATATCGAGTGGAGTTGAATCAGCATGCAGGAATTTGATGAACTCAAGCGGCTCATTGAGGAAGTGGAAGACGACGTAGCGAAGGCGCTGGGCGGCAACAAGGCCGCCGGCACCCGCGTCCGTAAGGCCATGCAGCAGGTCAAATCGGTCGCCCAGGACGTGCGAAAGAAGATCCTGGAGACGCGGTCCGCCGAAGGCGCGGCCCAGTCGTAAGTCCGGTCGTGATCTGGACTAACGGACAATGCAGGACACCGCCTCCGTCGGCGCTTCCGCCGGCGGAGTTCGGTGTCGGTTCGGCGCACGCCTGCGGCGCCGCGCATTGATGGCGGGGCTGCCGGGCGGGCGGCCCTCGCGCTCCTCCACCTCCTCGACGTCCACGCCGTCCCGACCCGGACAGGATCTCGCCCGAACAGCCCGCCTGGAAGCTCGCCTATGCCGCCGCCCACGCTCTTTGATCTGACCGGAATCGATCTGAACCGCGAGACGCTCTCCCGCAAGCAGATCTACGATCGTTATCTGTTACAGCGTCACGAGTTCATGCTGCTCGACGCAATCTGTTACGCCGACGTGGCTTCGGGATTCTTGATCAGCCGGTGCGACGTACGCCCGGATGACTGGTGGGTCCGCGGCCACGTTCCCGGCCGCCCGCTCCTGCCGGGCGTACTCATGCTGGAGGCGGCCGCCCAGACCGCCAACGTCAACGTATCCATGGTCGAGCCCGCGGCCGGCGCAGACCGCGGATTCGTCGGGTTCGGCGGCGTGGAGGCGTGCAAGTTCCGCGAAGCCGTCGTCCCGCCTGCCCGTCTTTATATCCTCGCCGTCACCCTCGAAAACCGACCGCGCCGCTTCATCTGCAAGACCCAGGGCCTGGTGGACAACCGCATGGTGTTCGAGGCGACGATCAGCGGCATGGCCATGAAGTAGGCGCGTGGCCTGTTTCACCGGGCCGCACGGTACGCCGTCACTCACCTCGGTCGGCAATCCACCTCCGCGCCCGTTCGACGACCGTGCTCGGATAGGCTTCGCGCTCAAGCACGCGCAACGCGTTTCTGGATTCCGCCCGGCCCGGACGCAGTCGATAGTCGAACGTCATCCCTTCGGTGGAGAGGTTTTCCTGGAAGTGGTAATTGGCCCCGCGAACGTCGTCGGCCAGCCGGGTCAACTCCCGCTCGTGCGTCGCGAGCAAGTAGAAGTTCGGCAGGCCCAGCAGGTGTTCAACGACGGCGACGCCGGCCGCCACCTGCTCGGCCGAGTTCGTCCCGCGGAACGGCTCGTCAATCGCGCCGAGAATCGGTGCCTCGCCTTCCGGCGGCTGAATCATCCGCTTCAACTGCCGCACTTCGGCGAGGAAGTAGCTCTCGTGCCGGGCCAGATTGTCGCGCGCCCGCAAATCCGTCACCAGGCGCACCGGCGACCACGTCATCCGCTCGGCCATGACGGCCGAACCCATCTGCGCCAGCAGCGTGTTGGTACAGACCATGCGTAGAAACGTGCTCTTACCCGCCATGTTCGACCCGGTGACGATCCACACGTGGAGTTGCGGATCGAGCCGCAGCCGATTGGCCACGACCTCGGCAGGCTCAACCAGCGGGTGTCGGCCCGCTTCGATCTCGATCCCCGGTCTATCGCTCAGGATCGGATAGCACACCGGTCCGCCGTCGCGCGATTCGGCCGGCAGGCACGCCAGGCTGGCCAGCATCTCCAGCTCGGCCATCGCGGAGAGTGCCTCCATAAACGTCTCACGGTGCGGAGCGACGCGCCCGACGATCGACTGAGCCACGTGCAGATCGTAGAAGAACACGATGTTGCACAGCACGTGGAACATTCCGCCGGCCTCCGTCCAGCCCAGGCGGCGCGCCACGGTCGGCAGCAGATCCGGCCGCGTCACGTCCGCGAAGGCGGACCGCAGCGTACCCAGCGTGCCGTCACCGGGCAGGAGCTCCCGACCGCGGACGCAGACGTCGAGCAGTGCCCGCGCGGCCGGGCCGGTATTCCGCCAGTCATGCAACACCCGGTCGAGCCGCGCCCGCCAGCCGCCGTAGAGTGCCATGTTGACCAACCCGAGCGCGATCGCGACATAGACAAGAGAGTAGATACCGCCGGCCGCGAAGACGGCCATGATGAGCATCGCCAGCGCGCATATCACGCCCCAGGTGCGCATGAGCTTAATCGTGACCGGGTTTCCCAACGGCTCGGCCGTCGCCGCCGCACGGGCAAGGCCCTTCAGCAGCGCGTCGAATGATCGCTGCCCCGCCAGGGCCGCCATCAGCGCGATCCGATCGGCGGACCGCTCATCGAGCCAGCGAACCGCCGCCTGCCGCCGCCGAATCGCATCCGATGACAGGAGCGCGTGATCGATAGCGTGCGCCATTCGGCGAGCGCCGAACACGGTCGAAGACCTGTTCAACAGCCCGAAGACACCGACCGGCTCGGCAAACAGATCAAGGTCATCGCGTTCCTGACCCGTCATGGACCAGGTCGGACCGTCATCGACAATGGGAGGCAGGTCCGGCGCATCCCGCAGCTCATCCTCCCTGATCCGCTCGCGACGGATCACGACGGGACGCCCTCCGCACCGCCGCCCGGCCTCGTCGATCATCAGCAATCGGCCGTCGTCGAACTCGCGCGCTGCACGGACCCTCCGGTGCCGGCGTACGGTGGCGGCAAACAGCATCAACAGCGCGATCGCCGAGAGCGCAGCGACGCCTGGCGACTCGCGGAATGGATACCAGACCCACACCGCAGCCGCGAAGGTCGCAAGACGCGACCATGACCAGCGGTGTTCCGCCGCCCGCAATGCGTCGCGATCGACGACCACGCTGGCACGATGAGCGCGCAGCCAGTCGGCGTATCGATCCGTCGGTATCCTGCCCGGCGTTTCATCCATGGCGGTCAGGGTAGGACGACACGGTTTCGGGTCAATCCACGTCGCAACCGCGAGGGTGCGTGACGCAATCCGCGGGGCTATCAAGCCGTCGGCGGCGCGCGTGGCACGGGCATCTTGCCCGTGATTGCGACTCGGTATTTGGCCGGCCTGGAGGGAAACTGCTCGACGTGAGATAGGCGCCTGCCGCCCTCCGAATCACGGCCTGGAAGGCCGTGCCACGTTCGAGCGTGCCCGCCGGGTCTGACACGCACCCCAACCGTGAGGCGGGGCAGGCCGCCGTGTTGACAGTTCGTCGGACCTGAACACGATTCGGCCAGCGGCGCCGGGCTCCGGATGGCGTGGATTGCCGGCCGGTGCGCCACGCGGGGCTCGATCCCACATGGACTCAACCGACACCGCAGCGAGCCGGCCGGAACACGTTGCCCTGCTGGGGCTTGTGGCGAATACGACCCTGGCCGTCGGCAAGCTGCTGGCCGGAATGTTCGGTCACTCTTTCGCGCTGGTAGCAGACGCCGTCGAGTCGCTGGTCGATATCATCGGGTCGCTGGTGATCTGGGGCGGTCTGCGCTATGGCGGCCGGGCTCCCGACGAAGATCATCCCTTTGGCCATGGCAAGGCCGAGGCGCTAGCTGCGCTGACCGTGGCGTGCATGGTGGTCGGCGCCGGCGCCGCCATCGCTGTTCAGTCGGTGCGGCACATCCTGACGCCGCACGTTTCGCCTGCGCCGTTCACACTGATCGTCCTGCTGGTCGTTGTCGTTCTCAAAGAAGGCTTGTATCGCATCGCACGGATGTCCGCGTCGGCATCCGGGAGTTCCGCTGGCTACGCCGACGCCTGGCACCACCGCTCGGACGCGATCACCTCGGCCTTCGCCTTCATCGGAATCGTCATCGCGTTGATCGGCGGACCCGCGTGGTCGCCGGCGGACGACTGGGCCGCATTGGCTGCGTCATTCGTGATTCTGTACAACGGGCTACGCCTGACGCGGGAGCCGTTCGGAGAACTGCTGGACCGAAACGCCCCTGACATTGCCAGCCGCGCGGCGGAGATCGCGCGGCAGCAACCCGGCGTCCTCGGCGTCGAGAAGCGGGATGCGCGCAAGCTGGGACGTTCGTATCGGGTCATCCTGCACGTGGAGGTCGCACCGTCGATGACCGTCGCCGAATCGCACGCGCTGACCGGACGGATCAAGCACGCGGTGATCCGCGATCAACGCAGCGTATCCTATGTGCTGATCCACATTGAACCCCACGCTACCGTTGGGGGAGGCGCGGTCGCCCCGGCGAACAAGCCGTGCCAGGCTGGCTAGCTGGTAGCGCCGGCGGCCAGCGCCGCGTCTTCATCTCGGCCGGCGGAATGGACCGACGTACGCCGGGCGCAGGTTTCGGCAGGGATTGTCACGCCCGCGATGCCCTCCCGAACCGCGTGACAGACGAAGTCGATCTGCTCGTCGGTCAGATCCAGGCTGCTCGGCAGCATCAGCCCGGTCTCGTACAGCCGCACCGACCGGGTCGGCGTCTCATACATCAGACAATTGTCGAGCGTCAGCCCCGGCTGGCGATGCAGCGGCGGGTAGAAACGCCGCGTGCCAATGCCGCGGTCCGCAAGGAACCGGCTCAAACCGGCGGGATCAGCAACGCGGACGCAGACCCGAAACGGCACCGCGCGGCCGCGGCCATTGTCCGGCATCAGCGTGACGCCGTCGCAGTCGGCAAGGCGGGCGCCGTACGCGTCCCGCAGTTCGCGCTTCCGCTGGATCGTCTCGTCCAGCCGTTTGAAGTTGGCCACGCCCACGGCCGCCTGCACGTCGGTGATCCGCAAGTTGACGCCTACATGGGTGTGCAGCGGCTCGCTTCGCGACCGGCGCCCGTGATTCTTGAACCAGCGGCATCGCTCGGCGAGTTGATCGTCGTTTGTGACCAGCGCTCCGCCTTCGCCCGTCGTCAGCGTCTTGTCGGACACGAATGACAGGCAGCCGATGTCGCCGATCGTGCCGACGTGACGCGCTCCGCACGTCACGCCCACGCCCTGGGCAGCGTCCTCGATCACCCACAGGTTATGACGCGCCGCCAGCTCGGTTATGGCGTCCATGTCGCACGCCTGTCCGAACAGGTGTACCGGCAGAATGGCCCGTGTGCTCGTCGAGATGCTGGCTTCGACCGCGGCCGGGTCGATGTTGCCATCGCTGTCATGGACGTCCACCAGTACCGGCCGGGCGCCGGCGAGAATCACCGCCGATGCCGTCCCGAAGAAGGTGAAGTCCGGCACGATGACCTCGTCGCCGGGACCGATCTCGAGCACCTTCAGGGCCGCAAACAGCGCCAGCGTGCCGTTCGGCACCATGATGACGTGCCGACATCCCATGAAGTCGGCCAGCAGTTGCTCGAATTCGCGCGTCCGCGGCCCTTCGGCCATGCCGGTCGATTCAAGCGTCCTCACAACCGCGGCTAGTTCGTCGGAAGACAACCGCGACACGAATTCTGGTATCCGCACGGATTCGGTCCCCAAGTTGCGCACCACGAGAGGAAACGGGTGCAAGGCCAGCGCCCACCCGGCAGCGCGCAGGATTCACCTGCGGGGCAGCCCCGCGCGCAGCGCGCCTTGATTATCGGCACTGAGACCCCACCAGGATCAGTGGGGCGGACGAACAGTCTTGCAGTCGGGAGCGGCCGTCCTCATGGCCGTCATGTCGGCGACGGATGGACAGTCGCCCGCGTAAGAATGGGCGGGGCCGCCGAGCCGACCCGGCCTTGGAGGGCCAGGCCAAGCCGGCGTGCAAACCACAAGGGTCGCCCGCAGCGCGGGCGGCCCGAGCGGTGCGCGACCCCCCGGCCGGGCGTCAGGTGTCCGCCGCGTACCGGAAGGCCGCTCAGTGGCGACCCCGCCGCGCCCCGGGGCTGGGGGGATTCGCTCAACGCAGAGCGTGCGAGGCGTCCGCGGGGAGCGGACGCCTCGCCGAGACCGTCCGACACCCATCAGGGTCGCGACGGCGTCGTGGGGGATTCCGAGACCTTTTTGGTCAAGCCATCCACGCGGACTTCCTGGACTTTGTCCTTGTCCTTGGAAAAGCAGGCGATCTCGTACTGGAGGCGCTTGCCCGCCGGTTGCGCGCCGTCCGGGGACGGTCGCGACCCGTCGCCGCCCGGCCGCGACGCGTCTTCCGCCACGACGTGGCAGATGACCCGCAACGCCTCACCATCGACGTGCTTCTCGGCAAGTTCCGTTGCATCCGTCAGGCTGAGTTGCCCCGCCTCGATGAGCCGGACGATCTCCTTGGCGACGTTGACGTCTCCGCCGGGCGGCTCCTGCGACCGATCCTGTCCATCCGGACGCTGAGCCACCGCCGGCAGGATCACCAGAAGTGCAAGCGCCGGAATCAGCGCCGCGAGCGTCCAACGCATCGTCTTCACACGTGTCATGAGTGTCTACTCCCGATCGGACCGCAGGCCGATGACGCATCGGATAGCGGGACCGACTTGTACTCACATCTCAGTCGCGTCGTGCAACGCGACGTTTCTAGAACAGACCGACCCCCAGGAACCGGAACGCGGCCTGGAGGAGAATGCCGACAAGGCAGCAATAAATGAGCGCGAACACGCCGATGATCACGTCGGCGGCCAGCGCGGTGTCCGGCCGATCCTGCGCGGTAACGTCCGTGACGCCCACGGACGTCCTGCCGTCCGCGCACCGCACCTGCGCCCACGGCACGTAGCCTGGGGTCCGCCTGGCGCCGTCCCGCCCGGCCTCCACCGCGCGCGACGCGACCTGAGCGTCGACGCTTGACGGCGTCCAGTAGCAGGCCCGCTTCGCGCTGCGAATCACGGGAAAGGCCTCTCCGCGAAAGAGCGACACTTCCACCTCGCCCAGCGAGGGATACGGTCCCGCGTCGCCGTCGACGTACCCGTCGAACTGATACCAGCCGGGCTCGACGCAGATGTCGCCGGATCGAAAGCGCCTGTCTGAAGCGTTCATCGTGTTTCTCCGGGCGGTCGCGTGCTTCGACGAACCGCGCTGTCCGTCACAAGCCTAGGCCCGGGTAAACGCAGGCGTATATTGGGATTTGTTCCAATCGGGTTGCGACAGTGCGGCGCCCGTCGCGGCCGCGTAAGCCGCTGCGCTCGTCAGGCGGCGCCGCCCTTGCCCCGCGACGTGAGCGCCATTTCGACCAGTTCCGGCAGCGACCCGGCCTCCATCTTCTGCATGACGCGCGCGCGGTGGACGTCGACCGTCTTCTTGCTGATTCCGAGTTCGACCGCAACTTCCTTGCTGACCTTGCCCGCCACGATGAGATCCATCACCTGCCGCTCGCGCTTTGACAACCGGTCGAGGCGTGACGCGATGTCCGTCAGGCGCATCTGCGCCAGCCGGCGCTCTTTGTCCCGCTGAATCGCCTCGCGGATGTGCTCCAGAAGAATCTGTTTGCTGAAGGGCTTTTCGAGGAACTCCACGGCGCCGTCCTTCATCGCGCGCACCGCAATGGGAACGTCGCCATGGCCGGTGATAATGATGACGGGAATGTCAACCCCGCCGTCGCGGAGCTTGCGCTGCAGCTCCAGCCCGCTCATGCCGGGCATGCGCACGTCGAGCACGAGGCAGCCGGGCTGCTCGGGGTCATACCCGTCAAGGAATTCACGGGCGCCCGGATAAGCGACGACCGACATGCCCACCGAACGAATGAGCATGTCCAGCGAACTGCGCACGGCCTGATCGTCGTCAACCACGAATACTGTTGCGTCGGCCACGGCTGACCCTCCAGGCAGTTGGAAGCGTGAAATGAAACGTGGTGCCCCCCTTCCGGTTCGGCGTGGCCCAGATCTGGCCCTCGTGCGCCTCCAGAATCGACCGGCTGATGGACAGCCCCATGCCCATGCCGTCGTCCTTCGTGGTGAAGAACGGTTCGAACAGCCGCTGCCTTGTCTGCGGTGGAATGCCCGGACCGGCATCACAGACGGCCACCTCGACGGCGCCGCGGCGCCGCAGCGTCTCGATAAGGATCGTCTTGCCCTGCGCTGCGCCCTCGCGCATCGCCTCGCAGGCGTTGCGGACAAGATTGACCATCACCTGCTCGATCTGAATCGAGTCCGCGTACACGCGCGGAACGCCTCGGGCCAGCTTGATCCGCACGCGGACGTCGCTTTGGCGGGCTTCAACACCGGTAAACGCCACGACCTCTCTTACCAGTGCGTTGATGTCGACCGGCTGGCGGACCGGCTCGCGTCGCTTGACGAACTCACGCAGCCGGCGGATGACCTGTCCGGCACGTTCCGCCTGCCGGGCCACCTCAGCCAGCGCTTGCGGAAGCTGATCCGCCTGTTCGCCGTCTCGACGGACGAGTTCGACGCACGCCTCGGTGAAGTTCACGATGGCGCACAACGGCTGATTCAGTTCGTGCGCCAGGCCGGAAGCCATTTCACCCATCGTCGCGAGGCGGGCCACGTGGGCAAGCTGCGCCAACTGATCGCGCGATCGCTCTTCCGACCTTGCCCGTTCAACGACAATGGCCGTCAACCGCGCGGCCAGCGCGCCGGCCGAGAGGGCATCGTCGTCAGGCGTATCCGCCGAGGTGCAATAGACGCCCAGCGTTCCGACAATCGCGCCGCCCTGCCCCACCACCGGCTCCAGCCAGCAGGAACCGATCCCCTGCTCCGTCAACCTGGGATCTGAGGCTACGGCGGTCCCGTCGAGAATGGTCCGCCGTGATTGGAGGGTCGGGTGAATCCCGGCTTCGGCGATCGACCCGAAGACATCCAACCCCGTGATCGCCGCAGGCTCCGCTGCCGGGACATCCAGCGGGCCGGCGTGCGACGACGACAGCCGAACCGCACAACGCGACTCCGGGATCAGACTCTCGACGGCCTCGCAGATCGCCGCCAGCAGCGTCTCCAGCCCTGCGCCGGTCGCAATCAACTCCAGCAGGCGGTTCTCCGTCGCCAGAAGCATCTCGATGCGCCGCCGCTCGACCACCTCCTGCCTCAACTGTTCGTTCGCCGCGGTCAGCTCGCGCTTACGCTCCGTGATGTCGCGTGCGATAGACGACTCGCCCAGCACCGCGCCCGAAGCGTCGACCACGAGCGCCACCGATTGTGAAATGAACGCGCGGCGCCCGTCCTTGCACACGCGAACCGTCTCGAACGGACCGACGGATTCTCCCCGCCGCAGCGCGGCGCGGACGCGCTCGAGTTCCGCCCGTCGGTCGGCCGGAACGAGGATCGCGTCGGACCGGCCCAGAACCTCGTCGCGACGGTAGCCAAAGAGCCGCTCAGCGCCGTCGTTCCACTGGCAGATGGCGCCATCCGGCGTCGTACTGACGATGGCATCCAGGGAGGATTCGACGATGGCGGACAGAAAGGCGGCGCCGGGCCGTACAACACCCGTCGTCGGGCGGCTCGACCCGACGGTCACCGGTCCGCCAGTGGCGCGCGCGCGGATTCCCAACTCCGACATGGCGGATTATAGCCACCCCGCCCGAGGGCCGGCGGTTGGCCGACGCGCCGCGGCATCAACCGTCCTGCGATTGCACCACGAGACGACCCAAATTGACGGACCGATGAGCTTCGAGTCATGGCTGGGCGCTGTATCCGGCGTCGCGCGTCACCGCGGTGGATCCGGTTCCCCACGCTCTTCGTTCACAGAGTGCCTCGTCGCCGTTCGTTGGGCGCTATTCGCCATTCGCCAGCAATCGTCCGACGATCGCCATCTGCGCCCACATCCGGTTCTCCGCCTGATCCACCACGACGCAGCGCGGGTCATCGAGTGCATCGTCGCTGATCACGACGTTCCGTCGCACCGGCAGGCAGTGCATCAGAATGGTCTCGCGCCGGGCGAGGTGCCGGGCCCTCACCTGCCACTCCGCGTAACGCGCGAAGTCCGCCGCCTGTGCTTCCGCGTTGCCGTACAGCCCACCGCTGCCCCAACTCTTGACGTAGATCGCGTCTGCGGCCGCGCAGGTGTCCATCTGATCATGCGTGATGTCCAGCGACGCGCCCTGCGCCTCGCACCAGCGCCGGGCGTTGTCGATCTCGCCGGAGTTCAGTTCGTAGCCGGGCGGGTGGGCGATCGTCACGTGCATTCCGGCCGAAGCGGCGGCCAGCATCGCCGAATGCGGCACAGCCATCGGCAACGGCTTGACGTGCGGCGCCCAGGTCAGCACGAAACGCCGCCCGCGCAGCGATCCGAGCTTTTCTCCCATCGTCATCCTGTCCGCCAGCCCCTGGCAGGGATGCGCCGACGCTGACTCCATGTTGATGACGGGCACGGTGGCGTGCTTTGCGAACGCGCGCAACACGACGTCCGCCGCGTCCTCAGCCGCGTTCCGCATCGCCGCGAAGGTTCGCACGCCGAGCACGTCGCAGTAGCGACTGAGCACCGGCGCGGCCTCGCGAACGTGTTCCGCGGCCGCCTCGTTCATCACCACGCCGTCGCGGTGCTCCAGCTTCCACGTATCGCCGCCGACGTTGAGACAAATCGCGTGGCCGCCGAAGCGGAACATGCCGGACTCGAACGAGGTGCGGGTCCGCAAGGACGGATTGAAGAACACCATGCCCATCACGCGCCCGCGCAGCGCCTCGCGCACGCTGACCGCGTCGCACCCGGCCTTCAGATCACGGGCGATCCGGATCAGATCGGCGAGTTCCGGCAGTTCGTAGTCGCTTTGGTAGAGCCAGTGTTTCATAGATTGTGGTCGCCGGTCGCCTGAGTTCAGGAAAGGCGCTCCAGTTCCACCCCCAGCGCTTCGACGGCCTCATCCGGGGCGTTGATCGGCGGCATCAACCGAATCACGTTCGGATCATCGCTGCCGCCCGTGATGAACCCGGCAGTCAGAAGTCGCTCGCGCACCGCCTTCGACGGCCCGTCCAGTTCCAGCCCCAGCAGGCATCCGCGCCCTCGAATCCGCCGCACCGGCCCAACGCACAGCCGCGCCGCCATGAACTCACCCAGTCGGCGGGCGTTGTCTACCAGCCCCTCGCGCTCAATCACATCCAGCACGGCCACCTGCGCCGCGCACACCACCGGCCCCCCACCGAACGTCGCACCCAGGTCGCCCACCTTCACGCGCTCCGCCACGCGATCGGTCATCACCACCGCGCCCAGCGGGAGGCCGTTGGCAATGCTCTTGGCGAGCGTCATCATGTCGGGCGTGGTTCCACAGGAGCCGGAAACAAACGGCGCCCCCATCCGGCCGATGCCGGTCTGAACTTCATCGAAGATCAGCATCGCGCCGACGGCGTCGCAGCGCCGCCGCAGCGCCGCCAGGTGGTCGTCCGTCAGCGTCACCACGCCCGCCAGGCTCTGAACCGGCTCGACGATCACGGCGGCGTCGCGCTCGTCGACGCCGCTCAACGCCGACGCATCGTTGGCCGGAAGATGCTGCGACTCGCACAGAATCGAGGCGAACGGCGCCCGCAGCTTGTCGCCATCGGTAGCCGAAAGCGCCAGGAGCGTGCGGCCGTGAAAGCCGCCCTTCAACGCGGTGACGCGCGTCCGACCCGTCTGCTGAATCGCCAGCTTCAGCGCATTCTCGTTCGCCTCCGTGCCGCTGTTGCAATAGAAGATGCGACCCAGACCCGGCGGAGCGAACGCCGCCAGCCGCGACGCCGCCCGCTCACGGATCTCAAGGTGCAACACGTTCGAGTAAAACGTCATCCGGGCAGCCTGCTCCGCCACGGCCGCCGTCACCTCCGGATGGGCGTGCCCGAGCACCGTCACCGCGTGTCCGCCGTAAAAATCCCAGTATTCGCGGCCATCGGCGTCACGCACGCGCATCCCCTGCCCATCGACCAACGTGATGGGCAGCAGCGCGTACGTCTGGACCAGCGCTGAGCACCCGGCAGTCGCATTCGCCATTCGAGGTTCGACGTTTGACATATTCTCTCAGACTGGCCGAAAGGACGGAAACCACAGCCCGTGCGTCTGGTCGAAGCCGCACATCAGATTCATGTTCTGGATCGCCGCGCCGGCCATCCCCTTGACCAGGTTATCGAGCGCCGCCATCGCGATCACGTCGCGGCCGCGGCACTTCACCGACACGTCGCAGAAGTTCGATCCCACGACGTCTTGCAGCGACGGCGGCTCAGTCAGCACGCGCACGAACGGCGCATCGGCGTAGAACGCCTCATACCGCGCCGTCACGGCAGCCGTATCGCTCGGCTCGGCGAGCGTCAGATGCGCCGTGACGTAGATGCCGCGGGACGTCGCCATGCTCTGTGGTACGAAGCTCAGGCCGATCCGCTCGCTGTGCGGGTCGCCCCAGGCTTGCAGGATCTCCGGCTCGTGCTGGTGGCCGAGCGGCTTGTAGGCGCGGAAGTCTGCGTGTCGCGTCGGGTGATGCGTCGTTTCCTTCAGCGTCCGCCCGCTGCCGGATGAGCCGGTCTTGGCGTCGATGACGACCTTGCCGGTCAGGCCGTCTCCGCCCCCCCCCAACAGCGGCGCGGCCGCCAGTATCGCGGCCGTCGCCAGGCAACCAGGGTTGGCCACGCGCCGCGCGCTCCGGATCGGATCTACACCCAGTTCCGCCAGTCCGTAGACGAAAGACGCCCGCAGCGCATCCAGCGCCGGTGTCTCTGGATAATGCCGCGTGTGAATGGCCACATCAGCCAGCCGCAGGTCGCCGGAAAGGTCGATGACGCGCAGCCGATCGAGCAGGCTCTGCTCGCGCGCCGACCGCAGCAGCGCGTCGAGGCTGTTCCCACTGACGCCGTGCGGCAGCGCCGAAAACACCACCGCCCGCCCGGCCTGCGTCAAGCGGGCGAGGTCGAGCCGCTCCTCGATCGTGACGGCGTCGTAGAACCCGCGCAGGTGCGGATGGATATCGCCCACGCAGCCGCCGACGGCGCTCGTCGAGGTCAGCGCCGCCACGCGCACGCCGTCGTGGGCGACCAGCAGGCGCAGCAGTTCCCCAGCGCCATAGCCGGCGGCGCCCAGGATGGCGACCTGAACGGGCTCGCTCACGCCGCCCCCCCCCGCCCGCGCGACGTCAACCGGTCGAGAACGTAAGCCCCCAGTTCCGTCCCAGCGGTGCGTGCGTTGATGGCCTTCAGGCCAAGCTCCCGCTCAATGAACCGCGTACCCACCGCGTTGTCGGTGGCCGGGCCGGCGATCACGTCGATGCCCAGGCCGAACTTCTCCGTCATCACCCGCGCCGCGCCCCAGGATCCGACCGGGTCGTTGGCGCAAATGACGATCGCCCCCGCCTCCGCCATCAGTTCGCCGTCGCCGAGGATCGGCGCGACGCCGTATTCGCCCAGAATCCCGTCGCCCAATTCCGCCACGATCACCTCGGCCCCGCGGCCGGCCAGGTAGCGCATCAACCCGCGCGCGACGGGAACGGCCGTCTCGTTGCTGGTCGTCACCACGCCGGCCTCGGTAAACGACGCCGCCCAGCGGGCGCCGTAGTCCGTCATGCGCAGCGTATCCCGCCGCAGCGACACGCCGGTCAACTTGCACGCGCCCACCGCCATGCCGCGGCGCGACAGTTCCTTGACAAGCTGGCAGGCGGCCACCGTCTTGCCGCTGTTCATGCACGTACCGGCCACGAACACGATCGGAACCGGCGGCACGCCTTCGCCGCCGCAGTCGATGGCGTTCATGCGGATGTGAGCCGGCTCGCCGCTGCGATCTTCAAACTGCGGAAACACGAGGACGGCGCCGAGGATTTCGACGTCGAAGGGCTTGCCGACTTCGGGGTTCTGCGAGGTGCAGACGCCGATCACGCCGCCCATGTTGAGCATCTGCAAGCGGTCGCCCGGCGCGATCGACTCCGGCACGTACCCGGAGTAGCCGTGCAGCGCGTTGCGATGCCCGAGAACGCCGGCCACGACGTCGCCGTCGTGAAGCGTCACCAGCCGGCCGTGGACGTCCTCAAGCTGATTGTACACCGTCTTCTCGCCGCAGATCCGACCGGCCACGACGTAACCCGATTGTGCAACGATGGTCTCCTGCACCCGTACCTCGCGCCGCAGCGCGACGTTGAGCGTGCTCGAAGCGACCTTATCTATCCAGACGCGTCGTGACATGGCGATTGTTCCCGCGGTCAGCCTGAGCTACGAATCGGGCCTTTGCTTCTTGTCGAGGGAGTAAGGGAGTGAGGGAGTAAGGGAGTAAGGGAGTAAGGG
>CAZYLK010000140.1:0-16567 GCA_964648365.1 uncultured Phycisphaeraceae bacterium
AAAATAAAGGCGATTCGTGAAGAAAAGACAGCCGCATAGTGAACGGCGTTGGATGGCATCCGCCGCCGGGCGAACAGAAGGCGGGCCGCGGCCATCTTGGCCGGCAGTCTGGACTATCAGTCCATCGGACCACAGAATGCATCCGATTGGCAGCGGTGTACTCTGTGGAAGGGTAAAGCTTTGCATGACGTTTCGTTACTGACGACGCTCGCCGCGGGTTTCACGGCCGCGTGGGCACTCGGGTTGCTTACCCAGCGGATGGGCCTATCGCCCATCGTGGGCTACCTGCTGGCAGGTATCGTCGTCGGCCCATACACGCCTGGCTTCGTCGCGGACAGCAAGCTGACGCCGCAACTGGCGGAACTGGGCGTGATCCTGCTGATGTTCGGCGTCGGCATGCACTTTAACCTCTCCGATCTGTTGAACGTGCGGAGGATCGCGGTTCCGGGCGCCATTGCCCAGAGCGCGATGGCGACGGTCGCGGGGGCGGCCGTCTTCATGGCGGCCGGGTGGACGCTTTCCGCGGGCTTGGTCTTCGGCATGGCGACGGCCGTGGCCAGCACCGTTGTCCTGGTGCGCGTCCTGACGGACAACGACGCGCTCAACACCGGCGCGGGACATGCGGCCGTCGGATGGCTGATCGTGGAGGACATCTTCACGGTGATCATCCTCGTGTTGATCCCGGCCCTGGCCGGCGCTGCCATTCCGGAAGCAGCAACGGATGCCGACCCCGGTCTTCACTGGCTGGTGGCCGTGCCGCTGGCGATCCTCAAGCTGGGCGCGGTGGCCGGTTTCATCTACGTCGCCGGGTCAAGGGTCGTGCCCTGGATTCTGGTCAAGGTCACGCGGTTGCGCTCCCGGGAGCTGTTCACACTCACGGTTCTTGTTCTTTCGATCGCCGTGGCGACCGGTGCGGCCGTGCTTTTCGGCGCATCGGTTGCCCTGGGGGCCTTCCTGGCCGGAATGGTGGTGGCACAATCGGTAGTCAGTCAACAGGCCGCGATCGACGCCCTGCCCATGCGCGACGCGTTCGCCGTATTGTTCTTCGTGGCAGTCGGCATGTTGTTCGATCCCCGCTTCCTGCTGCAGAATCCCTGGCTTGTCGCCGCAGGAGTGAGCATCGTCCTAGTGGTCAAGCCCGTGGTGGCGATCGCCATCGTCTGGCTGCTCGGCTACCCCGTGCGTACCGCGTTGACGATCGCGATTGGGCTGGCGCAGATTGGCGAGTTCTCGTTCATCGTCGGCGAGCTCGCGTTGAGGCTCGGCGTACTCCCCGAGGCGGGGCTGCACGTCATCATCGCGGTGGCCCTGGTTTCGATCACGATCAATCCACTGCTCTTTCGCGCCATTGACCCGCTGGAGGGGCGCCTACGAAAACGGCCGGCGCTGTGGCGGGCGCTCGCAAGGCGAGCGGAGGCTCGTCGGCACGAAGTCAATTCGGCGACGGCGCAACAGGTCAGCAC
Source organism: uncultured Phycisphaeraceae bacterium (assembly GCA_964648365.1). Taxonomy (GTDB): domain Bacteria; phylum Planctomycetota; class Phycisphaerae; order UBA1845; family UBA1845; genus SURF-32. The sequence continues at coordinate 1,464 of CAZYLK010000140.1, forward strand.
GAGCAGCGGACCGCTGGCAGTCGTCGTAGGCTATGGCCCCGTCGGGCAGCAGGTCGACCGCCTCCTGCGCGACGCTGGCATCGAGACCGTCGTAATAGATATCAACATCGATACAGTTACCCAAATCGCGGCTGAAGGCCGCATGTCGGTGTACGGCGACGCGACCCGGCCGGAACTGCTTCGCGAAGCCGGTGCTGCCCGAGCATCGCACCTCATCTGGACGACGCCTCATCTGGCAAATCATCACGCCCTTGTCGGCGCGGTCAGGGAACTGAATCCGTCCATTCGACTGCTGATTCGTACGCGCTATATGCGCGAGGCGCGTGAGGTACATGGTGCCGGTGCCGATATCACGGTGGTCGATGAAATCGAATCGGCCGTGGCCTTGACGCACTTGGTGCTCGCGGAAACGCAAGCGGACTCGGCGCGCATTCACAAAGCGATCGACGAGCTGCGCCAACACCTATCAACGGCTCGTTGCGATCACTGACGCCTGGCCCGAACGACCGCCATATGACGCTGCTCTAAGCTAGGCGCATCACGTTCAGGCGCGGGGTTGACTTTGCCGGCTGGTAGCCTAGTATCAGAGTGGAACCTCGCAGGACAGGTTCTCAAGTGGCGTCAAGAAAGGGGCTTCGGGGCGTCCGTTGATCCCGGTGCAGCTGCACCGATGATACTCCCATCGATCCCGGAGGCCACGATGTCAAACCCAGTCAAGGAAGCGGCACCCCGTCCCTGGAGGCGTGGCCTCGTTGCGATTGCGGCGGTACTTGTCTTTGTCGGCGTGTACGCATCGTTGCGCGCCTGGCCTGTGGTCCAGAACATGCGAACCGCGGACGAGCGTGTCGCGGCGCAGACGCTGATTGACGGCCACGGCCTTCAAACCAGCCGAGGCAAACCCTATGCCAAATGCCCGCCCATCTATCCGCTGTTGCTGGCTGCGCTGCATGTCGCGGGCATCGAGTGGTGGGCAAGCGTATGCATCATCAATGCAGCGTCCTTTGCCGCAGGGGCCTTCGCGGTATACTACCTCGGCGGATTGCTGAGTTTTGAGCGCCGCTGGCCTCTGATCGCGGCCTACCTGTGCTGCGGGCCGATGTGGTACCTCGTGCGTGAAGCCCGACCGGACATCATTTTCGCCGTCTGCGTTCCGGCAATAGTGGCCGCGTGCGTCGCCTACTGGCGGTCGGGCTCGCTAGCGAGCCTGCTGGCGCTTTCGGCGATCTGCTGCATCGCAGCGCTCTCGCGGTATATGGCCCTGTTCACGTCGCTTCCGCTGGCCGCCGCCACGGTCGCCTTTGTGCCCGGTCAGGGCTTGGGGGTGCGCGTGCGGCGCCTGCTCGTCTTCGGACTTGTGGGCTGTGTACCGATAGGCGTCTGGCTGGTGCGCACCAAGACACAGACGGGCTATTGGAGCGGAATGAACCGTGGGCACGTCAGAAGTCCATCCGATCCTGAACTGACCACACTAGATGCGAACGTCAGAATCCTGAGCAGGACGCTGATGGTGGACGCCGTTGCGCCCCTCGAGTTCGCCCAACTGAACTCGGTCGTGCGTGATAACCCCTTTGAGCATCGGACTGGAACTTACGTCGTGCTGGCAGCGTTCGGTGGCCTCACGTTCGTAGCGACATTTACCAGAGCGGGGTCGATCATCGCCGAGGCACGATCAGCTTTCCGGCGGAACTCGACGACAGTGATCGCCCTCGTCGCAATTGTCGTCCACTTCGTTTGGTATCAGGCGGTGACGCTGCTACTCTGGACGCTGGGTAACAATGATCCTATCAATACCCGGTTCCTGGCACCGGCCTTCTTCCTTGCCGTGCTGGCGGCGAGCTTCCCGGTTGCGGTGTATTGGCGGGCGTGCCGCCTGCCGGGCCGGACTTCCATCGCAGTGCTTGTGCTGTTCTTCTGCGGAGCCCAATCTGCCAAGACGGTTGCATCATGGAATGCGATAGACGCCGACGACGCCAGTCCCTGGGTCGAAGATCTGAGTCGATTTACGGAGGCGATGTCTACGTCGGAACTTGAAGATCGCGTAATGGAACGAATGCGTGCGCGGGGGCGCGATACCATTCCGGAGCGAGTTCGCGATCGCCTCAGGGCCAAGGGCAAGGAAATTGACCGATCGCAGGAGAAGCTGGACCGCGCACGCAAACTTCGCGAAGTCATGGAAGGTCACCGCACGTCCGCACCGGCCGAGAGTACCTCTGGTGACGTTGCACAGCCCGACAGACGCAAGCGGAACAAAGTGGGGGACGGCGAGTAATCGGGCAGGCTGTCACCGTACCTGTCGAGCGCGCGGGCAGGTGTGCGCTACTCACGCACGCGGCTCCGGCCCAACCCGGGACGATAGGGGCGTGGCACAGTGGCTGCCGTCCCGCTGCCCGGACAAGCTGGCGGCGACCGAACAATGACGTTTGACGCAGCGCTACTTCCCCATCCGCCGGGCGTCGATGCTCACCTTGAGTTCCGTCAGCCGCGCCTTCATCGGTTCGTCCTGCTGGAGGGCGGCCTCGTCCAGGGCATTGTTGACCGCACGTGCGGCGGCTTCGTAGTCCTCGGTGGCGGCGTAGGCAATGGCAAGCGTCTCGAGGTACTCAGGATCCTTGCCGCCGGTGACTTCGTCCACCCGCAGCATGATGCGGACCGCCTCGACGGGGTCGCGGATCGACGATACGTCGCTGGTCGCAAGAAGGAGGGCCAGCTTGTTGGCGATGCCGGGATCGTCCGGCGCCCGCTGCGCGGCCTGACGCAGCACAACGTGCATCTCGTCATACCGACCCATCACGTTCAGCACGTCGGCCAGGGTTGCCGCGGCGAACATGTTGAGGGGGTTGAGTTCGAGGCATTTGCTCAGTTCCTTGATGGCCCCGAGATACAGTTCCTGCGCCGCGGCCGGCCCTTGCGCCTCGGCGCGGCGCTTCGCCTCCTGGGCAAGCCATTCGCCGAAGTAATACCGCACGCGCCAGTCGTGCGGGACGTATCGGGCGAGCGACTGCATCAGCGTCAGGGCTGCGTTGGTGTCGCCGGACGCATGAACGGTGATGGCGAAGTTGAGCTTGGGTTGCGTGAAATCGGGGTCGGCCTCGGCCGCGGCGCGAAACTGCTCGCTTGCTTCTTTCAGGATCGCGCCGCGTTCGGCCGCGTCCGCCGCGGACAGCTTGGACAAGGTGATGGTTCCGAGCGCATCGAGCGCGACGGCGTCCCGGGGATCCTCCGCGATCATCGCGCGCACCTTGCTTTCGGCCTCAGCCGTGATGCCCTGCTTCAGGAGGCGCAGGGCGTGTTCCACCTTGGCCGAAGCCAACGACGTCATCCGGTGAAAGTCGGCCATGTACGGATCGACGTAGCCGCTCGTGGAGACCTCCGGCCGCGGCAACTGTCGAAGCGCGTCGGCCTCGGTCGTCTTGCCCAGCTTGTCGTAGGCCGTGATCAGGCCGTCCCGGGCCTCCAGATAGTCCGGCGCGTCGGTCAGGGCGGCGGTGTAGTGCTCGACCGCCTCGGCGGCGTTGCCGGCGGCCAGCTCGATCTCTCCCAGGGCGCAATGGGCGACGCGCGCGGCTGCGCCGGCCTTCGCGGCGGCGGCGCTCTGGTCCCGCTCGATGACGCGTGTGTACGCACGCCGCATCTGGGCCGTCGTGGGCCGCGTCGACTCATCCGCGACGTCGGTGTTGTAGACAACATGGAAGAGCTGCGCCTGCCTCAGCAAGGCGTGGATGTCCTCCGGCTGGCGGTTCAGCGCCAGCGTCATGGTCGCCACCGGCAGATGAGGATTTTCGCGGGACTCGAGGTCGGATTGATAGTAGCGACAAAGAAAGGCCTGAAAGTCGGCATCGACTCGGTCGCAGCGCTCGACCGCGGCCGCGTACCACTGCAAGGCAGCCTCATTGAAGCCGTGGGCGTGGTACAGCATGGCCACCTTGCCGATCCGCATCGGGTCGGCGGGCCGTTCTTCCGCCGCCCGGACATCCGCCCTGATCTGCTCCTGCACGACGTCCGGAAGTCCGTCGGCGGCGGCACGGGAGAGGGAATCCAGAGGCGTCAGGCGGGACGCGGGCGATCCGGTTCCTGGACCGGCCGGCTGTTTGCGTTTGCATGCCCCCGCACCGAGCAGGAGCAGTGCGATGACCGCCAGCGCGCAGGTGCGGCGGCCGCCCCGGGAGGGCGCCGCCGTCAGCGTAGCCCGGGGCGCGCCGCCTCCCCGCGTCGAAGGGGCGGTTGCGCAAGGTCTCGCTCCACTGTAGATCTTCACCGGGGCCATCTCCCTGGGCGCCGTCGCCGTCGTTGCCATCGACCGGCGTTGCGGGCCGCGTTCGGACGTTAGCCGCCGCGTCGGTGGATGTCCAACGACAACCGAGCTGAGCGGTTGTGATGGACGGGCCGGATGCGGTATAATCTCGGCCCTGGGGATCTCGGCGGACCCGTGTGCGTCCGCTGAGTCGATTGTGCATGCATTAGGGGGATACCGACCATGATGAATTCGAGAGTTCCCGCGGCTGTCGTTGCGTCTTGCCTGCTCGCGGCGGCGTCCATGCCGGTTTCGGCAGACACCTTCTACGCAACTTCGTCCTTCAACAACGTGAGGCTGCTCACCCTGGATCCCGACACCGGCCAGGTGCTTACCTCGCTCGACGTCAGTGGCGAGGAAGCGCTGTTCGGCGGGTTGACCGTCGCCGACGACGGGTTGTACTCGATCGACGGGTACAATGACGGGCAGTCTGACCGTACGTTCCGGATCAATCCCGAGACCGGCGAGGGCACGGTCGTGGGCGACACCGGCGAGAACTGGAATTTCCGTAGCGTGGAGACGCACCCCATTACCGGAACGCTCTACGCGACGCGCGACAACGTGCTCTACACGATCGACCGCGACAGCGGCGCCGCCACGCGGGTGGCCAACATCGTCGGCTCCGCGCTCGATCAGACCACGGCCATTGCCATTCGCGCCGACGGTACGGCGTTCATCGTCGACATCGGCGACACCGGCCTGTACAGCCTCGACCTGCAGACGGGGGCGGCAACGCACCTGGGCAACCTTCGTCCCGGGACGCGCGAGTGGTTCCAGGATCTGGCGTTCGACGGCTTCGACCGCCTGTGGGGCATTCTGAACGGGGGCGGGCTGTACCTCATCGACGTCGAAAACGTCAGCAACGAATTCAAGTTCTCCACGCCCTTCTATCGCGGCATCGCCTTCGGCGAGTTGGCGTCGCGATGCAGCTACACCCTCAAGAAGGTGAAGGCCAAGCGCTGCGATTCCTGCCCGGCCAAGGGTGACGAGTTTGCAACCGAGGAAGTCTGCCAGAGCGTGGGCGATTGCCGCAAGACGGTGAAGACCACGATTCCGTGCCCCGAGGGCAATGGCACCTGTAAGGTCAAGGCGAAGAAGCGCCAGTGCGGCTGACGTCCCACCACTGCCGTAAATCATCCCCGGTGATCTGACCGGCTCGCTCGCGCAGCAGGGCGAGCAGGTCAGGCGCCGGAAACGTGCCCGTAGGCTGTCGCAGGATGCCGACGTCGCGGCCGAGCAAGCGCACGGTCAGGATGGTGCGGCCGTCGGGGCCGTGGTTGCCTTCGATGCGGAGTTGATCGTCGCGCAGCACGACGCGTCCGCCGAGCCGGGCGTATTCCACGTGCGGCGGGAGCACGGGTTCCAGATTGACGTTCAGCAGTTGTCGCCCCGCCCAGACCAGCAGGGGCCGGTCGATCCGGCCGTGCGTCGCGGGGGGGGGCGGCCGCACGTCGATGCGCGCGTCGGCGAAGATGATCCGGTCGTTTCGAACCGTAACCGCATCGAGGCCGACTTCCGCGTCCCCGTCGAGGCTCCCCAGTCCCAGCCGCGCCAGCAGCGGCGCCAGCGGGAGGCACCGCAGCGCACCGCGAACATCGGCCGACTCGATCCGTCCATCGCGCCAGAGAGCGCGTTTGATGTCGATCGTCAGCGAATCGGAGCGGCCTTCATCGCGTGGTGCGTCGGCCGGGTCGCCCTCCGCGGCGGACGAGGCCAGGAACGGCAACAGTTCGGCAATGCGCAGGCCCTCCAGGCGCCCGCTGACGTCGAGTTCGCTCAGTGCGCCGCCGACGATCACGATGCGCCGCGCCTCGATCTCAGCCGTGCCGTGATAGGGACCGCCGTCGAGTCGGCGCGTCAGTTCCGACAGGTCGGCGTCACGGAAGAAGCCGGAGACGGTTGCGCGAGGCGTGGCGCCGGGCGTATCCACGTCTTCCAGGGTCACGGTGCCGGCGAAGCGACCGGAGCGGATCGCACCGCCGAGCAGCACGTCAAGATCGAGATCCGCCAGCGTCACCTCGGGCAGCGTGAGCACGACGCGGTCGAAAGCCGGCCTGGGTCCGGGGCGGAACTGGGCCCCCAGGCGGATCTGCTCGACGGGGGCCGCGCCGTTAATGCGGCCGCAGGAAAGCACCGCATGACCGCCGTTGGAATCGAAGCGGATGACGCCTTCCGCGCCGCCGGCCCGAACCTCGAACTCCGGCATCACCCAGCGCAGATCAAAGTCATGCAGGCGAACGGATTCGAGCAGGATCGACTCGAAGTCATGGCTGAGGCCGCCGCGCACCAGCTTTCCGTACTCGGTCCGTCCCCAGGCGTGCGTGCCGACGAGAATCCAGCCCCCCTCCAGGTCGAGTTGCCCGCCCCCCCCCGGCGCGGTCGATGCCTCGCGCCAGAGGGCGCGGCGACAGTGAAAGACCTCCGGTCCGCCCGGCTCCAACGCGGCCGAGATGTCCCGAACCGTAAGCGTGCCCCAGTCATGGGGACGTACGCCCCCGATCGTCACGGGCATGCCCAGCCAGCCGGACACGTCCGACTCGACCCGGCGCCGATAGAGGTCGGACCGCAGGTAGCAGCCGTAGCCGGCCGTCCCCGCGATGGACGCGGGCACCAGCAGCGCCAGGCCGAGGGCGAGCCAGGGGCGGATGACGATCATCACCCGCGCAGCCTAGCGGAATCCCGACGCCAGCGGGAGGTGATCAACGGCAAACGTACGCGCGTTCCTGCCGGGCGCCGCATCCCCACGTCGCCTCCGCCAGCCCCTCGCCGTTGGGCACGTTCTTGAACTTGACCTTCGCCTTGCCCTTGTTGTTAAGCACGCCGTCGATGGAGTCCCCGCCGGTAATCTCGACGGTGAAGGAATCGCCGGGGTTGCCCTTGGCGAGCTTGACGGTCAGCTTGCCGCCGCCGCATTTGGCCTTGGCGAGCTTCTCCTTGCCGCCGCACAGGCCGGCGACGAAGCCCAGCCCCTGGATCGCCGCCACGCCGTTCACGCTGCCCTTCATCTCCAGGCGGCGGGTGTCGGGGTCGAATGTATAGATCAGCGAGCTGGCGTTGATCACCACGGTGGTCGCCCAGAGAATGCGGCGCTGTGTATCAAACTCCAGCCCGCGCCACACCCCGCTCGGCAACATGTCCGACACCGCCTCCGCCGCCGCGGTATTCACGTCGATCTTCACGATTCGCCGCTGCAACTGCGTCAGGCCATAGAGCGTGTCCGTCACCGGGTCGTAGCCGAGGCCCTCGATCTCGGTGAAGCCGCCCGAGATGACGCCGATCGCGTGGCCCACGCCCGTGTTGACGTCGACGGTCATCAGCGTGTTCGTGTTGTTGTCGGTCGCATAGAGAACGTCGTGATTGGGGTCGTAGGCCAGGCCGTTGGTGTTGGGGAAGCCGAGCGCCCCGGGAGCGCCGACGCGGCGCAGCGAGGCGTTCTGCCGATCGACGACGAACAGATTGTCGTCGCTGGGCGACACGCCATACAGAACGTCATGGTTGGCGTCGTAGGCGAGACCGGAGAGTGTGTCGTTTCCATGCACCCCGATCAGCGTCCATTCGAGCGTGTCGCGGTCGATCGAAACGAGTCGGTCCCCGCCCACGTCTCCACCGATAAGCTGCTGGGCCGGCGCGGCCGGTGCGAACAAGGCTGCCAGGGCAGCGGTGGCCGCGGCCGTGATCCGTGTTGGTGCGTTCATGGTGATTTCCCCCGTCCGTGACGCAGACCGCGGGCGCCTCGGCGCTACCCCGCGCCGCGCTCCGAGGGCGCGTCAACGTGAACGCCAGTATAGCGTCTTCACCGCCCGGACGCATCCGCCTTGCCGACCCGGCTGCCGATAGAAGCCGTATCGAGCCGCGGCGCACGCGCCTACAATCGGCCATCGCGGTTGCGGCGAGCGCTCGCCCCGGAATCCGTGCGAGGACGAATCATGACGACCTTCACGCCAGCGACAAGGTGGCTCTGTCTGTTGACGGTCCTTCTGTTGCCGTCCTGTCGCCGCGAGGCGGCTCCGGCTACCGACGCGGGAGCGGCTGCGCCCGTGACCCGACCGGCCTCCGCAGCGCCGCGGGCGCAGGAGCCGCGCGCCGCGCCGCGCCAGAACCTGATCCTGTTCACGATCGACACGCTGCGCGCCAACCACCTCGGCTGCTACGGCTACTTCCGCGAGACCTCGCCGAACATCGATGCGATCGCACGCGAGGCGCTGCTGTTTGAGCGGTGCTTTGTGCCCATGGCGCAGACGCTGCCCAGCCATCTGTCCATCATGACCGGCGTGTATCCGATGGAGCACGGCGTCCTCAGCAATCTGGAAAAGCCCGGCGGCCAGCGCTTTGCTCCGGGCGACAATATGCGGCCCATCGCGATGCTGCTGGGTGAGCAGGGGTATCGATGCGCCGCGTTCGTCAGCGCGACGCCGGTCAAGAAGAGTTCCGGCATCGCCCACGGATTCGACACGTTCGATGAACCGGAGCGGGCCAGACGCCTGGGCGGAGAAACCGTCACGGCGTTCCTCTCCTGGCTGGAGCAGTCGCCGCCGGAACCGTTCTTCGCCTGGATTCACGTGTTCGACCCGCACGCCCCCTACGAGCCGCCCGCCCCGTATGACACGATGTTCAGCAGCGACGTCGCCCTCGACGCCTACATGCAAGAACGCCGCATCGCCGAGCACGTTCAGAAGCAGCGCAACGACCGCCACGTCGTTCCGGAGGATGATCTCTGGGACATCCGCAAGGCGATCAACGGGTACGACGGGGAGATCCGCTACGTCGACGACCAGATCGCACGGTTGGTCGAACGGCTGAAGGAGCGTCATCTGTGGGACCGCACCGTCTTCGTGCTGACGGCCGACCACGGTGAGGGCTTGGGCCAACACGATATCGTGATGCACGACGCGATCTGGGATGAGCAGTTGCACGTGCCGCTGGTCATCCGCGCGCCGGGCGCGGCGGCGGCGAAGATTGCGCGACCGGTTCGGTCCATCGACATTCTGCCGACCGTGCTGAGCCTGATGGGCGGCATCGATGCATCCGCCTTCCTCGCCCAGTGCCGCGGCCGCAACGCATTGACCGCGGCGTCCGAAGAACCGGTTTTTGCCCAGGAACCGGATGGCCGGCGGAAGGTTTTTGCCCTCATGGACGGCGACTGGAAGTACATCCACGACGCGGACAAGGGCGATCAACTCTTTCACCTCGGCCGCGATCCGTTTGAGCTGACCAACGTCATCGCCGACCACCCGCAGGAAGCGGCGCGGCTCAAGCAACAGATCGTCGAATTGATGCGCGAGCAGGCCCGTCGCGGCGCCATCCTGCAGGAGGGGCGCGCCGCGGACGATGCGGCGGAGCCGGATGAGAAACGCCAGGAGGAACTGCGGGCGCTCGGTTACCTGGGCGATGAAGAAGATACGGAGCGCAACCATGACGACGGTTAAACCACCGCGCCCGATGAACGTCGTCCGCACGGCCGGGCTTCGCGCGCGCGGTGAAGGCCCTGGCGTGATTCTGTGCCGGCTGGTTCTTCTGGCCTGCGCATTGCCCTTGCTGACCGGCGGCTGTCGCCGCTCGACGCCGCCCGCGCCTGTCGATACGCCCGCGGCGCCGACGAAGGCGCCGGACAGCGTGGCGGCATCAGTCGCCGGCACGCCCACGCGCCCGGAAGAATCCGTCGATGCCGATCGGCCGAACTTCGTACTGATCACGATCGATACGCTCCGCGCCGATCACCTCGGCTGCTACGGTTACTTTCGCGACACCTCGCCGGCACTCGACGCGCTGGCGCGCGAATCGCTGCGCTTCGAGCATTGCGTCGTGCCGCTCGCCCGCACCACGCCGACGCACGCATCGCTGTTGACGGGTCTGTATCCTCTCGAGCATGGCGTCGTCGATAACGTCACGCATTCGCGCCGGCAGCAGGTGCTGCCCGACGACATCCGCACTTATGCGCAAATCGCGGAAGAGGCCGGCTATGCGACCGCTGGATTCGTAAGTGCCGCACCGCTGAAGCGCGAGTCCGGCCTGTCGCGCGGCTTCCAGACGTGGACCGAGCCTGCCGACGCCCAGCGACCTGCCGACGAAACCACGGCCGACGCGCTGGCCTGGCTGAACCGCCCGCCCGAAACGCCGTTCTTTCTGTGGATCCACTACTTCGACCCGCACAGCCCCTATCGGCCACCCGATCCCTACGATGCGATGTTCACCACCGACGACGCCCTCAAGCGATACATGGAGGAACGCCGATTCGCGGAGGAAACGCAAAAGCAACACATCGGCGGCGAGGTTCGCGCCGCCAAGTCGTGGGACTCGGCGGAATCCATCAACCGATACGACGGCGAAATCCGCTTTGTGGACACTCAGTTTGCCCGCGTTCTCGAAGCCCTGCGCACAGAGCCGCTATGGAACAACACGGTCATCGTGGTCACGGCCGACCACGGCGAGGGGCTGGGCCAGCACAACTGGCCCAACCACGGCGGCTACTGGCACGAGCAGCTTCACGTACCGCTGCTCATCCGCGTTCCCCGACATGCGCCGGGCGTCGTGGAGCGCCCGGTGTCGACCGTCGACATTCTCACCACCGTGCTGCACCTGGCGCCGGAACTGCCGCGGCGGGCCCATCTGGAGCAATCGACGGGCGTAGACACCCTGGCCGCGGCGGAGGCCCGGCCGGTCGTCAGCCAGACGCCGGGTGATGGCGATTCGACCGTGTGGACGCTGACCACCGCCGAGTGGAGGCTGGTCGCGCCGGGGGACGGACCGCTCCAACTCTTCCGCCTCGCGACGGATCCGCATGAGTTAACGGACGTCGCGTCCGAGTTCCCCGAGACCGTGAAAGAACTGCATGAGCACCTGACGTCCTGCCTCAGCGCCCAGCGCGCGGTTCGAGCGCGTTCCCGCGGCAGCAGCGAGGGGGCGCCGATGAGCCAGGAGCGGCTCCGACAGCTCAGCGCCCTCGGCTACATCGACGATGACTCTGAATAAGCGCGTGCCGCCAAGGCCTGCGACGCGCGTAGAGAACGAGTTTGCGGGAAATAGGCGGACGCCGCCGTCGTTATTCGTCGTTAAGGGGGGGCGGTCTGAGACGAGGCCGCGACCATTCACCCTGCGCCGCGACATCGGCGCGACACGGAGCGCAAGATGGAGCAAGGTGTACGAACGGGCCGCGCCCGTGCCTGCCTTCCGTGGCTGCTGCTGACTCTGGCCGTTGCGCTTGTCTTCTTCGGAGCCTATCACGCCCTGCTCACCTGGCCGGTCGAGCAGAACATGCGCACGGCCGACCATCGCGTCGCCGCGGTCAGTTTTCTTGAGGGCAAGGGCTTTCAGACCGGGCGCGGCGAGCCCTACGCCAAGGGGCCGCCCATCTATCCCCTGCTGCTGGCCGGGCTGCACCGGCTCGACGTCGAGTGGTGGGCGAGCGTGTGTCTGATCAATGCGGGCGCCTTCGCGCTCGGGCTGATTCCGGTGTTCTCCCTCGGGCGGTCACTCGGACTTCGACGGCCATGGATGCTCCTGGCGGCCTATCTGTGCTGCGCGCCGCTCTGGTACCTGGTGCGCGAGGCAAGGCCGGACGTCATCTACGCCGTCGCCGCGATCGCGATCACCGCCGCGGCGGCCGGCTACCTGCGGACCCGCTCGCTGACTTCTCTGGTGACGCTGAGCGTCCTTTGTACGGTCGCGGCCTTCTCGCGGTACATGGCGCTGTTCGTCACCGTTCCGCTCGCCGGGCTGGTCGTGGCGCTGGCGCCGGGGCAGCGCCCGGCGGTGCGCGTCCGCCGCGTCCTTGTCTTTCTGATCATCGGCTGCATGCCGATCGGCGGGTGGCTCGTCCGCACCAAGAACGAGACAGGCTACTGGAGCGGCATGGATCGCCACCGCGACCGCCGCCCGCTGGACGAATCACTGACCACGTTCGACGCAAATGTGACGTTTCTGGCAAAGACGCTGGCGATCGACGCCTTTGCCCCGGTCGACTTCGCCGAGATGAACACATTGGTGGGCGATCAGCCGGTGGAATATGACACGCCCTTGAAGGCGGTGCTGCTGGCCTTCGCGGGCGCCGGGCTCTTGCTGACGGTCTTTCGCGCACGCGGTCTGGCCACGTCGCTGAAGGACGTGCTCAGCCAGGATTCCGGCGTCTATTCCGCTTCTCTTGTGCTCGCGGTGCACTTCGTGTGGTATCAGGCGGCGATACTGCTGCTCTGGACGTACGGCAACAACGATCCGATCGATACGCGATTCGTCGCGCCGTCGTTCTTTCTCGGCGTGCTGCTGGCCGCGGTTCCGGTCGCCGTCTTCTGGCGTGCGTCGAAGGCGCCCGGAAAGTTCATCGTCGGCGCATTTGTACTCTCGTTCTGCTCGGCGCAGGCAACGAAGACCGTGGCGAATTGGAAGGTCGTGGATGAGAACCAGGCCAGCCCCTGGGTCGAAGACATGGACCAGTTCATCGAGGCCATGTCACGCACCGACGTCGAGGACCGCGTGCTGGAACGCTTGCAGGAGCGCGGACGGGACGAGATCCCCGAGCGGCTGATCGACAAGCTGGAAGCCAAAGGCAAGGATCTCGACCCGGACGAGGACAAGATGGAACGCGTGCGCGAGCTGGCCGATCTGCTCGATGAAGAGTGGTCGCCACCCGAGGACGACACAGAGGGTTCCACCGGAAACGACGCACACGCCGTCGGCGCCGACCCGAAAGCGTCCGCCCGCGACGGCAACCGCCGCGACCGCAATCGTCGCGAGCCCCGGCCGGACGACGACGCCGCCGACCCGCAGAAGGAACGCGACAAGACGAAGGATCGCCCGGTCCGCAAGACCCGCGACGCGTCGGACCAGGCAGCGCCGTCCGGTTCCGCGCCTTCGGCGCCCGAGCCGCCGGCGATGGAGCATATCCGTTTCACGGACGTTCCAAACTGGCCGGTGTTTCAGGCCGGCAACATGGGGCCGAACTACCGCCTCGGTTACGTGCTCGGAACAGACGCCGGCGGGCGGGCTCAAGCCAAGCTGACCGTCAACCATGCGCCGGGCAAGCGCGGCGCCAATGACGACTTCCCCTCCAAGTGGTCTGAGTTGCTCATCCCGGCCGGTGAGGCCGAAACCGCTCCGACGCTGGAGACGAGCGAACTCGACGTGCCCGGCCTGACCGTCAAGCTCATGGAGGCGTCGGGTGACTTCCGCGCGGAGGGCAAGGGCGCCACCGTGCGAAACCACACGTTGATCGGCGCCGTGATCATTCACCCCGACGCCACGCACCAGGTCCGCGCCTTCGGACCGGCGGCCGTGATGGCGGCCCAGCGCGAGGAGATTCTGCGGTTCATCCGCAGCGTTCGACCGCTTAAGAAGTGAGTCGGGCGGCGGGGTCGCGGCGGTGGGCCGGCGGGATTTGAAACCGGGGCGGTGCGGGTCTATGACACGTTCGACGTCGGCCCGCCGAGCGATGCGCCGCGGCGAGTTGGCGCGGCTGCCGGTGCTTCGCCCGTGTCACTTCCGCATCTGACCCATAACATCCCCGGTATCGGCGGGCGGCTGAAGTCGCGGCCGGAGGATTTTGTCGTCGAGGAGTTGCCGCTCTATCCACCGGCGGGTGAGGGCACGCACCTTCTTATCACCATCGAGAAGTCCGGCGTCAGCACCGCGGCCGCGGCCGACATGATCGCGCGGGCGCTGGGGCGGCGGCGTCACGACGTCGGATTCGCCGGACAGAAGGACGTTCGTGCGGTCACGCGGCAGACGCTGAGTATCGAGCACGTGGACATCGACCGCGCCGCCGGGCTCGAACTGCCGGGCATTCGCGTTCTGGGCGTGGCGCGGCACGGCCACAAGCTGCGGTTGGGGCACCTTGCGGGGAATCGCTTCGCGTTGAAGGTGCGCCAGATGGCGATGGACGCGGCAGGCGCCCTGGATGCGGCGCGGGCGGTGGTCGACGTGCTCCAGCGGCGCGGCGTGCCGAATTACTTCGGGCCGCAGCGCTTCGGCGCCGCCGGCAACAACGGCGCCATCGGGCGGGCGGCGCTGCTGGGGCGCTATCAGGAGGCCGTGGACGGCATCGTCGGGGCGGAGGGCGCGTCCGACCGGCCGGAGGTCCGCGAGGCGCGGCGGCTGTATCGAAGCCGGCGGTATCCGGAGGCGGCGCAGATGTTTCCGCGCTCGTTTCAGTCTGAGGCGCGCATCTGTCGCACGCTGGCTCGCCGTGGGGATGCGCGCATCGCAAGTTCTACCTCAACGCCTGCCAGAGTGAGTTGTTCAACGACGTGCTGTCCGGGCGCGTCGACGGGATGGACCGCGTCGCGGACGGTGACGTGGCGTGGCAGCACTCTAATGGCGCATGCTTTGTGGTCGTAGAGGCCGCCCGCGAGCAGCCGCGCTGCGCAGCGTTCGAGATTTCACCCACCGGGCCGCAGTTTGGTGAGAAGATGCTGGCGCCGGCCGGGGCGGTCCTGGCCGCGGAGTGCCGCGTCCTTCGTCACCATGGGTTCGAGACGCCGCAGTTTCAGACGCCGGACGGCATGTACGCCCACGGCGCCCGCCGGCCGCTGCGCATCCGCGTACAATTCGACGACGTGGCAGCCGGCGCCGATGACGCCGGGCCGTTCCTGCGCGTTCGCTTCGACCTTCCCCCCGGCGCCTACGCGACCAGCGTTATGCGCGAGATTATGAAGGATCGATGCTGACAGCGCCCTGACACCGGATGACGAACGAGACGCGGCCGGTTGGCGGCGGCCCGCCACAGGCGGAATTTTGAGTTTCACCCCGGTCGAATCACGGCCTGGAAGGCCGTGAAGATAAATGAAGTCGGGGCGTCCCGATAGTCCTTGAGGTATCGTGTTGT
>CAZYLK010000141.1:0-16520 GCA_964648365.1 uncultured Phycisphaeraceae bacterium
TTGCCGGTACTGCGGCACAGCAAGCGGATGATCTCGCAAACCTCGGCCGCCTCCTGCGGCGTCCGCATGTCCGGGTCGGTAACAGTCTCGATCAGCGGCATGCCCAGCCGGTCGGTCAGCAGCACGCGGTCATGGCCGATGTCGGAAACCTCGCGGCAGGAATCTTCCTCGATGGAAAGCTGCGTGATGCCGATCCGCCGGTCGCGGTAGGGGATCGACCCGCGGACGCCCAGAATCGCGGTCCTCTGGAATCCAGTGGGGATTGACCCGTCGAGGTACTGCTTGCGGGCGATGTGGATCTCGCTGACGAGGTTGAGGTTCAGAAGCTGCGAGATTTCCAGGGCGATGTCGATGGCGCGATCGTCGGGGAAAAACGGCGGCGTGTCGTCGAACTCGTAGGTGCAGACCGTCGCATGATGGATGCGGTAGAAGATGTTCTTGCGCGTCTTTTTTTCCATCAGGGCGGTGCCGTCGTACTCGCCCAGTTCGGACAGCGTCGGCCGCATGTGGCGGAGCACTTCGGCGTCGTATTCCGGGCTGTAGCGCCCGGCCGGGCAGCGGCAGAAGAGCTTGCGGTTGGTGGCAAGCTGCTGGTGGACCTCCAGGCCGCACTTGAAGCCGATGGCGGCGTAGTCCTCGGCGGTCATCTGGTCGAAGGGTTTGAACGGCTGCGTCATGCCCGTGAGTTTAAGGCCCGCGGGGATGGGCGGCAATCCGAGTCTACCGCCCGCTACCGCAGCCCGGTCGCGTCGTAGAACGAGTGGATCTCGGTGATCCGCCGGCCAGGAGGGGAGGCCGCAGCGTCCGGCAGCGCCCGCGGGGTCGGTTGACGTCAGTTGACGTCCAGCATGAGTTCTACTCTGCTTTCGCGCCGTGGCTCCGTCCGAGATTCAATCCGCGTCCCATTCCGCGACGGTGTCGCCTCGCCTGCACCGGGCGTCGCCGCGGTTCGGCCTGGCGCTTGTCGCCATACTGCTCCTTGCACTGTTCGGGCGACTGTGGAACCTCGGTTCCGAAGACTACTGGCTGGACGAGCTTCACTCGCTGCTGAACTCCGCCGGACGGCGGGCCGAATTCGAAGCGCTCCCGGTGGGTCAGATCATCCGAGCCGTTCCGGACTGCACGACCCTGGACGGATCGTTCGCGCCCGGCCGCGTCTGGCGCGGCATGCGCGACGACAGCCACCCGCCTCTCTACTTCGTGTTGTTGCACATGTGGCGGGTTCTCTTCGGCGACGGCGAACTGGCCACGCGGCTGCCGTCGGCGCTGATCTCCGTGCTGTCGATCGTTCCCGTCGTCTGGTTGTGCGGCCTGACCGGCGCTCCGCGGGCGGGCCTGGCGGTCGGCGCGCTGCTCGCCCTTGCCCAGGTCCACATCCTCATGGGTCAGCAGGCCCGGCCGTACGCGCTTTCAATCGCGCTGATCGCGGCAGCCTATGCGCTTCTTGCACTGATGGACACGCGCTGGGGCGACATGACCCGTCGCGGCCGCGCGGTGGCGACGATCGCGTACGGCGTGAGCCTGCTGATGGCAATGCTCACGCATTACTTCGCCGCGCTGGCCCTGTGTGGACATCTGCCCATTGTGCTGGCTCGTTGGCGTGGCTCACGCCTGGCGGTGTGGCTCCTGACGGTCACCATGTCGGCGGGCTTGTTCGGTCTGATCTGGGGGCCGTCGATGGCGGACCAGTGGGCGTTCATCTCACAACAGGACTGGCTGCTCGATCCCGCGCCGGACCATGTGCGGCGGACGTTGCTGCGGGCTGCGTCGCTGCCGCTGAGACACGTGGTCGCTCGGCCGCTGCCGGACTGGTCCGGCCGGCAGATGGAGTGGGAAGCGATGATCGGCCTGGCGATTCTGGCTGTGCCGGCGATGCTGCTCTACCGGCGTCCGGTCCGCGGCATGGCGTGGTTTGCTGCGTGGGCGGGGTTGCCGATTCTGATCCTGACCGTCATCGACCTTGCGACGGGGAAGGAGTTGCTTACGCACCCTCGCTACGGCTGCGTCGCGGCGCCGGGCATCGCCGGCTGGGTCGTACTCGGGCTTGGGCAACGCTCCCGCCGCGTCATGGCCTACGCCGCGGCCGTCGGGCTGGCGCTCGCTGCGCTGACGCTCCGCCTGCCGGCCATTCGTCACCCGGACGCCCGCCGGGCCGCGGCGATCGTCGACGAATTGGCGGGCGCCGACGATCTTGTGATCTACGACGCCGCCGGCTGGATCCCGTACTGGCCGCGTCGTCTGGCGGTTCTGGTGGAGCACTACCGGCAGGGGCACGATGGCGCGATTCTGATGCTCAGCGAAGACGCGGGAAGCGAAACGCGGGATCGGATCGAGCGGTTCCCGCGCGTGGCCGTTGTGAGCCCGCGACTGGATCAGCCCGTCAATCCGGCGCCGCGGACGCACGCGGAGATCGCTCGCTCCGAATACGTCTTCGACATCGGGTGGATCTACCTGTACGCGCGGCGCAACCCGCCGTGAGATCCGACGCCGGGAATACCTCTGGACGTGCGCGCGCGATCGGCGGAAGGGTCCGCGTATCGCCGGTGCGTGGCGCCCTTGCAACCCCGTCCGAGCGTGATACAACGCTCGCGACGCCTGTCGGGGGCCGCCCGCCTCCGGCGCGGTCGAGATGCCCAGCGTCGTGGCGGGAGCCGGTTATCCGTGATGTCGCACCTCGTCAATTGCGTTCGCCCCGGTGTGATCGGTTGCTGTCTCGCCGTCGCGGCCGTAGCGGCATCCACCGGCTGCGTGCGGCGCACCATGACCATCACCACACAACCGGCCGGGGCACTGGTTTACCTCAATGATGAGGAGATCGGCCGATCGGACGTCACCGTCGATTTCACCTGGTATGGCGATTACGACGTCCTGATCCGGAAGGACGGCTACAAGACGCTGCGGACGAACTGGGTTCTGCACGAGCCGTGGTACCAGGTGGCGCCGCTCGACTTCGTCGCCGAGGTGCTCTGGCCGGGCCGGATCGTCGACGCCCGGCGGATGGAGTTCACCCTGGAACCGGAAACGCCCATCGTGAACGACGAGCTGTATGGCCGGGCGTTGGAGACGCGAAGTTGGGCGCTCGAAGCCGACGGCGCTCCCCGCACGCCCGCTGAAGCGCCGTGAACCTTCCGGAGCAGGTCGCCATGAGCCTTTCGCAACAGCTTCCGCCATCCCGCGTCGAAGAGGAGCCGGGGCCGATCCGGATCACCAAGCTGCGCGACCTCATCCGCGACATCCCGGACTTCCCCAAGCCCGGCGTCGTCTTCAAGGACATTACGCCGCTGCTGCGCGATCCGGCCGGGCTGGCGCTGGCGATCGAGTACCTCACGCAGCCGTTCCGGACCATGAAGATCGATGCCGTGGCCAGCGCCGAGTCGCGCGGGTTCATCTTCGGCACCGCCATCGCCCGAAACCTGTCGGCAGGCTTCATCCCGATTCGCAAACCCGGCAAGTTGCCCTTCCAGGCTCATCGCGAGGATTACGATCTCGAGTACGGCACGGACAGTCTGGAGATGCACTGCGACGCCGTTCAGCCCGGGGAGCGTGTGTTGCTGGTGGATGACGTTCTGGCGACGGGGGGAACGCTGACAGCCAGCGGGCGCCTGGTCGAGCGACTGGGTGGGACCGTCGCCGGGATTGCCGTGCTCATAGAGCTGACCTTCCTTAACGGCCGCCGGCGCCTGAGCCGATATCCCCTCCATTCCGTTCTGCACTACGACGCCTGACAGGGATGGTCCAGCGAAACGCGGTCGCCAGCATGATGGGGGGCTTTGACAAAACGCGGATCAAGGCCGGCATCATCGCCGCGGCGTGCATCGCCGCGATGGTGCTGTGTCTGATGCCGACGTTCGTGCGGCCGGACAAGCTCCCCGACACGCTTCACCCCGCGGCGGCTCAGCGCTGCGCCGCCGTCTTCGTCGTGGCCATCGCCCTGTGGTTTACGAGCGTCATCCCGCTGCCGGCGTCCGGCCTGCTCGTCATCGCCCTGCTGCCGGCGCTCAACGTGCTGCCGGCGGACCGCGTCTTCTCGTTCTTCGGCAACAGTGCCGTCTTCTTCATCATGGGTGTCTTTCTGCTCGCGGCCGCCATGATCGCGACCGGGCTTTCCAAGCGCGTCACGCTGCTGGCGCTGCAGCGATTCGACCGGAGTCCGCACCGCCTCGTCAGCGGCGTGCTGCTGTCGGCGGCGTTCCTGTCCCTGTGGATGCCGTCCTACGGCGTCGCCGCCATGATCTACCCGATCGCGGTGGAGATCGTGGATGCGCTGAAGCTGCCGCGCGGACACGCTTATGCGAAACGCCTGTTCCTGGCTCTGGCGTGGGGCTCGATCATCGGCTCCTGCGGCACCATTCTCGGCGGCGGTCGCGGGCCACTGGCGCTGAGCCTGCTGGAGAAGGAACACGAACAGACCATCTCATTCATGCAGTGGGCGATCGCGTGCATCCCGCTGGTCATCATCATGACCGGCGCGGCGATCGTGATCCTGAAGTACTTCGTTCACGACGAGATTCGGGATGTCACGCCCGCCACGCAGATGCTCGACGAGCGCGTCCGCCTGCTGGGCCCGATGTCGGCGCGTGAGCGACGTCTGGCCTGGTTGACCCTGCTGACGATCGTCGCGTGGATCAGCGTGGGCAAGACGCTCGGCCTGGCCGTCATCGCGGCCTTTGCCGCCGGGTCGCTCTTCCTGTTACGGATCGTCGAGTGGAACGCGATCCAGGGATACGTCAATTGGGGCGTCATCGTGCTCTACGGTGGGGCGGTCGTGCTGGGCCAGTCCCTGACCGAGACCCATGCGATGGAGTGGTTCGCCACGCGGGTCATCACGACGCAGACGCCCTCCTGGCTGGTGCTTGCGCTGCTGGTTCTGGTGGCGATGGCACTGACCGAGGCGATCAGCAACGCGGCCGCCGTGGCGATCCTGCTGCCGATCGGGTTCGCCCTCGGCGAGATGACCGGCGTCAAGCCGGTGATGATGACGCTGGTGGTCACGGTGCCGACGGGCCTGTCGTTCCTCCTGCCGGTCAGCTCGCCGCCTAATGCGATCGCCTTCGCAGCCGGGCACTACAGTGTCCGCGAAGTCGTTGTACTGGGCTGGTGGTTGACGGTCTGCGCGTTTGTTGTGATGCTGCTGGTGGTCTACGTCTGGTGGCGGACCGTCCTCAACGTCGGGGCCTGGTGAGAAGTGGATAAGGCATTCACCATCTGGTTCACGGGGCTGTCCGGCTCGGGCAAGTCCACGATCGGACACGCCGTCGCCCGCCTGCTGCGTACCCGCGGCTATAAGGTCGAAGTGCTTGACTCCGGCCGCATCCGCCAGCAGCTCAACCGCAACCTGGGCTTCACTCGGGAGGAGATCGAGACCAACCTCGTGCGGCTGGGTTACGAGTGCCGCCTGCTGAACCGCAACGGCGTCATCGCCGTCGTCACGTCGGTTTCGCCCTACCGCGAAGTGCGCGACAAGGTCCGTGCCGAGGTGGGGGAGTTCGTCGAGGTGTACTGCCGCTGCCCGATGGAAATCCTGATGAAGCGCGGCGCGACGGAACTCTTCGAGAAGGCCCAGCGCGGCGAGATCGCTCACGTCGCCGGCATCAACGCGCCGTACGAAGAACCGCTCAAGCCGGAGGTGCTCATCAACACCGACCAGTTGGACGTCGACTCCGGCAGCGACCAGGTCATCGCCACGCTCGAACTGCTCGGCCGCATCCCGCGCGTCGAATCAGCCGAGTATACGCCGCGCGAGGAGGAAATGATCAAGCGGCGGTTGCAGGATCTGGGCTATCTTTGATAGCCGCAGGGAGTAAGGGAATAAGGGAGTGAGGGAGTAAGGGAAGACCATCCGAACGGCAACCCTCGGGGAAGGGCCGGTTGGTTGACCACCTTCCATCCGATTGTGCCGCGACGTCGAGGCTGCTCACGATTGAGCCGCGCCCAGCACGTCCCGCATCGCATACATCCCCGGCGCTTTCCCCTTCAGCCAGGCGGCTGCCGCCAGGGCGCCGGATGCGAAGCAATCGCGCGAGAGCGCGGAGTGACTCAGCGTAATCACCTCGCCCGGTCCGCCGAAGTGAACCGCGTGCTCGCCGACCACGTCACCCATCCGCACGGCGTGAACGCCGATTTCCTTCGCGCGCCGAGCGCCGACGTTGCCTTCGCGGCCGTGGACGACGTTATTGGCCTGTGAGCGACCGGTGGCTTTCAGCAGTTCTTCCAGGAGGGACACGGCCGTGCCGCTGGGCGCGTCCACCTTCTTGCGGTGGTGCGCCTCGACGATCTCGATATCAAAGCCGTCGCCCAGCCGCTTCGCCACGGAACCGACGATCGACAACAGCAGGTTGACGCCGACGCTGAAATTGGTCGCCTTGAGGATCGGGATGGCGCGCGACGCCTCCTCGATCGTGGCAAGCTGAGCCGCGTCGTGGCCTGTCGTGCCGATCACCATGGCCGCCTTCCGCTCGAGACACGCGTGAACGCCCGCCACGGTGCCGGCCGGCAGCGTAAAGTCGATGTACGCATCGCACGCGACGGCCAGTTCCGCAGTCAGCGGCGGGGCGCCGCCCTCGGCCAGGGCCGGCTCGCCCAGCCGGGGGTCGATCGGCTCCGTCAGCGCCGCCGCGATCTCGAACCGGGGATCATCCTTCGCCAGGGTCAGCACGCGCTGGCCCATTCGTCCGGATGCTCCCGCTACCGCCAGTCGTATCACGGTGATCTCCCACACGCGGGCCATGCGGCACCCGATCCGCTCGGCTGTGCATCGCCACTTTCGTAACCTACAATCGCGCCGCGCGCGCGTCCACGCGGGTGCGTGCGCCGTGCGTCGTCGGTCGGCGCCCGGGGCCGGCCGCAGCGCCGGATGCATGCGCGACTGCGACGCCCGATTGGCGGCCTTCATGTCTGACCCGTTGTTCCTGGCCAGTATCGCGCTGTACGTTGCCGGCGCAGGCGTCATTGTCGGCTGGCTCAGCCGGTGGCGGGTTCTGGCCTGCGAAGACGAGCTGTCCGCCGCGCCGCCGCATCGACTGGGGTTCGAGCATCTGCTGCTGGCGGTGGGGGGATACCTGCTGGCCGCGGGGCTGTGCTTCCAGATCGCCCAGGTGTTCTTCCCAGAAATCGCCGCCGAAGCAACCGAGCCGTCGCACAGCGAGTCCGCTGCTGAGCAACCCGCGCTGACCGGCCCGGTCGTGGTGGAGACCGTTATTCGGCTGACGGCCGGAAACGTCGGCCAGATCTTCGGCCTGGTGATCTGCCTCGTCCTCGCGGCACATGCCTGGCCGGGGGGCGTGCGCGCGTTCGTGTGGGGCGCCGGCGCCGTCCGGACGACGACGGTGTCCATTGGTGTGACGACCGCGCTCGCGGCCATGCCGCTGTGTGACGGCCTGGCCTGGCTCGCGGAGCAGGCGCTTGCGCTGATGGGACGCCCCGATCTTGCCCGCGATCACACCGTCGTCAGCGCCATTCTCGCTCCCGAGTGCCCCTGGTGGGGGGTGGGCGTACTCTGGATCGGCGCGGCGGCCATCGCGCCGATGGCGGAGGAGGCGTTTTTTCGCGGAATCGTCCAGAACTGCATCCATCGCGTAGCCGGTCGCGCGGCGGCGTTGGTCCTGGCCTCGCTGGCGTTCGGGATTTCCCATGCCAGCGGCCAGCCGCAGGCCGTCCCGGCGCTGGCCGTGCTCGGGTTGCTGCTGAGCTGGGCGTACCTGCGCTCCGGTTCCCTGCTCTCCCCAATGCTGGCACACGCTCTGTTCAACCTCAAGACGCTCGTGTGGGTCACCCTGACCCACAGCCCGTAAGATTCAGTTATGGGGCACCGGCGGCGAATGTCCGATATTACGGGGACCGGGTCGGCCGACTGGCGGCTGCGCGTGGATCCGGCATGATAGACTGAGGATCGCCCGCTCGTGGGTCGTCGCCGGCCCCGGGCGGCCTGACGCTCCTGCCGCGAACCTGTTGAAAATGGAGACCTGCCCAATGAAGACCTACGCGAAACTGTCCCTTTTATCTACGTGCGTATTCGCCGCCGGCTGTGCGACGGGCGGATCCACACCCAAAGTCACGCCGCAGCAGCAGGCGGCGCTGACGAGCGAACTGGACCAGACGCCGCTGAACCGATCGGCCGCACGCCTCTCGAATGATACGGCCACGCATCTGGCGTGGGCGAAGACGCTCCGCAAGCGCGTCCTCGACGTGCAGGGCGAGCGAACCATCGCGAACACGCTGGAGCCGCTTAACGAGATGTGGATGCATCTGGATGCCGCCCACAATGAATGCTCGCTCTTTGAGGCGGTTCACCCGGACGCCGCGGTCCGAGACGAAGCCTCGAAACAGGTCGTCGAGATCACCAGTTTCATCACGGACGTCAGCCTGGATCGGGGCATTTATGACGCGTATGCCGCGGTCGACGTCTCCGGCGCCGACGACGCAACGCGGTTCATGGTCGAGAAGGCGCTTCGCGATTTCCGCCGCGAAGGCGTCGACGCCGACGAGGCGACGCGCAATCGCCTGCGGACGCTCAACGATGAGATCGTGCAGACGGGGCAGCGCTTCGGGCGGACGATCCGGGAAGATCGCCGCACCATCCGCGTCAGCCCGGCATCGCTGGACGGGCTGCCGCAGGACTGGATCGCCGCTCACCCTGCCGGCCCCGATGGCAAAGTCGAGATCAGCACGGACTACCCGGACTACCAGCCGTTCATGGCCTATGCCACGGACGCCGAGGCGCGACTCTCACTATACCGCCAGTACTACGATCGCGGGTATCCGAGCAACGTCGCCACCCTGGACGAACTGATCGCCAAGCGGCATGAGAAGGCGCGACTTCTGGGCTTCGACACGTGGGCCTCGTACATCACCGAGGACAAAATGATCGAAAGCGCCGACAACGCGCAAGCGTTCATCGATCGCATCGCCGCGGCCGTGCGGCCCGCCGTCGAGCGTGATCGGGCCATTCTGCTCGACCGCAAGCGGCAGGACTTCGCCGGCGCCGAGACGCTGGAGGAGTGGGAGTGGGCCTACTACCAGAACAAAGTGGCGGCGGAGCGTTTCAACCTCGATCCGCAGGAGGCGCGCAAGTACTTCGACTTCCCCAACGTGCAAAGGGGCCTGTTCCAGATCACCGGAAAGCTGTTCGGCGTGGAGTACCGCCAGGTTCACGGGCTGAACCTGTGGCACCCGGACGTGACCGCGTGGGATCTTCTGCAGGACGGCCGCGTGATCGGTCGGTTCTATCTCGACCTGCATCCGCGGGAGAACAAGTACAAGCACGCTGCCTGTTTCGGCTATCGCGAGGGGGTTCTGGGCGAGCGGCTGCCGCAGGCGACGCTGGTCTGCAATTTCCCGAAAAGCGACGGCACGCCCGGCTCAGCGCTGATGGAGCACATCCAAGTCGTCACGTTTTTCCACGAGTTCGGCCACCTGCTGCACGCGCTGCTCGGCGGCCACCAGCCGTGGATCGCCAACAGCGGCATCCGCACCGAATGGGACTTCGTCGAAGCGCCGTCGCAGATGCTTGAGGAATGGGCGATCAGCTACGACGCGTTGAAACTGTTCGCCAGGCACTGCGAGACGGGTGAGACCATTTCGCCTGAGATGGCGAAAAACCTGCGGGCCGCCAACGAGTTCGGCAAGGGGCTGTTCTGGGGCCGGCAGCTCTTTTACGCCGCCATGTCCCTGGACTTCTACAACCGCGAACCGGACACGCTCGACACCACCGGCCGGATGATCGAACTGCGCGACGAGTATTCGCCCTTCCCGTACGTGGACAGCGTCCACTACCAGTGCAACATCGGCCACCTGGACCATTACTCCGCGATTTACTATACCTATGTGTGGTCCAAGGGGATCAGCCGCGATCTGTTTTCGCGGTTCTCGAAGGCCGGCATGTTCGACGCCCGCACCTGTCGCCAGTACCGCGACAGCGTTCTGGCGCCCGGCGGCTCACGCAGGGCCGCGGATCTGGTGCAGGCCTTCCTCGGCCGATCCTACTCGTTCGATGCGTTCGAGGACTGGCTCAGCGAGAGTTAGAGCGAAGCGACGAAGCCACGGAGGCGCGAAAGCGGACGAAGGTCACGGAGGCACGCCGGGGAGAAGAGGCGGCGTGGTGGCGTTTGCCGCTGGTCGTGGCGTGGCAGGCGTGGGTGTGCAGCGACATTTCTGAACCGGCGTGCGGGTCGCATCGGTCCGCACGCTGGTTCAGCCGTTTTCTGAATGCGTCGGATGGGGATTCAGGACTTCATCGCTCTTGGGATCGCGCTTCTGGCCGCGGCGTGGCTTGGGCGGGGCCTCGTGCGGGCATTGCGCGGGAAGGGGGGCTGCGCCACACCCTACTGTGGCGGCGGCGCGGCGAAACGTGCCTCGCGGCCGGCGCTGGTCCAACTCGGCGTGCCAGACAGTAAAAACCCGCGTTGACCCATCTCGCCACGCGCGTCGCGGCGTCACACACCGCGTCGCACACGGCGCAGCACTCGGCTTCACGCTCGGCGTTGCGGACGGTGTCACAGTCGGCGTTCCATGCGGCGTCACACTGCGGCGTCACACTTGCCGTTGAGCGTACCGCGCATCGACTGGCCCGCGCGGCCCTCTGCACCCGATGCGTCACTACTGGCGCCGGGTGTGTGACGTTCTGGGCCGGTCAGTACGGCGTTCGGTGGGTGCAAACCGGGTGGCATCCGCCACCGGCGGACTAAAAGGCAGGCCGTGGCTTGATGCAGCGCGGCGTTCCTGATCGTTGCGACACTCGCTGCGCGTCCCACGGCCTCGAAGACGAGACCGTGCCACCCGCCTGATCGGTCACGCACCGACCGGCGCCGGTCGCAGAGTGACAAGCGTTCCCACGGTTGCCCCGCCACGCTCTCTTCCAAAAACACACCGGCCGCGCCCGATTGGATCGGGCACGGCCGGTGCTGAATTGTCAGATCAATCGAAACCGCTCGGAGTTATTCCGGGCAGTCAATGACGATCGGCTCGAGGCAACCCTCGGGATCCAGCAGCTTCACTTCCTGCGGGCCGTTGAAGCAGCAGGTGTAAAGCACGGCCTTCTTGCCGTGAACGGTGACGTCGAAGCGGAGGCGCTCGCCCACGCCCATCTTCACCACGCGGCCGTCCCAGCTCGTGTTCTTGAACTTGAGCGTCGCCTTGATGGTGCCGCTGCCCTTGCAGTTACCCTTCATCTTCTTGACCAGGTCGCACGGGCAGGCCAGGTTGCAACTCACGCCTTCGCCGATGAAGTCGCCGCCGCGCAGGAGGCAGTCGGCCTCGAGCGTGGTCTCGCAGGTGAAGTTGTTCACGCAGCAGGCGCCCGGCTGCGGGCAGTCGAACGTGCGGCAGAACTCCTGGAACTTGGACTTGCCGCCCTGGTTACGACACTCGCTGCCGAGCAGGTCGTCGCAGGAACCGTCCTTGAAGCAGCAGGCGAACGGCTCGGGATCGCCCAGAACCTGAACCACCGCCTCATAGGCGTTGATCAGACCCCAGCCGAACGAGTTGTCTTCGCCCGGGCTGCCCTTGTCGGTCGCCGTGTCGAAGATGATCTGCTTGATGTCGTCGCCGTCGATGTCCTTGTTGGCTTCGCGCATCAGGGCGACGACGCCGTTGACGTGCGGAGAGGCCATCGAGGTGCCGCTGAACTGGCTGTAGTTGTTGTTGGGCACGGACGAACGGACGTTGACGCCCGGCGCCGCGATATCCGGCTTGATGGCCTGACGGCCGTCCGGCGTGCAGTTCGTCGGACCGCGGGAGGAGAACCCGGCGATCGGGCAGTCCGGATTGTTGCCGTCGCACGCGGCCACCGCGAGGCTGTTGTACTCGGTGGTGGCGCGGTCGGCGGGACGGCGGAGGCCGCCGCTGCCTTCGTTACCCGCGGACCAGAGCTGAATGGTGCCGGCCGCTTCGGAGCCGTCGAGCGCGACCCAGAAGTCCTGAGCGCACGGCGGATAGCCGTGCCCGGTGGTCACGCCCCACGAGTTCGAGCAGGAGTGGGGAACGTCGAAGTCGGTGTTCGGATTCTCGTCGGGATCCGCCATCCACTGGAGGGCGAGGATCGCGTCCGCGACCGTGCGCGGAATGCTGACGCGGTCGATCACGCCCGCGTGAATCCACTGCGCGCCGGGGGCGACGCCGACCTCGTTACCCGGGAAACCGCCGCAGACGGTGCCCATGGTGTGGGTGCCGTGGCTGCCGGAGTCGAACGGGAAGGTCCGGTTGGTCACCGGATCGAAGAACGCCCACTCCGGATTGTCGCGATAGCGGTCGTCCGCCACGCCGCGCCAACGGCTGGCCAGCGCCGGGTGGTTGCCATCCACGCCCGTGTCGAGCGTGGCGACGACGACGCCGTCACCGGTGATGCCCAGTTCGGTCCAGACGCGATCGGCGCCGATGATCCGGATGCCTGGCTCGGGCGCGGACGCGACGCTGTTGCCATTGCCTTCGATAACCTCGACCGGCTCGATCAGCTCGATCGGGTTATTGAAGAACATGATGCGAACGTCCGCGCGCTCGGCGATCTGCCGCAGCACGGGCGCCGTCGCATCGACGCGGATCGTGTTGCTGATCCAGAAGGGCCGGAACTCCGTGATCTGGCCCTGACGATCGAGTTCCATCAGGTAGTTCAGCAGATCCGCCTGGGTCGTTGCGGCCCGGTTCATCAGCTCCTCGACGACGATGCGGTGACGCAGGTTGCGGTCCGCCATCATGCGATCGAGCCGCGCATCGAGCGCCGCGATGTCCACGCCGTTTTCCACCGAGACGAGCGTGGACACGACGGCGTTGTCGCCGGCGTCGTCCAGAATGCGATTGAGACCTTCCTCAATCTGACCGGCCTGAGCCGACACCGACAGCCCGGCAGCCAACGCCACCGCCCCCAACCACGATAGCTTTCCTTGCATGTCTAACTTCCTCCTAACATGAGTTCCTAAAGCTGGCGCAACCGCGCCACAATCACCGGTCCTCCTCCGTCGGACAACCGTGAGAATCTCTATTCTGAGGATGGACAACCCTTAGCGCGAGTTGTCATGCGGCGCACGTCTTCCCCATACAGACGCCGACGCCCCCCCAAACGACACGCTGCCCAGTATACTCACCTTCGATCGCGAATCCAAGCGTCAGCTTGCAGGAATGGGGTGGACAGCGGAGACAACCGGAAGGATTTGTGGTGCGATTGCATAAATCACACGCGCCACGCGCGTGCAGTCGCCACCGGAAGTCCTAGAATCCTCGAGTATGGATGCTCGCCAGAGGCCCACGATTAATGTTCGCACGACCGTCGACCCGTTCTACGCCGAGAACGCCTACGTCGTCTACCCCGCGTCCGCCGGTCCGTGCTGGATTATCGATCCGGGTTTTTCGCCCCAGGCGGAGCAGATCTGCGGTTTTGTCCGCGAGCAGGATTTGCAGCCCGAGGCCATCGTTCTCACGCACGCCCACCTCGACCACATCGCCGGCATCGACGACGTCAGGCAGGAACTCGGCCCGGTCCCGGTGTTTCTGGCTCGGGAGGAGTGGCCGGCACTCATGGATCCCACGGAGAACCTGTCCGCCTTCCTCGGTCTACACGTCGTCGCTCACGTCACCGATCCGATCGATCTGCCGGTCGGCGGTCGCCTGGCGCTGGGGGACTCGGAGTGGGTGATCCTGGACGTCTCGGGGCATTCGCCCGGCGGGCGGGCTTTTTATTGCCAGGCCGCGGGGCTGGTCATCGACGGTGATTCGCTCTTCGCGGGCGGGGTGGGACGCGTCGATTTTCCGCACAGCGATCCGCAGCGATTGAGCCGCAACATCCGCGAGAACCTGATGTCGCTGCCGGATGAGACGCGGGTGCTGCCCGGTCACAACGAAGAGACGACGATCGGACGCGAACGACGGACCAACCCTTTCATCCTGCACGGCATCGGATGACCGATGCGGGGCAGGACGTTTCGGATCACGCCGATCGGCCAGCGGGCATGCCGGTCTCGATCGACATCGACGTTGCCTGCCGCGGATGCGCGTACAACCTGCGCGGCCTGTTCGCCGATGGCGCCTGCCCGGAATGCGGGGCGCCGGTCTGGCTGTCGATCGGTGAAGACGCGCTGCGCTACGCCAATCCGCGCTGGCTGGCGACCGTCGCCGGGGGTGTGAAGATCACGCTCGCGTCGCTGGTGGGCCTGTGTGTCACGCTGGCGGCGTCTCGAGCGCTGTTCTGGATGGCGAGGCGAGCGTTCGGCGCCGTGTGGGCCGGGTTGGAGGTGGGGATCGCGATCGGCGCGGCCTTGCTCGCGACGGCGTTTGCCTTGTGGGGCATCTGGCGGTTCGCAACGCCGGAGCCAGGGCGGTTTGAGCGGGGGCTTACACCCCGTCGGAAGATCAGAGCCGGCGTTGTAGGGGCGGTGGTAACGCCCATGCTGATTCTGTTGCTCTGGGCCTCTGCCCTCGGGTCCGGTCCAAGTCTTGCGCATGGCGTGCTGCTCGTGGCGGTGATAGGGCTCGGATCGCCGGTCGGGTTGGGCGGGACGCTCGCGCTGCTGTCTTATGGGCGCTATACGGAAGAACTGGCGCGGCGGGCCCAGTTGCCGAACGTCGCTCGGTCCGTCGAACTGCACGGGGAGGTCTACCGCTGGGGCTGGCCCGCCGCGATGGCACTTCTGCTGATATCGCTTGCCGAACTGGGTCTGGCCTGCCTGTCCGTACCGGTCGCGATCTGCGTAGGCATCGTGGCGCTGCTGATCCTCATCATGCCGCTCCGGTTGCTGGACCGGCTCGCTCGGGACTTGGAGCATGCGCGCACGTACTGGAAGCGATGAGCGACGCGCCCGGCGCGGGCGGGGGGTGATCCCAATCGCTCGATGGCTCGGAGACACGCGTCGCGGACGGCCGCGGCCCGGTCGTCGATCCCCATCCCGACGCCAGTGCGATTCAGAACGTAGGCGAAGCCGAGCCTGCGTTTCGGGTCGGCGTACGCGAGTGAGCCGCCGGCACCGGGGCTGCCATACGCCGCCTGATGATCCGCAAAGTTGAACGTGGCCGTCGGCTTCATAAAGCCCAGCGAGAAAAGCGTGTCAACCTTCAACACGGCGTCCCGGGCGCCCGCCGGTGGAACGCGGGCCGGCCTGGCCAGTTCCGCCAGCGTCTGGGGGCGAAGGTCCAGCCTGACTTGTCCGGTCGTTCGATTGTCGGCAGCGTGAGAGCTGGTCGGTGACCGATCCGTTTCGGGCCGGCGGTACGTCCGCACGGCGCCGCCGTTCGCGAAGGCGCCGTACATTGCGGCCAGCGCTCTGGCCGTGCCGATGCCATTGGCCGCCGGAAACTCCACGGCCCGGTAGGGCGGCGTATCGAAATCGCCCAGCGACCAGACGCGCGGGTTCGACATCGCGCGCCGCGTCAGGGTGGTCGGCCAGAGCATCGCCCACGCGAACGAAGGCGGAACTCCATCCAGATCGCGCAGGACGTCCCAGAGATCGAAGGCAACGATGTCGGCCACGCGGGAGGAATCGAAGCCCTCGGGCAGACCGATGTAGAACTCGACGCCGAGCGGCTCGGCCAGTTCCTCGCGCACGAACCGCCCCATGCTGCGATGCTGAGGATCGACGCGACGGATCAGCTCGTTTTCGTACCAGCCGAGGCTCAGGGCGTGGTAGCCGCTCTTCGACCCCGGCGGCCACGCGGGGCGCTGTCGGGCAAGGATGGCGGCCATCCGGTCGAGGTCGGCCAGGGCCGCGGCGTCGAGCCGTTCATCCACCACGGCCATGCCGGCCTGGTGGGCGAGCAGTTGCCGCACCGTGATCTCGGCCTTACCGTTTGCGGCGAACTCAGGCCAGTA
Source organism: uncultured Phycisphaeraceae bacterium (assembly GCA_964648365.1). Classification (GTDB taxonomy): domain Bacteria; phylum Planctomycetota; class Phycisphaerae; order UBA1845; family UBA1845; genus SURF-32. The sequence continues at coordinate 15,788 of CAZYLK010000141.1, forward strand.
GCGCGCGACGGGGGCGTCGTAATCCAGCCAGCCGCGCGAGTGCGCCAAGGCCAGCGCCAGTCCGCAGACGCCCTTCGTGGCCGAATAGACCATGACGAGTGTGTCCTCTCGCCACGGCTGCCCCGTCTTCTGATTCTTGATGCCGCCCCACAGATCGACGACGCATTCGCCCTGGTAGTAGAGCGAACAGGCTGCGCCGAGTTCGCCACGAAGGGCGAAGTTCTCGGCAAAGGCATGGCGGACTTCTTCGAATCCGGGAGCGACGTAGCCGTGGACGGACACCGAATCCGCGGTATGGGTACGCTGTCCGCTTCGGCAACCCGCGGCGCATGTGATGACCACGAATAGAGCGAGGCAGGGGGGAATGTCCACGCGCCGGGTGCGTCGTGGGCGCGGAGTGCTCTGCGCGCGGTCGTCGAGGGTGCGGTTCAATTGCTCGTCTCCATCCCTGAGCCGCCCAGCAACCTCCGCTGTTCGAAGGTACACCGGATTCAGAGGGTAGTCTGTGACAGTGGGGTTTCTCGTCATTCTAGGCGCTCGGCGGTTCAGCGTGCGAGTCCGCACGGCGCGGAACGGGGGCGTACAACAGGCGGACCGCGGGCGGGCCGAGGCCTGTTGGGGGCAATCTCGCGGATGCTGCGACACGTTGCGACGGTAGCCACGGCCTCGAAGACGAGACCGTGCCACGCAACGCCGTTCACTATGCGGCTGTCTTTTCTTCACGAATCGCCTT
>CAZYLK010000142.1:0-16510 GCA_964648365.1 uncultured Phycisphaeraceae bacterium
TCGAACGACAGCTCGATGTCGCCCGGCGAACCCGTAAAGAGCCGTGCGGATACCTGTCCGGTGCGCCGGTCCATCATCAGCACGTTGTTAAGGATCCCCGCCAGGATCGAGCGATTGTCCGCCGTCAGCCGGATCAGCCCGCCGACAAGATCCTCACTGACTCCGTGAACGCGGCTCACACGACCCTTCCGCAGATCGACGACGGTCAACGCTCTCACGGCGCCGTCATGGCTGAGCACGGCGAACTTGCCGTTGCGCGAGATGTCGATGCCCTGCGGCAGAGCCGCTGTGTCGATCGCGTGCGTCTGCCTGCCGGTTTCCAGATCGAACACCAGCAGCCGGGAATTGAACCGGTCAGGCAGCGCGATCGTCCGGCCGTCCGGGCTGACCGCAAACGTCGTGAAGAGGTTCCCGCTGATGCCGGACTCGGGCGTAAAGAACCCGCCATACACGCCCTGCGCGCCGCCGGGGAAGCTGCGCACCTCGCTCAGCGTCGCCAGGTCGATGATGGAGAACGTCGCGTCTTCGCCGCTGTTGATCACGCCGACGACCGCGTGTTGTCCGTCAGCGGTCGGTACGACGCGATAGGGCTGCGCACCCGTCACCGGGATCGTCGCCGCCAGCGTCCGCGTTTCGACGTCTACGACGCTGACGTCGTTGGAGAACACGTTCGCCGTCAGCGCGTAGCGGCCGTCGGGCGTCACGGACACGTGAACCGGAAACGAGCCGACGTCCACCAGTTCCACGGTTTCCAGCGCGATCGGGTCGAAAAAGGCGAGGTTGTTCGTGTCGCGATTCACCACGAGCGCGAACCGTCCATCGCGCGTGAAAGCCACCTCGCGCGGCATGTCGCCCTCGGGGTCGCGGTTGGTCGAGATCGTTCCCGGGCAGAGGGCGCCGCCGAGAATCGTCGGCTGCCCACCCGCAGGCGCTGCTCCGACGGGCCCCACCCGCTCCTGCACCTGAATCTGCTGTTCGATCCGGCCCTCCGCGTTGGTGAGCCATGCCATGTGCTCAGGTCCGCGATCATCGCCCGCGCGATCCGGTAAGCGTCGTGCGGAAGTCGTGCCGGCGCCCGCGTCAGTCTCGGCGCCGAGCAGCGGCGCGGCCGTGGTCCGGGCACCGGCCGGTCTTGCCTGCGCCGTTTCCTGCGCAGCCCCGATCGAATTCGCCAGCATGGCTCCCATCAGGAACGGGATCACCCCGGTTCGTAAACGTAGTTGCATGAAGCGTCTCCCACCGGACCCGCGCATGGTGCGACCGCGAAAAATCAGCGCGACCGAGCCGGCCCTCGACCCGCCGCCTCTGGCAGGCACAATCCCAGCGCGGCATTGTACGAAGATGGGAAGTGTCGCTTCAAGCGTGGGCGTGCGTCAGCGCTGACACGGGTTCGCGAGAGGTTCAGCGCGATCCGAGGTTCGCCCAATCCTCAACCTGCCGCGGCCTCTGCCGGGCTTTGCTCCATGTGGGCGAGGATTTCGCCGATCAGGCGCGCTTCCATCGCTCCGTCGCGCCCGCGATCGAGCCACGTTTCCGACTCTCGCGAAATGCGCTCCGCTCCGGCCGTGGAAGGAAGCGAGTAACCGAAGAACTGATAGGCCGCACCCGCGTCGTTGAACTGGCGGTCGGGCATGGATCGCCGCTGCCGCACCACCGTCACTTCCAGGTCCACGCCGCCGTCGTGTTCGACCACGCGCGCCTGGGCGTGCCGGCGCACCGGGTTGATTGACGCGTCGAACCAGTCGTACGCGGTGGCGACGTCGTGCCGCCAGAACTCGAAGTAGTGCTGGCTGGACGCGGGATGGGTTGTCACGATGCGCGCGCGACGGTCGACGCGGTCGAGTTTGAACCGGTGATTTCGCAGCGTTGCCACGGCCGCGTCGAAGAGCGCGTCCGCATTCACGTCGCTCGCACTGAGCGTCTGCCGGGTCACGTCGATTGGCGTCTCCGGGTGCTGGCATCCGGTCGTCCAGACCGCCAGCGCCGATGCACAAACGACTACGAGCCGGCTCGCACGCTTTGATCGCATGGCGCTGATATAACCCGACCGCTGGCCGGGTCAAGCCGGGTCCGCGGGCACGTCAGCCTGAGCCGGCGCGAGCCGGCTGACATACGCTCCGGGTTCCGACGGGCGTTCGTCAGCCGAAGACCGGCGCGAGGTTCAGGCTCTTGCGGATCACCGTGAGCTGGCCGACGTGGATCATCTCGTGGCAGGCCAGAAACGGCATCAGCGCGGCCATGTCTCTGGCGAATCCGTGCAGGCCGTCCGGAAGGGGATCAGCCAGCCGGTCGGCGGAAGCCGTGAAGAAGCCGCTGAGTTCTTCGCGCAGCGTCGCGAGGGCCGTGCGGATTTCAGCGATGGTCGGGTAGTCTGCCGCGATGACGCTCGGCGTCGTGCCCTGGGCGAAGCGCTCGCTCCACGACGCGCCCAGGCGGCTGCCACGTCCTTCAACGAGGTGTTCCAGGCAGTCGTCGTCCTCCCACGCCAGGTGCCCCGCGATCCACGCCGCGGTGTTGCCCGCGGCCAAGGGTGCGTGAAACCAATGCTCGTCGGGGATCGCATCGAGCAGCCTCATCGTCATGTGCCGCGCGAAGTTCAGCGTGGCGATGCCGGTTTCGAGTTCTCTGGATGACATGATGCGCACTCCCGGGACAGATGTCGGACGGACCCACGGCTTCGGCGAGTCTATGCGATCTTGCGCCCGGGTGAGAGTGTCTGAGCGGCCGCACGGCTTCCGGCCGCGACCGCCTGCGTCGGGGAGACGATGCCGCTTACGCGGCGGACGTGTCGCGAACGCGCGCCTCGGCGTCTGCGTCGAGCGTGGCTGATTTCTCGCCGCTTCGGCCCAGCGCCATCGACATCAACCTGGCATGGGTGCCTGTCTCCTGGGTCGGATCGGCCGGCCGGCGCTGGACGTAGCTGCCGTCGGACGCCATGTCCCAGGCCTGGCGACCGTCGTTCAGCATGACCGAGAGAATGGTCCAGCAGCGCTCGCGGAGCGGCGCATCCTCGATCGGCGTCACCGCCTCCACCCGGCGTGACAGGTTGCGGTACATCCAGTCGCCCGAGCCGATGAAGAACTCGCCATCGGCCGGCGCGGCGGCGCCGTTGCGGAAGTAATACAGCCGCGAATGCTCCAGGAAGCGGCCGATGATTGACATGACGCGGATGTTCTCGCTCATGCCCGGCACGCCCGGCCGCAGGCAGCAGAAGCCGCGCACGATCAGGTCGATCTTCACGCCTGCCTTCGACGCCTCGTAGAGCGACTTGATCAGGCGGCGATCCTCCAGGCTGTTCATCTTGGCGATGATGTGCGCGGGCCGGCCGGCCTTGTGATGCTCGACCTCCCGTTCGATCATCTCCTGGAATTTCCGCCGCATGTTCACCGGGGCGACCAGCAGCTTGTTGTACTCCGACTTCATCGAGCGGCCGGTCAGATAGTGAAACAGCTCGACCACGTCCTCGGTAAAGGCGGGCTTGCAGGTGAAAAGACCCAGGTCGGTATAGAGCCGGGCCGTTCCCGCGTGGTAGTTGCCGGTGCCGATGTGGGCGTAGCTGCGCAAGCCGTCGGCGTCGCGGCGGACGACGAGCGCCATCTTGTTGTGTGTCTTGAGGCCGACGATGCCGTACACGACGTGGACGCCCGCGTTTTCCAGCATCTGGGCGCACTGGATGTTGCGCTGTTCGTCAAAGCGGGCCTTCAGCTCGACCATGCACACCACCTGCTTGCCGCCCTCGGCCGCGCGGATGAGCGTGTTGATGAACGGGCTGGCGTCGCCGGTGCGATAGAGCGTCATCTTGATGGCCAGCACGCGCGGGTCGTCGGCCGCGGCGCTGATGAAACGCTCGACGCTGGCGGTGAAGCTTTCGTATGGGTGATGCACAAGCAGATCGCCGCCGCGGATGACGCTGAAAATGTCCGCCTCCTCGTCCAGCAGCGACGACGGGATCACCGGCGTCCACGGCGGGTACTTCAGGTCCGGCAGGGGTAGATCGATGAGCGGCCGCAGCGACGTGTAGTCCAGTTCGCCCGGCATCTCGTACACGTCCTGGTCGTTGAGTTCGAGTTCCTCGGTCAAAAAGCGCAGCATCCACGGGTCCGGGTCGGGGCCGTGCTCCAGCCGCACCACCCGGGCGAATCGCCGCGCCCGCAATTCACCCGCGATCATCTCCAGCAGGTCTTCGGCGTCCTCCTCGTCGCGTTCGATGTCCGCGTTGCGCGTGACGCGAAAGGCCATCACGCTGGTGATTTCCATGCTGGGGAAAAGGTCATCGAGGTTGTGGCGGATCAGTTCCACCAGCCGCAGAAAGCGGTAGACGCCCTTCGACGGCTCCTGCTCGATCGGGATCCACGGCGGCAGGCCCTCGGGCACTTTCACCCGGGCGAACAGGTGCTCCGGCTGTTCCGGATGCCGCAGCACGACGCCCAGCGACAGCGACAGGTTGGACAGAAAAGGAAACGGATGCCCCGGGTCCACCGCCAGCGGCGTCAGCACCGGGAAGACGTTCGCGCGGAAGTATTTCGTCGCCTCGACCCGCTCGGCATCGGTCAGATCGTTCCAGGACAGCAGGGCGATGCCGCGTTCGCGCAGGCCGCGGTCGATATCGCTGGCAAAGCACTCGGCCACCTGCCTCAGCATGGGCAGCACCAGCCCGCGGATGGCGGCGATCTGCTCCGGCCCGGTCATGCCGTCGATGGAGCGCGACGCCACCCCGGCCGCGACCTGCCGCCGCAACCCGCCGACCCGCTTCATGAAGAACTCGTCAAGGTTCGAGTTGAAAATCGACAGGAAGTTCACCCGCTCCAGCAGCGGCGTGCGCGGATCGAGCGCCTCGTTCAGCACCCGGCGGTTGAACTCCAGCCAGCTCAATTCGCGGTTGATAAACGTCCCCTCCGCCTCTTCCGGCGGCGGGTCAGGCAGGCGCACCGTCAGCGGATAGCCGCGCTCCTGCCGGTTCTTCTTGTGCTTCTTGCTCATGACCGCGCCAGCCGGGAGTCTGGATCCGCCAAGTGTTGCATCGAAACATTATAGGGCGGGCGTTAAGATCGCGCTCAGGTTTCGCAAAGGTCGCGCTCGCGCTCCAGCCTCGGCGCGGCTCGACGGGGTCGTCGCGTCCCGACCGTCGACGCGTCGTGCCCGCCCCACGGACCCGCGCCTGCCCCGGGGTGGCGGAGGTCGTCGCGCGCACGTGCGTCAGGGGACTGCGAGGATTCGGCTAGGATGCCGATAAAATCTTGAATATCAGTACTGGCACCGCTGCTTTCCCCTTGACCTGCCCCGCCCCGTGTTGGTAGGGTCCGATAGCTCGGCCGCGACGGGGCTGGTTGGAGCCCGCCCGGCGGTGGACGCGACCTCTTTCGGGAGACACGGGTATGAGGCGGACAAGCGCGAAAACGCTGCAATTCTGTGTGTGTGTGTGTGTGTGTGTGTGAGTTCCTCGGCGGTGGGGGGCATCATCTATGTCGACGAAGACTCGATCTGCACCTCGACTTGCGGCGGCAGTTGGGAGGACGCGTATTCGAGCCTGCAGGATGCGTTGGGAGCGGCGACCTCGGGCGACGATATCTGGGTTGCGGCCGGGGAGTACAAGCCGCACCCGAGCGATCGGACGGTGGCGTTTCAGTTGAAGGCCGGCGTCGCGTTGTACGGCGGCTTCGTCGGCACGGAGACGCAGCGCGAGCAGCGCAACTGGACGATGTACGCGTCGATTCTGACGGGCGACTTGGACGATGACCACGACGAGCAACTACCGGATACCGACGACAGCATCCACATCGTGGCAGGCAAGGGCGCCAGCACCGGTACGCCCATCGCCGTTCTCGACGGGTTCGTCATTGCATACAGCTACGCCGACGCAACCGACTTCGGCTGGAACGGTTCCGGCGGCGGGTACGTCTCCTGCGGCGGCAGTGGCGACTACGCCTGCGGCACTCCCGCAGACGACGCGCCGACGATTCGCAACTGCACGTTCCGCAACAACTACGCTGCGGGGTCGGGCGGGGCGATGAACCTGAAGGCGCCTTCGACGATAGAGAACTGCACATTCGACGCCAACGAGGTCACCGGGCACACCGGCAACGGGCACGCCGGGGCGCTCTATTGCAACGACGACAGCACCGTCATCAAGAACTGCGTGTTCAAAAACAACAAGGCGACCAACTGGGGCGGGGCCGTGACCGTCGGCGACGCGGTGGCCACCTTTTACAACTGCCTGTTCCACGACAACGCAACGACGGACAACAGCACGATCGACGGCGGCGGCGGGGCGATGCTGCTGGCCGCGCGGAACAACGAACTGACGAAGATCATCAACTGCACGTTCGTGAACAATGAGGCCAACGTCGGGCAGGAGGGGGCCGTCGGTGGCGGGATACTGATCGTCAATACGCATACTGGCTCGTACGATGGGCCGACGGTGGACATCGACAACTGTATCTTCCGGGGCAACACGGACGGCACCGAGAACGCGACGGATATCAAGCAGGTGACGCGCGTCAGCGGCTACGGCGCGCTGTCCGTGCAATACTCAGCGATCGAAGGCTGCGCCGACGCGGGCGGGACGTACTGCGCCAGCCCGGGAGATCACAACATCGGGCACGACCCGCGATTTGAAGAGCCCGAGGCTGACAACTATCGTCTCCTGCGCAGCTCGCCCTGCATCGACGCCGGCAACAACGCCGTCGCCGAGGGGCCGGACCTCGACGGCAACACGCGGCTGCGCGATCTGCACTGCATGCCCGACGCCGGCGCCGGCGGCGCCCCGGTCGTGGACATGGGGCCGTATGAGTTCCAGGAGGGCAGCGTCGTCTATGTGGACGCCGATGCCCCTGGTAACGACGATGGATCAAGCTGGGAGCACGCCTACACCGACCTGCAGGACGCGCTGCTGGACGCGCAATCCACCGGATCCATCTGCGAGATCCGGGTCGCGGACGGGACGTACAAGCCTACAACCGATTCCAACCGTGCGAAGAGCTTCGAACTAGTCGAAGGTGCGTCCCTGTATGGTGGTTACGTGGGCTACGGCGGCGCGGATCCGGACTACCGCAATCCGGGGCAGTTCGAGACTATATTGAGCGGCAACATCGACGGCAGTGGCGACGACGACAGCTATAACGTCGTCACCGGCGGCGCATATATCTACTGGAACACGGAACTGGATGGCTTCACCATCAAGAAGGGCCGAGCAGATGGCGCGAGCGATCCTCAGCGCCATGGCGGGGGCATCTACCTGGGCGGATACGGCGAGGGGCCCGCGTCCGCCAGCCCGACCATTCGCAATTGCACGATCGAACACAACGTGGCTGATCGCAACGGGGATGACGGGGCCAACGGCGGCGGCGTCTACTGCGGGCAGGGTTCCACGGCGATCTTCGAGTCCTGTGTGTTCCAGAACAATGAGGCATTCAACCTCGGCGGCGCTGTCTTCACGGCCGCGGCCGCGCCGAGCTTCACGGATTGTGAGTTCATCTCGAATGCCGCAGTCGGAGAAGAAGATGGCGGCGACGGCTGGGGGGGTGCTGTCACGATTGGTACGGGCGCCAGTCCCCCCGTCACATTTCTGCGCTGCAGCTTTCGCCACAACACGGCCAGTCAGAACGGCGGCGCTCTGACCGCCCACACGGGTGTAGGCGGGACGATCGTGATGACGAACTGCCTGTTCTACCGCAATACCGCGGGCACGTGGGAGGAGTATCAGTCCGCCAAGGGCGGCGCAATCTGGACCGAACGGCCGCTGGACCTGACCAATTGCACCTTCGCCAACAACGACGCGGCCGAGGCCGACGGGGGAGGGGCGATCTACCATAACGTCCATTCGCCCAACAAGTCCCAGTTGCGCAACTGTGTGCTCTGGCGCAACCGCGGTGACGGCGAGCGACAGGATGAGGAAGATCAGATCCTCATAGAACTTGTAAACGGGCAGGGCGGCGTCGAGGCGTGGTATTCGTGTATTGAGAACATCGACGCACTGAACGAGGTGGATCACTTCAACACTGGCGAAGATCCGCTGTACAAAGATCAACAGGGTGACGACTATGAACTGAATCCCGTGGCGTGCGGCGATGAGTCCTGCACTTCTGAGTCAATCGACCTGGGAGAAGACGAATACATTGACGATACGACGGATGTCAGGAAGAGCGGCCGCGCGAGAAAGGTCAATTTGGATAACAGGACAGACCTCGTCGACATGGGCTGCCTGGAGACGCAAGCATACAATCCGTGATGACCGCGCTAGTATCGGTGTACAGTGCATTCCCGATCTGCGATCAGAAAGGTGCCCCTCTGTGAGATTCTTTTTTTCTTCCATTGTCCTCAGTTCAGCGGCAAGCATCATCCACGCCGACGTTATTTATGTCAAGGGCGACGCGCGCGGCGCAAACGATGGTTCATCCTGGGGCGACGCGTTCGTCGACTTGCAGCACGCATTGGCGAGTGCCAAGCCAAGCGACGAAATCTGGGTTGCCGCCGGCACCTACTACCCGACGTCAGACGCTAGACGCGACGTTGCTTTCCGCTTGGTATCGGGCGTAGCGATGTACGGTGGTTTTTCAGGTAATGAAACACGCCGGGAGGATCGCCGCACCGACGTCAATGTGGCTTCGCTAAGCGGAGACATAGGCGCGCACAACCTTCGGACGGACAATAGCTACCACGTTGTCGAAGCAGTTGATTGCGATAGCCAGACAATAGTCGACGGTTTAGTCCTATCCGGAGCATACAACGATTGCGAGTGTCCAAATAGCCGTGGTGGCGGCGTGTATATTGAGCGCAGCGAGATAGTGTTAATAGATTGTCGGATTACTGAGAACTTCGCTGGCGGTGGCGGTGGCGTGTGGAATCAGGACAGCGAGCCGACGTTCATCCGTTGCGATTTTGTTGAGAACGATGGGCGAGGCATGTCGAATACCAACAGCACGCCGACCCTGGTCGAATGCGAGTTTGTGAACAACAACTCTCCTTCCCACGGTGCGGCGGTCGGCTGTTTTGGCGACGGCGGGCTGGTGGCGCACGGATGTCGATTTGTGGGCAACCGTGGTAGCTGGGGCGGCGCCTGCTACAGTTCCGGTTCCGGGGACTTTTGGTTCGAGAACTGCATCTTCTATCGCAACGTCGCACGAGGGCATGGCGGCGCCATGCTGCTCGGCGCGGGGTCGCACACCCTGATCAATTGCACCTTTGCCGACAACTATGCGAAGTCAACGATCGGTGGGTTCGGCACCTCCTCGTTGTCCTCGGTCGCAACAATCCGGAACAATGTTTTCTGGGGGAATCGTGCCGAACATGGTCCTCTGGAGAGCCAGAACTTCGGCCTCCGTGCGGCCGGCACGGTGCTCAACAACTGCGTCGAAGGTTGGTCAGGGCAGTACGGCGGCGTCGGCAATCACGGCCTCGATCCGCAGTTCGTCGACTTTGACGGCCGCGACTACCGCCTCACCGCCGGCTCGCCGTGTATCGACGCTGGCGACAATGGGGCGGTCAGCGAACCGTTCGACCTCGACGGCAATCCGCGCATCCTCAATGGCGTCGTGGACATGGGGGCGTACGAGTCCTTGTGCGACGACGTCACGAAGATCAAGACAAGCTGCCAGGGCGAACCCGGCGCGGGGAAGCTGGTCGCGAAACTGCGCACCACGCTACCCGGCGGATCGACGGTCATGCTCCGCTGCGACGACGGCCGCTCCACCCCCGCCGCCATCAAGGATAACGGCCGCGGCAAGGCCAAGTGGAACAACCAAACCGGCCCCGTCGAAGTCTGCCCCTCCGGCTGCCCGGCGTCGTGCAGCGGTACGGACTGTCCATGATCAGCATCAAGCGAAGCGGCCGCTGACGGCCACGACGTGGGATCGGCGATGAGCGGCTTGATGGAGGTGCTGAGCAGGCGTACATCGGGCCGTAGAGAACCGGCCGCGCGGTCAACCAGCCGCGCCTTGCCGGCCGCGCGCTCGGCCGGGCGCGTCCTCGGCCGCTCGCGCGTGCAGCCGGCTGCGCGCTCGGCCGCTCGCGCGTGCAGCCGGCCGCGCAGTCCGCCGGCCGCGCAGTCGACCGGCCGCGCGTTCAGCGGGCGTCGCGGGCAAGTTGAAGCAGCAGTCCTTCCTTAAGCCCCACCCCGGGCACCAGGACGCGCTTCAGGCCCGCGTCCGCCATGATCATGCGCATCACGGCGCACGCGACCGCGATCACGTCGGCGCGATCCGGCCTCATGCCCATCGCGCCGATGCGCTCCGCCACGGTGCGCTGCCACAGCGCGGGCACGATCTGCTCCAGGTCGGAGAGTTTGACCTTGCCCCTTTTGACCTTGCCGAGCATCTGGATGCGCAGCTTGGCCATGCGCTCGATGTTGCCGCCCGTGCCGACGCAGATGTCGGGCTGCTCGCCCTCGTTAAGTTCCGCCCGCAGCAGGCCGGCGATCGAACCGCGATGCCGCTCGATCATGTCCAGCGTCGCCGACTCCGGCAGACCCTCGCGCTGAAGCCGCTGGAGGATGCGCACCGAGCCCAGCGGCAGCGTCTCGCATCCGAGCGACAGGCCGTTGCGGGCGACGGTCACCTCGACGCTGCCGCCGCCCATGTCGATCATGACCGCCGTCTTGCCGCGGAAGTCGATGACCTTCCGGACGGCGGCAAAGACAAGCTGAGCTTCTTCGACGCCGCTGATGACCTCCAGCTCGATTCCGGTGGCGGCGCGGATGCGCTCGATCAGTTCGTGTCCGTTGTCGGCCTCGCGGGTGGCGCTGGTTGCGGCCGCGCGGAGGCGGGTGACGCCATGCTCCTTGAGCAGGGCGCGAAACTGTACGAACGCCCCGGTGGCCCGGCCGAGCGTCGACTCCTGAAAATATCCCAGCGAAAAAGCATCCGCCCCGAGCCGCACCGCCTCGCGATACCCCGCCACCGGCTCTACCGCCGCCTTCGGACCCGCCCTGCCGATGGCGAGACGAATGCCGTTTGAGCCGACGTCGATGCCTGCTATCAGCGCCATTCCAACCTCGCGGACGCTCGTCAAAGCCTTGCTGTAATTATTGGCCGGAAAGTGACAAAAATGTCAATTCCACGGTTTTTTTTCGCTGCACACTGGAAGCCGGCGGACCGATTCGCTAGCATCCCGCCTTGTCCGCCGTGCTGGCGGGCGGACGGTCGTAGGTGTTGCCGCCCGCGCTTCGAGTCGAAGTCTGGCGCTGCACGTTCGGTGCCCGGCGCCGCCGCGATTATGACGCCGGAAGGCGCATTGAAAAGAGCGAATGGACGTTCGTCATCACATTCGGGTGATTATCATCGAGCCGTCGGCCGCGGAACGGGCCGCGATGGTCGAGTGTCTGGGTCGCGAAGGATACCAGACGATGGACTTCGCGGGCGGCGCCGAAGCGTTTGAGAAGACCGCCGGTCAGACGTGTCATCTTGGGATCGTCTCGCTGGTTCAGCCGGAGGGCGACGGCGCCGCGATCGTCGATCGCCTGCTGCGTGAGCATCGCGTCTCGGCCGTCGTGGCCACGTCGGCCAAGGCGGACTTCGCCCTGGCGCGCGAAGCGATGCGCGCCGGCGCGGGCGATCTGCTTACCCGGCCGGTGAGCCCGGACGAGTTGACGCAGTCGCTTGAGCGGCTCTGCCATCGTCTCGGCCTGGTTCACACCAACGAAGACGAGCTGAACCGGCTCATCGGGCAGCGCATCCGCACGGAACGGCTGTCTCAGAAGCTGACGCTGCGTCAGTTGTCCGATCGCACGAACCTCACGACGTCGCAGCTTTCGCAGGTCGAACTGGGGAAGAATGCGGCGTCGATCTGGTCGCTGGCGCGGATCAGCAACGGCCTGGGCAAGCAGATGGCGGAACTGTTGAACGGGCTGTAAGCGACGCTGCGGCCGCCACCGCGGCTGCAAGACGCGCTCACCGATGGATGTGGTATGTCAACGCGGGCCGGCCTGACGCTTTGTGACGCGGATCTGCTGCGGGAGTGCGAGGTCGATACTTATCGCGCCAGCGGTCCGGGCGGGCAGAAGCGGAACAAGACGGACTCGGCCGTGCGCCTGCGGCATGGACCGACGGGCGTGGTGGCCATCGCTGAAGAAAGCCGGTCGCAGCATGACAACAAGCGCAAGGCGCTGCGGCGGCTGCGGCGGGCGATCGCGCTGGAGGTGCGGCTGCCGGTGGAGCGCGACGGGTTTGCGCCGAGCGAGACATTGGCAGGCTGCCTGTCCGCGGACGGCCGGCTCTGCGTCGGTCGCCGCGATGAACGCTGGCCGATCGCGGTCGGGGAAGTGCTGGACCTGCTGGACGTCTGCGACGCCCAGGTGAGCGAGGCGGCGGATCGGCTGGGCGTGTCCACGGGCAATCTGGTCAAGTTTCTCGAGCAGGACGCGCACCTGTGGGCGCGGGTGAATCGGATGCGCGCGGGGCATGGGCTAAAGCCGCTGAGGCTGACGTGAGGCGGTACCGGCCGTGCCTGCGGGCTAACAGTCCGTTGAAGAACGCGTGGCACGGCCTTCCAGGCCGTGATTTCATCGGTTGGAAGCCGGTGCCGCCCAAGCGCAGGGCCGTTCTTCAACAGCCTGCTAAGGATGCGAGAGATCGCGCGACATGATCCGGCCGGAACGGCTACAATGCCGCCATGACGCAAGCGGCGCATCATCATTCGGACGCGACGGGCGGGGTTGGATACGCCGTGCTCACCGTCAGCGATACGCGCACGGTCGACACGGACGGCAGCGGCGCGGCCATCATCGCCGCCATGGACGCGGCCGGGCATCGGCGCATCGACTATCGCATCGTGCCTGACGACGTCGACGCGATCCGCGCGTGCGTCGGGGCGTGGATTGATGATGCGCAATGCCGCACCGTGCTGATCACCGGCGGCACCGGCATCGCCCCGCGCGACGTAACCGTCGAGGCGGTGGAACCGCTGTTCGAGAAACGGCTCGACGGGTTCGGCGAACTGTTTCGGTCGCTGAGTTTCGAGCAGATCGGCCCGGCTGCGATGCTGTCGCGGGCGACTGCGGGCATCGCGGGTGGCGCCGCGATCTTTGTGATGCCGGGATCGACGGCGGGCGTGCAGCTTGCCATGACGCGCCTGATCCTGCCGCAGCTTCGTCATGTGGTGGGGTTGTTGCGGATTTGACGTCTCGTGCCCCGGGCCTGAGCGCAAACAAACAGCCTGCGAGTCCGTTGTGCGATTTCCGGCGAGCCGCGCGGCGAGAAACCCGCGCGTAGCCCCCTTATCGGTTGTTGCGCCCGCCGCTAGCGCGCGACGGTATGCGCCGCCGGGCCGAAACCCGTCGGCGGCTGCACGACGGGCGCGCGGCGCGCGTCGTTGTGGGCGGATGAGTCGCCAAACTGGGGCCTTGCAGGACGCCCGCGACGCCGATGGTTTGCCGCGACCGAGCTTGACGGACACTTGGTGCGGTCGAACACTTCGATCGTGGTCTATGAAGCCTGTTGAGGGGTGTGTGGCACCTGCCCCGCCGAGGCGGCTCAGTGTTTTGCTGTCCGTGATTCCTTCGGCTGCGAGTCGGCGAGGCGCCGCCACACGTCCTTGAGCCGTTTCAACGGGATGCTCGCGGGCTGCGGTCGTGAGAATGGCGGCGCGGATTCTCGCAACTTGCGCGGTTTGAGCCGTCATCCTCTCTGATCTCGAGAATTGCTGTTTGAAAGGTATGAACCATGGCGGTGCTTGTGTTGACGGTGTGGCTGGTTGCGGGTTCAGGGGCGCGGATGGGAGTCGCCCCGTCGGAAGCAAAAGCGCCGGTGCCGCCCACCGAACCGACCGCAACGATCGGCGCACAATTCGCGGCAGCCGAACCGGTGCGGGCGGTCCCGGTCGGACGGATGCCGAGATGGTCTCCGCCGTTGCTGCGGCCGGAAGCGTCCGGCGCGGATGGCGGCGAAAAAGACGCGGCGGCCGAAGGCTTCGACGTGGCGGAGATGGCAGGACCGCACGAGGGTCCGCCGCTGTCGCGGGTGTACGTGCCGGCCGGGCCGAAGCGAGTCTCGCCGGGGGCGATCGTGCGCCGCGGGCCGTTCGTCAGCGTGCAGGTTAACGTCGACGAACACGGGATGAACATCCTGGGCGACGCCGCCAATGAGCCATCGATCGCGATTGATCCGACGAATCCGGATCGCATGGCGATCGGCTGGCGGCAGTTTGATACGGTTGAGTCGGACTTCCGGCAGGCCGGGTTTGCGTACACGGATGACGGCGGGAAAACGTGGACGTTCCCCGGTGTGCTGACGCCGGGCACCTTTCGCAGCGATCCGGTGCTGGATGCGGATGCGGAGGGGAACTTCTATTATTACAACATCAGATCCCATCTGCCTGACCATGGAGACATCTTCCGCTCGACCGACGGCGGTCGCACCTGGTTCGGGCCGTTCTTCGCCTACGGCGGGGACAAGCCGTGGATGATCGTGGACCGGAGCCTCGGGCAAGGTCGCGGGAACGTGTATGCTGCATGGCCTGGTCGATTTGCGCGATCCTGGAACGGGGGACAGGCGTTTGAAGAGCCGGTCGGTGGCCTTTCGGCGGGAGGATCGTTGTGTGTTACCGCTGACGGAGCGGTTTACACCATCACCAATTCCAGCGATGCGTTTGGAGCCGGCGTCTACCGTTCCACGAATGCCAGCGACCCGGAGACGCCGCCTTTGTTCGAGAAGATGGCGTACGCTCCACTGGGCGGGTACAGCTCCGGGGGTGGGGGGGCGAATCCGAGAGGACTCGGCCACTCGTGGATTGATGTTGACCTTTCTGACGGCCCATTCCGGGACAGCCTGTATGCGCTCGGGTCGGTGCAGACCGGCCTTCATATGGAGGTGCATCTGGCCCGCAGCGTGGACGGCGGAGAGACGTGGGAGGGTCCGATTCGGGTCAATGACGATCCCGTCACCAACCGTGCATCCCAGTGGTTTGCCGCCATGTCGGTCTCTGAGCAGACGGGGCGCATCGACGTGGTCTGGAACGATGGGCGTACTGCGCTCAACGACAACGAATTCGAACTCTACTACGCCTATTCGACGGACGGGGGCCGCACGTTTTCGCGCAACATGCCATTCGGACCCATGTTCGACAGCCACGTGGGATGGCCCGTCCAGCGGAAGATCGGCGAGTACAACCACATGCGCAGCGACGAGAAGGGCGGTCGCCTGGCCTACGCCGCTACGTACAACGGTGAACAGGACATCTACTACGTGCACACGGTGCTCGATTGCAATGAGAACGGTCTTCACGACGGCGACGACGTGGCACTGAACCGCAGCCCTGACGCCGATGAGAATGGCATTCCGGACGACTGTCCCTGCAACCCGCTGACGTGGTTTGACGTCGACTGCGATGGGGGGCTCATCACGGCGCAGGTGCAGTCGTCGTTCCCTGAGGGTACGGAGCTGACCCTGTTCGACAACGGCGAGCCTGTGCGCTTTCCCGTCAATCAGCGCGGCAGAGCACGGGTGAAGAAAGTCTACTCCGAACCGGGGTACCATGCCGTTGACCTGGACGGTTGCGCGACGTGGGGCCGTACGGTCAAGTGCGGATATCCCTGCGGCGCGATCAAGCGGTTTCGCACCGCGTGCCGAAATCTGAGATTGACAGTCAGGGTGAAGACCTTGTTGCCCGAGGGGTATCGCATGACGATCCGACGCGGCGAGGGCGGGCGCACGTTTGAGGTCGATGCCAACGGTCGAATCCGGTGGTCCTGGACCTACAACAACCCGCGCGAGGTTCCGATCGGCGTGGAAGAGTGCCCGGAGTTCGACCGGATTGTCACGTGTGAGTGACGGCGCAGACGTGCGGGTGCGCGCTGGTTCGTCGCGCTCGGGGAGGTTTCACCATGTTGCATCGGCTAGCTTCGTTCAGGACCGTTGTCCGATTGCTCGCTCTGGGCGCGACGTTGCTGTGTGTTGCGCAGGGTCTCGGGAGCGTGTCCGCTGCGGAGCCGGGCGACGACACCGCCGCCCGCCCGACCGAGCGGGATGACGCGGACGCTGCGGCACCAGTGTCCGTCGGACGGATGCCGCGCGGCGTGCCGCCGCTGCGGCCGGAGGGCCTTCCGGATGCCGGTGACGCGTGGCCGGTAGGGCAGCGTGACGATCTTGATGCAAGGGAGTTTGTGGGGCCGCACGAGGGGCCGCCGGTGTCGCGGGTGTACGTGCCGGCCGGTCCGAAACAGGTATCGCCGGGGGCGATCGTGCGGCGCGGGCCGTTCGTCAGCGTGCAGGTCAACGTCGACGAGCACGGGATGAACATCCTGGGCGATGCGGCCAATGAGCCGTCGATTGCGATCGATCCGACGAACCCGGATCGCATGGTCATTGGCTGGCGGCAGTTTGATACGGTCGACTCGGACTTTCGGCAGGCGGGGTTCGCCTACACGGATGACGGCGGGAAGACGTGGACGGTTCCGGGGGTGCTGACGCACCCCTGCACATAGAAAAGGTAGTTGGGCTTAGAATGCGCCCCATCTTGCCAACATGGCTCTAGAGTCCTTGACTCCCCGTTTCCGTTACACTTGAGTCAAGTTTTGGGTCAT
>CAZYLK010000143.1:0-16472 GCA_964648365.1 uncultured Phycisphaeraceae bacterium
CGAGGCCTTCCCGATCGGCCGGGCGGTCCGATCCGACGCCTGCGGACGTCGGCGAGCCGAACCGGATGACAATGACGCCCGCCGCGCAGCGAAAACTCGCTGCAGCTCCGAACCAAGCATGAAGCGTCACCTGACTAGACGACCGAGCCACAGACGCGACGGAACAAAATGCGAATCTGGGTGGGTTTGGCAGGGCCGCCCCGTCATATGTATATGATAACGGGGCGTTCGCGCGACGCTGAATTGCACGCCAGCAGAACCGCCATTGCGCCGCGCATCATGTTTCGGTGCATCACGTTTTCCTCCTGACAGGTGCGATCGTAGCCCGCTCGGCGACGCCGCCGTGACGAGCGGAGACCGGGCGCCAGTTTCGCCTCGATCACGTCGCGCCGCTACTGCCTTGGATCCCGCGCCGGACGCGGCAGGGGCGATGTCCCCGCGGCGTGCCCGTTCGGTTTCGGCACGCCGAACCGGCAACATGCCCGGCCAGCGCGCACCACCGCGCCGGCGTCCCGACCGGCGAATTCCGCGCCGCTCAACTTGATCACGGCAACGGCCGATATATCTGCAACCGCCCGGCTTGTGGCCCTCGCGTCGCGGCCGAACCGCGGTCCGGCTGCGGACGTTTTCAGCGGACGACCATGACGAGGATGGCGTGGACGATTCAGGCTCGAAATTCGGCCCGCACGCGAGTGTGTGCCACCCCCGCGGCGACGAGCCCGCGGCGTGCCCGGCGCCCAGCGGTGAGGGTGCAGCGCCAAACGAGCCGGATCCCGATCGGCGTTGCTTTGTCGGCCGGGCGGGGCGCACCCTGGCCGTGGCCGCGCCGCTGATTCTGATGTTCCGGCCGTCGACCGCCTACGCGGCTTCGGCGTCCAGCAGTTGACGGGCGACCGAGACCGGCCGACGGATCGGACGCGAACGCGGTGGGTGACGCCGCACGGACACACAGACTGAGCCGGAGGTTGCAGGGACGCGCCCCATGACGCCGACCCAGACACATCCCAGCCCCCATGCCAGGACGCCCCAGCGCCGCGCCGGTTTCAACATCCGCACGCTCGACGGCGAGGCCGTGCTCTACGACGTCGGGCAGCACGCGGTCTACTATCTCAACGATGCCGCCCTTGCGCTCTGGTCGCAGTCGGACGGTCAGACCAGTCTCACGACCGCGTTCAGCGAACTGCACGGCGACGATGCCGAGGTGGCCGACTACGTCGACAGCGCGGTCGACACCATGATCGACGCCGGCCTGCTCGAGCGGGAACTTCCCATTCATGCCTGAAGCGGTACGTCCAACGGCCGCATCCCTGCCGTCGCGCGTGGGTTGCCGCGCCGTGACCCGCAGTCGACATCTCCTGGATGGGATGGGAGGGGCGACAGCGCCGCGTCGCAGACGGTGGCGGCAGGGTCGCCGGCCGCGATCGACGCCCGTCGCGTACTATCAGATCGGGCCGGTCGCCGTTGCGTTCTCCTGTGACGTTATGCACGTCGCCCACGATTTCGAGCAACTCTACGGACGGTATCGGCGGGCAGGCGTGATTCACCATGCCATCGATTTGAGCGTTCGCACCCAGCGCTCGCCGCGGACGTTGCGCCGCTACGCGGTCATTTCGACGGACGGCTGCCAGCGCTTCGCGATTCGCGCTCCGGAGGCGATGCTTCCTCACGTGGAGTGGGCGCTCAACAGTGCAATCATCGAGTCGCTGCCGGGCTTTCATCAGCTTCACGCGGGCGTCGTCGCCTGGCAGGGGCAGGCGCTGGTCATGGCGGCCGCGCCGGGCAGCGGCAAGTCGACGCTGACGGCCGGCCTGACGGCCCGCGGCTGGCAGTACTACTGCGACGAATTCGCTCTCATCGACGCAACCTCGGGGCGGGTTCACGCCTACCCGAAGGCGATCTGCGTGAAAAGAGGATCATTCGAGGCCGTGGCGCAGGCCGGGCTGCGGTTCGCGCTGGATGCCGACTATGAGAAGGGGATCAAGGGGAAGGTTCGCTTCATCGATCCCGCCGCCACCGCCGGAGGCGTGGCCACGGTTCCCGCGCCGGTTCGGCTGGTCGTTTTCCCGAAATATCGTCCGGGCGCGACGCCGCGTCTGGATCCCATGTCGCGGGCACGAGCTTTGTTCGAGTGGTTGCAGCTCTCGTTCACGTTCGGTCGCTATCGGTTCGACGAAGTGGAACGGTTCGCAGAGATCATGGCCGGCGCGACGTGCTATCGACTGGAGGCAGGAGAACTGGGCGCGACCTGTGATCTGCTCCAGCAGGCGATCGAACGAACTCACAGCATTGCGGCGGCGTGAGAGTAACGAATGTCGAATGTCGAATGGCGAATGTCGAATGGCGAAATCCGGGACGCCGGATGAGTTATGGCGAGGTTCGATGTGGAGCACCCGCGCGTCCATGAGTAGCGCCGCCGGGTCGTCTTAATTCGTTATTCGCTATTCGACATTCGCTATTCTCCCAGGATCCTGCCGTGCCGGCTTCCCGAACGACCTCCGACTCACGCCGCCGCCTGGAGCGTATCCACGCGCTGCTGATTGACTGTCTTGCCGGCCGGGCTTCCATCTCGTCGAGAGCGCTACGCCGGCTGGGGCTGTGGGACCGGGCGGCCTGTGCCGCCTGTGAGATGCGCATCGGCGGGATGCTGGATGTGGCCCTCAAGGCACACGGCGTTGCGATCCCGCCGTCGGCGCAACGGATCCTCGACGGCTACCGCGCCCAGGTAGCCGCGCGGAACGCGACGCAGACGGCCGGCATGACCCCGGTTTATCGTGCGCTCGACGACGCTGGCGTCCCGTTCCTGCTCCTCAAGGGTGCCGCGTTGAACGCGACGTTCTACCCATCGCCCGACATCCGCGACATGTCCGATGTCGACGTGCTCATCCAACCGGACGATCTTCCCGCCGCCGACGCGGCGCTGCGTCGCGCCGGGTGCCGGGCGGGCGCGGAGCCGGTTCGGGCGGACTTCTTTCCCCGATTCTACTACGAGCGCGAGTATTACACCGCCGGGCCTGCGCCGGTGCGGATCGATCTGCACGTACGTCCGTTCCGCCCGGTTCTCTACGCGGGCACCGTTCCCCGGGAGGCGTTCTGGCGCGATGCCGTGACTGCGGAAGTCGGGGGCAGACAGGTCCGCGGACCTGCCCCCCCCGAGATGTTCCTGCATCTGTGCGTTCACGCGGCTGCGCACGGGTGCACTCAGGTGCGCTGGTTATGGGAGATCGTCACCTACATTGACCGTCACGGCGCCACGCTCGACTGGGACGATCTGGGCCGACGTGCCGAGGCGTGGGGGGTTCGGCTCGCGGTCTATCGCACGCTGCGTGCCCTGGCGCGAACGTTTGGAGCGACGCTCCCCGTGCGTACGACCGGCGGCTGCACGGAGGCCAACGGCTCCGAGGGCGCCACGACGGGGCTCAGACGTGCGGGAGGAGGCTCGCCGAGCGTCTCGGCGCTCACAGCGCGGTTCCGCCATCGCCCGACGCTGAAGCAGTGGCTGGCGATCAGCCAGGCCCCGCGGGACGCGGCCCACCCTGCCGCGCACGTCTTGACAAACCTCGTCTGCCTGCCAGGATGGCAAAATCGCCTGGCCTATCTGGCCGCCGTGGCGCGTCCCGACGCTTCGCACATGGCTGGGTGGTACCCGTGGCGCCATCGGGGATGGCTCCCCGCGGCGTACCTCGCGCGCGTGCTCGGCGTCAAAGGCAAACGGGCGGCCGTCAACGTCGGCACGTAACCACAGACTGCCCGTCGGCGCAGAACGACAGTGCTCCCGCCTCACTGGTGTAAGAGCCGAACGTGTAGAGAGTCAGACTGGCCGACCGAGTCGCCCGCGCCCGAGGTGCCGCGCCGAACTCAATCGGTCACCTGCGCCGCGCGCCGCGCGATGAACTGGCGCCGCCACGGCCGCGCGACGCGAACGCATGGTCGGCGGTGACGAACGGGTTGCGGTCGAACTGATACTTCGGCGGCAGCAACCCGGCCTGAACCAACCGCTCGCCACCGCTCTCGACCTCATCCGCCAGCTCGCTCAGTGCGTTGAAGATCGGCGACGCGCCGACGCGGGCCAGACGCGCCGAGACCGCGGCTCCGGCGCTGATGCCGGCGACGATCAACCCGCCTTGAATCCCTGCGCGGGTCACCTCTTCCGAGGCGGCCACAACAAGAACGCGATCCTCACCCTCGGCCATTTCCTTCAGCGTGCGGACCCGACCCGCCTGGTCGTCGGGCAGGCCGCGCATGATGCTGAAATGCACCGACAGATCGAGCTTGTCGAGCACGAGTTGCCGCGCCATCCGGTTCGCGCCGTTGGTGATGAGCTGGCAATCGCCGTGACGGCGCAGCCGGGTCAGCGATTCGCTGACATTGGCGTGCGCGGTCTGAAGGGCAATCACCTCATCCGCCTCGATCGCCGCGTCAAACCGCTGCTGAAACTCCCGCGCCTGCGCCGGCTTGGCCCCCGGCACCCAGCGCCCGTGCGGATCGCCCCGGCGCACGAGGCGCCAGAAATCCGCGCGGTCGATGCGCGGCAGCGACATCTCCCGGGCGACCTGGGTGTACGCGGCCCAGTAACGCGGCGCCGGATCCACCACGGGTCCCGTCATCTCGATAATGAATCTCACGGTCAAACTGGCTCCAAAATATCGTCCAGACCTACTCGAATCCCTCCGAGTAACCCCGCGGCGCGAGGGGCGGATCCCAGGGTTGGGAGCCCGCCGGACCGCCGCAACGGCCTGGCACTCGAAACATGCAAAGCGTTTGTAATCCCCGCCGGCTGGCCGAGGAGCTACACTGATGCCGGTCGTTGGCCCGGCAAGAACCGGGTTCAGACACGGGCCGAATATCGTCGCGAACACGGCCGTCCGAAGCGGGGGGTCGAACAGCCGAACCGATACCAAAGGGGTTTGAAGGTGCCCCGGAATCTGCGATTACAGGGCTGACAGTCTTAGTATCGGCGACGCCGTTGTAGTATCTATAGGCCAATTGGCCGCCGGAGGCAAGTAAAATGGACCAAAAATCGACAAACGGACGAATGCAGAAGCTCACGCCCCTGTTGCTGCGGCTGGGAGTCGCGGCCGCCCTGATCAGCCACGGCTACGGGCAGTTCCGTCCGGCGGGCGGATCCGGCGGGGAGTCGCTGGTGGGGGATCAGGCCGTCCCAGTCCCGGCCGGGGACGCCCGGCTCGCGGAACTGGAGTCGACGCCTTCCGTCCCGGTCCCGGTTTCACCGGGCGCCGCGGCCCCCGATGCGAGGTTGAACGTGTCCGACCAGGGCCTCCAGGTCCAGACGGACTGGACCGGCCTTCTCGGCGGAGCGGAGGTCGTCACAGGGATCGTCATGGCGCTGGGTCT
Source organism: uncultured Phycisphaeraceae bacterium (assembly GCA_964648365.1). Classification (GTDB taxonomy): domain Bacteria; phylum Planctomycetota; class Phycisphaerae; order UBA1845; family UBA1845; genus SURF-32. The sequence goes on from CAZYLK010000143.1 coordinate 5,353, forward strand.
GGCAACCAGGCTGCTGTCACTCGGCGTCCTGACCACCGTCGGGCTGGCCAGCTTTGGCGAACAACTCGGCCTGGCGGACGGCACGCTTGCCACGCTTGTGGGATCAATGCCTCATGCCGACACCCCGCTGTCGATCCTCCTGGCGACCGCGGCGCTGGTTCTGCTCTTCTCGGGATGTGGCTGCCTCGGTGTCGACGGGCGGCTGTTCGGGCGGCGCGATACGGCAGTCGATCTGACGAAACCATAATCGAGCCTGCGTTCGGAGGAATCGAGGCGCGGTGGCGGAGGCGCCGCCGCGTCTCCCTTGCCTGCGCCATTCCGGCGGCCACTTTTCAGCCAGGCGTTTTGCGATCGCGTCCTGCCACGACGGGTCGCACCCGCTATCCTCGCGTCACGCGGCGCAGGCGCGCGAGCCACGCGCTTCGAACCAGCGCCGCTTTGTCCACTACCGAAAACGGCGACGATTCGTGTCCGGAACTGCCGAGCGTCTCCGTCTTCATGTGGGGCGAGGTTCGGTTTGTTGAAAGCTGTCACTCGAGGAAAGGAGCGGCTGGCATGAACGACTGCGGAGGAAAGTTCCTGGTTGCGTCGAAGATCGCGGCCCCGTCGACAGACGACGCCCGCGCGCGACACAGGGCCGTGCTGCGATCGGGCGGCGAGGCGTGGCGGGTGTGGGTCGCGTTCGCCGTGCTGGCGACGTCGACGGCCGCGGCTGAGCTTCGCGTTCCGTCGCAGTATCCAACAATCCTGGCCGCCATCGAGGCCGCGGACCACGGCGATCGGATCGTGGTCGCGGCCGGCAGCTACGCCGAAGCGCTCGATACGCTTGGCAAGCGGCTGTCGATCGTGGCCACCGACGGGCCGGACGCGACGATGCTGGACGGCGCGGGGCTGGGCGTAAGCATCGTTACGGCAACTCGGGGGGAGACGCTCGAGACGACGATCGAAGGGTTCACCCTTCGCGGCGGGCGCGGGACGCACACGGCCAATTGCGTGGCCGTCGGCGGAACGGGCGGGGCGGTGCTGCTCCGCGACAGTTCGATGACGTTCCGAGGGTGTGTCTTCGAGCGCAACGGCGTCGGCGACGGTTATTACATCGTGTGCGGCGGCGCGATCTACGTGCAATCGGGAAGTCTGACGCTGGAGGACTGCTCCTTCATCGAGAACGGCGGGTTCGTGAGCAATCCCGAGGAAAACGCCAAGTACGGAGGCGCGATCTTCATCTGTGGCCAGGGCGACCTGACGATTGCGCGTTGCGAGTTCGACACCAACGGGCCCAGTTCTCACGGCGGCGGTATCTATCTGTCGCGCGGCGCCGGCATGACGCTGCACGATTCGAACTTCACCGGCCACCGGGCGTCCCACGGCGGCGCCGTCCGCGCCAGCGCCAGGGGTGGGAAGGTCGTCGAGATCGCACGCTGCAGCTTTCGCGAAGGCGTCTCATCCTTCGGCGGCGGCGTCAATCTCGATGTCGGTGAGGGGAGCGGCGGCTACGTCCTCGATTCCGTGTTTGCCGACAATGAGGCCGGCTTCGGCGGCGGCCTGATGGGAATCGTCAGCGATGCGAGCGTGTTCGAAGTCTCGGGGTGCAGCTTCAACGGCAACGTGGCCCACCAGTGCTGCAACACGGGCGCGTATCACACCGCGTGCTGGCGCGACGGCATTGAAAACGGTCTGTTCTTCGGCGGCGGGGCGGACTTGCGCAGCCTCGATCCGACCGGGAGGATCGCGCTGAGCAACTCGGTCTTCAGCGGCAACTCGGCCGTGCGCGGCGGGGGGTTGCACCTGGCGCCGTGCAACGGCGGCCCGATCGAGATGACCGGCTGCACCGTGGCCGACAACACCGCCGGTGGGGGGCTGCACATGCGGGCGGGCATCACCGGCTCGATCGACGTGTCAAACTCCATCATCTGGGGCAACGAGGGCGACGAAATCGTCGTCGAGAAGGATAACAACACCGACGTGGCCGTCCGATTCAGCGACGTGGAAGGCGGCTACGCCGGCAAGAAGAACCTCGATGCCGATCCGCTGTTCGTGTCCGGGCGGCGGGGCGATTATTACCTCAGCCAGATCGCGTCAGGGCAGGAGTCGGACAGCCCATGCGTCGATCGGGGCAAGGGCAAGGCGCGAAAGCTCGGTCTCAAGAAGGCGACCACGCGGACGGACGGCGGCAAGGATAAGAAGAAGGTGGATTTGGGCGTGCATTTTGCGCGGTGACGCGGGAAGAGCCCTGAATCCCGACACTTCAGGGCGAGCGCCCGACCTCGCTTTCGGAGCCCCGGCATTCAAGCCGGGGTTAGGCGATTCCCCTCCGTCGGATGCAGGATGCGGAGTGCTCGAGTTTCTGCGCCGCCCAGCGCCGCGCGGCGACCGACAACGGGCTACTCGCCGAGCGGCAATGGTGTTGCGACCGTGCTCGAACCGAGAGCTGCGTCCTTCGGCTCCGGCGGCGTGAGCGCTGCAACAGTGATGACGCCCGCCAGGATCAGCGTGACGCCGATCCACTGGCCGATGGACAGGCGGTCGTGGAAATAGACGTAGGCAATGACCGCGATAATGGCATATCCGCCGCCGACCATGATGGGATAGGCGATGGAGATCTTCAGCGTCGGGCTTTGCAGCGCGAACATGTAGCAGGCGGCGTTGAGACCGAAGCAGGTCAGGCCGATGACCAGGACCGGGTTGCTCAGTACGGCCAGCACGGCGCCGAGCGGACCATCCTTCATGACGCCGCCGCGCTCGGCGATGCCGGCCATGCCGGCCTTCATCATGAGGTTGGCGGCGGCGTTGAACGTGAGGGCACAGGCGAGAGCGATAAAGTATTTCATGGCAATTGCTGGGAATCGAAGGCGGCGAAACACAATGAAAACGGTTCAGCCTGCGCGGGGGGACGCAGGGCGTCGCCTGCCCCACGGCCTGCCTTCGGCAGACCGTGCCACCCCCTCGGACACGCGGGGCGGTTCGTCGACCGTCAGGCCGGTGTTTGGGATGCGCGCGTCCGCCGCGCGACGCGCCTCATGCTGATCTCCGGGGCTTCCTTGATGCACGTCCACAGAATGCCGCAGGCCATGCCGAACAGCTTCATCGAGCCGCGGACGATCCCGCCCGGCGCTTCGCCGACGTTTTCATAGCCGGTCGCGGTGGGGCGGATGTCATTCCAGTTGTGGAACAGGCGACCCCACTTGCTGCGGAGCACTTCCTGCACCCGGCTGCGGCCGCGGAACGGGTACCAGAACGAATCGTGATAGATCACGCTGGCGATGTACGCCCACGGCGCCAGCCAGGTCTTCAGCGACCATTCGATCGGCTTTTTCAACGGCCCCCAGTAAATCAGGTGCTGCATCTTCGACGCAAAGGTCATCTTCTTGAACGGGCCGACGAAGTGCCAGTTTTCCTTCGCCGGCTCGACGTCGCCGACGACTTCGATCTCGCGCGGATCGCCGCAGCCGAGGCCCTTCTCATGGGCCAGCCGCACGAACTTCAGATCTTTGAGCGGATCGAAGCCCATGAGCTTGGCGGCCATGGCGTCGATCGCGACCTGGTCGCTGGATGCCAGCAGCACGTTCTTAACGTGCGGGATCATACAGCGCGGTCCGGGTCCGTCGCCGGCGAAGGTGCCGTCCATAACGGCGAACAAACCCTTGTGGATTTTCTTCTGGATCATCAGCAGGTCCACGAGCGTTTCGTGGATGACCGGGTGCGTCCAGTGGCGATGCTCGTTGAGCAGGCCGCCGAAGGCGTTCTTCATCGCGCCGGTCGTCGTGGTGAAGACGTGCGTCTTGACCGTCGGCAGGTGGATGATGTTCTCGCCGATGAACCGCTTGGGGATGCTGAAACCCTTGGGGTAGACCTCGTTGAGGCAGATAAACTCGTTGGCCAGATCGCCGACCGCGTCGCGGACGTTGATCCACTCCTGCCCGCCTTCGTACAGGTGGATGTTGCGCAGGCCGTGGGCTTCGATCACGTCGACCTGCTTGTTCTCCCGCTCGCCGAGGTGGGCGTCGATGACGACGGTGCGGTTGTGACAGGCGTGGATGAGGTTCGGATCGTATCCGTCTTCCTTCATCGCGCGGATCACGCCCTCAAGCTGCCACGGCGTCGTCGACGCGGCCGGGTAAAAGAAGTGCCAGCTTATGTTGACCTTCAGGGCCGTGTCGGCGGATTTGTCGACGATGTCCTGGTAGCCGGCGAGGCGCATGACGCGGGCGTAGTCGGCGAGGACGGTTTCGGGGGTGGTTTTGACGATGGCAACAGTCGAGCTTGTCATGACAGGTCAGCTTAAGTTCTGTTGAGTATCTTCGAGGAATTCATGAATGTAGTTGGGCCGTATCATCGTCGATGACACGAGTCGAAGCATCCGGCAATAAAAGTGACACATCATCACCAGCATTACCTGGTTCTCGAACCCGGGGAAGCGTGTGGCGGGCTGACACAGATACGGGTCACCGTGAATCCAGCCGCTGCCGAGTTTGTACCAAAAGACATACTCGTCGTCCCTTCCCAGCTTCTTGGCGAGATCCCGCAGCGACATGCAATACCAGCTATCCCAAGTGTCGCTGCCCTTGCCTCGTGAGTACTGCCCGGATACCGCGCGGTATTCCGACTCATTTCTCGCTTCGCCGGCCGCGCGTAGCGGTGAGTCGGCCAGGAACGAGGATATTGGACCGGTCCCCTTTACGACTTCCCTCGCCCAGCGGTGCCGGGTCACTTTCGCGAAATCAAGATAGAGCTTCCCGAGCCTTGACGGATCCGTCATCAAGTACTCTAGTTGTAGCGCCAGTTCGAATAGTGAACGCACGATCAACGGCGTCTCGTATCCGGCATGATTCCTCATCAATGCGGCACCCGCCGCAACGACCTGCTCGGCGCGCCGCGTGAGCAGTCCGGCGGCCTCATGGCCGGGCGGTGGAATCTCCGCATCACGCCATCGGTCCCTGATGACATAGTTGGACGTGTCCATGAGTAGATCCCAAACTCTCCGCTGGTTGGGCGACAGCCATGGGACTCTGATCCACGTTGCCTGGAGAGTGCCGTCGAAATCGAGTTGAATTCGGTCGAGTACCCCTTCGCGTCCCAGCAGGTTTGGAACGTCTTCGGTCTCGGCAATCGCGAACGGGACGCACATCGTCAGTTTCTCGTCAAACCAGACATCCACGTCGTGTACGTACGCCTTCACGCCGCCGCCGCCGACACCGCCGAGTTCAACTGGGCGCCCCGCGTCGGGTATCAGTCCCAGCACACCGGCCATGGACTTACGCAGCAGAGAGACGACGGCGCCGGTATCGATCTGGAGGATCAAGGCCTGGCGTCGTTTCGACGCATCCAGAACCTCGATTTGTGCGTAAGGAATCCACGACTCCCCGAAGTACCTGGTCCTACGCCGTTTCCACTTCTGGAGCGCCATAGATTACGTCCGCGCTGCGATCGATCGCTTCGAGGACGAACGGCCCCTCGCCCTTCTCCCGTGCCTGCTCGCAAGCCTCGGTAGCGGTATCCCCCGAGCCGACGATCTCACCATCCCGCACGGCGACCCACTTGCCGGCGTAGCGTTCGCCGACTTCCTCGCTGTGCTCGATCAGCCACGCAAAGTCCTTGTCGTTCATGAGCCGGCTCTGTTCGGCGAACCTGGATTCATCCCGCCGTGCGCGGCTTGCGGCAACGCGATCGGCGTCGTGATTTTAGCCGGCAAACCGCTGCCGGCCAACCCGTTGCGGTCGATGCGCGCCTGAAGCCGCGCGTCAGAATCCCAACATCCGTCGAATCGGCCCCTCATACGCAATCACCAGCGCCGCTGCCCCCCACAGCACAATCGATATCCGCATCCCCGTGTCCTTCAGGATGATCGCCGTCGGACCGCTGTAGGCGCCGGTCTCGGTCAGCATCGCGTAGCGGAACACGCCATACACCACGATTGGCAGCGTGTAGAACAGCAGATCCTTGCGGAACGGCGACGCATGCGTCTTATCCAGCGTGTACAGCAGAAACGCCAGGATGGCGATGCCGGCCGACACGCTGATCAGGTGGTTGAGCAAGTCCGGCGTATACCTCAGCAGAATCTTGCGGTGCTTTCCGGCATCCTCGGCGTTGCCGATCATGGTGATCTCGCAGCGCCGCTTGCCGAACCCCATGAACAGGCACAGCGTGAACATGCACGCCACCAGCCACTGCGACGTCGGCACATCGACGGCCGCCGACCCCGCCCACGCCCGCAGGACGAACCCGGTGGCGATAATAATCACGTCCAGCAGAATCCGCTGCTTCAGCGCCAGCGAGTAGGCGAGCGTCATGACGAAGTAGGTCGCGACGATGGCGGTGACGAACGGGTTGACGCTGACCCACGCGATCAGCAGCGACAGGGACAGCAGCGTGACGGCCAGGAACGTGGCGGCCGTCGGAGAGATGGCCCCCCGGGCGATCGGCCTCATGCACTTGGTCGGATGCTTGGCGTCGGCCTTGCGGTCGAGCGTGTCGTTGATGCAGTAGGTCGCGCTGGCCGCCAGGCAGAACGCCAGGAACGTGTACGACGCATGGGCGAACGCGGCCGGATCGAGAATTTTCAGCGCCGCGGCCGGTCCGGCGAAGACGACGACGTTTTTGACCCACTGCGACGGCCGCAGCAGTTCGAGGTAATCCCCGACCTTGAACTCGTCGCCGGCGCGGCTGGGGCTTGCAGTGGACACGGTGGCTTCCTGGACGTTCATCGCGCGCGTGAATCCCGCGTGTCGCAGCGGCCGGCGCTGCCTGCGGCGTTGTCGTCGGCGTCCCGGTCCGGCCCGACGCGACCCGTCCAATCGGGCCGCCAGCGCGACTGCACGCCTCCACGAGATTCGGCCATACCGGCACGTCCCTGCAACCGGGAAGCGCCGGGGGTGGTCGCGGTGGACTGTTATCGGAGGCGTCCGCCGCGTCAACCAGTGTGGCGGGAGAAGAAGGGAGGAGACTCCCGCGCCCGGCCGCGCGTCGCGGGCGCCGCCCCAGGCCGAATTGGCGCGCCGGGGGGGAGGCGTATGATGCGGCCTGGCGGGAGCGGGACGCGCCCGGCCCCGTGTGATTCAACCCGGAATCCAAACCCATGACGACCCTGCGGCACCGTGGATTGAACCCTCCCGGCGGACTTTGGCGCCACGCGGCTGGGGCGAGCCTTGCCATTGCGGGACTGGCTGCCGTGTCGCTGATGCCGGCGGGGTGTGCCGAGAGCGGCTTCGGCGAATCGCTGCTGGAGCCGCGGCAGAGGGTGCGATCGGCCGCGGAGCCGGACGTGCCCGCCGGCGGGATTCACGTCCCCGCGGGCACGCCGATGGCGGTCGCGGACGCGACCCGGTTTTCAACCGGCGACGCCGCATCGCAGAGCACGGCGGACAGGGCGGGCACTGCGCACGCGTCCGCCTCCCTGACGGGCATCGGCGACGGGTGGGCTGAGTTCACGCTTGGACACGTGCTGCCGGCCGGTCGATCGTCGGCGCAGAACGTCCTGGCGCGGGTGTCCGTCGAGTACACCTACGAAATGCAGGCGCCCGAGGGTTCCACGGCCGCGGCCGGGCTGACGGGCGAGGTCGCGCTGAAGGTCGTCGTCATGGACTCCCAGCGGCGGATCATCCGCAAGCAACTGCTGACCCAGGCGTCGGACGACGACGGGTCCGCGCGCTGGTCCGGACGGCAACAGGTCGAGTTTGACCTCTCCCTCGCGCCGGACCGGGCGTATCACTTCATTATCGCGGGGCGGACGCAGATGACGCGGGAGGTGCCCTCTCGCTCGGCCGAGTCGGACGCCATGCCGGCCGAGGCCGCGCTCAGCGTCTCCGCGGCGACGATCGACATTGTCCCGTCGGACCCGTAGACCGCCCATCACCCGGCGCGCGGCGGAGTACGCGCCAGGCGCCGGCGGGGCTGGCGCCCCGGGGCACGATGTTGGCCGCCCCGTCGCGGACCTCAAGCCGTGCCAGTCTTGCGACCTTAATTGAAACACCCCACTACTGACAGCTTCGGAATGGTCAATCCCCTTCGGCAAATGCAGTTCCGCACTCGGGACACCTTCGCTCCGGCAACCCGAGGAGCAAGTAACCGCAGTTGACACATGCGTCCGCACGCGGGGGCGTGCTCGGCCGCAACAGGCCGGCTACGGCAACCGCCGCCAAGAGCGGTAACCAGAACGGAACGGCCACAAACAACGATCCCCGCTGACTCACGCACGGAACCCACACGTTGAACCATGACGTCCGACTGTGTGCCAGTACAACTGGTCCGATCAGGTATCGTGATTCCGTCAGGAGTGGAGTATAGTTCGGATCATACCCAGGAACCCAATTGAAGGCAATCCGCCCGTACGCAGCCCGGATGATATACTCACGATACTCAACGGAAACGTCGTGAGTGCAAGTGAACCACCACACACCGGCAATTAGAACGCAAGCGCATAGTGCAGCGCGATGCATAATACAACGGGCACTAAAGCGGAGGAGGTGATTGAGCACTTGGCGTACCTACACAAACATTACGTGTTGTCTGGATCTAGACACAGGCACTTTAGGGAAAAATGCTGGCGACTTTACCGGTGGCGGGCCGCTCGGCCTCGCTTCGCTCAGCGTAGTCGCCGAGGTAGGTTTCGGAGTTGAAGGTGGGCAGGCCGTAGGCGGTGTAGAAGGTCCGTTCCAGGACTCGCCCGGCGAGGTCCGTCGCGGACACGACGTTCCAGTTGGCGTCCTGGTTGACCACCATGTAGCCGTCCTCGACCCGCATCGCCACGACCTCGTCGATGTATTGCAAACGGCTGACCCTACAGTTACCGCGGCCCCCGCGCGTCCTCAGCTCTAAGCTGCGACGGCGGCGAGGATCCTTCTATAACGATGCGGAACCCAACCTGATCTGAAGCAACAAACCCACGACCGGCAAAGAATCGTGCAGATGGAAGGGGGGCCGCCTCATTCCACGAACCGCCTCTCCACACTGATGGGGCTCTCAGTGCCGATCTGCAAGTACTACTCGGATACCGAGCTACAGCATCGCACCACTCCCCGACGTTACCCAACATATCAAATAATCCCCAGTCATTGGCCAGCAGTCTGCCGACAGGATGTGTACTCTCGTCGCTCACGCCTTTCCACCAACCTCCAGCGTTTTGGGTGTCGTGGTTTGTGCCCGCGCGGCAGGCATACTCCCACTCTGCTCCAGTCGGCAATCGGACAACTCGATTAGCTGCGCTCGAAAGTCGTGCACAAAAGGCACGGGCGTCTGCCAAACTCACATTCTCCACGGGGCAGTCGGAACAGCCGCGGAACCGACTTGGATTCGAATCCATTACTGCGTTCCACTCTCGTTGCGTAATCTCGTGCTTGCTCACCCAGAAAGGATGCTTGATGGCCACCAGGTGCTTCGGGCCCTCGCAGTTGGGCGACTGCACCGCACCTTCAGGTAAGGGTACTCGCACGCTAACCGATCCCCTGCCCATTTCGAATTGGCCGGCTTGGATGAATACTACTGGAATCGATATTCCCTGCTTCAAATCGAGCTGTGACGCTCTCAGGCCGAGTCCCTCCCGTTCGGAACGTGTCAACGCACCGCTGCTATATTGACAGTCAACAAACCAGCTTTTGCGCCCTAGACTGAGCTGGCGGGGCGAACCTACAGGGAACCAAGTCATCGACACGTCCACTCTAACCCGAACACTTCCTTCAAGGAGATTCTTGCGTTTTTCGATTCGAATCGGGATCTGCAGGTCGCGCTTTTCATGCGGAAGTAGTGTAAAGGATGGAGCTTTCGAGTCGCCCGCTGGCCGCACTGTGATCGTCAGCAGTGACGAGGATTCTTCCGATGATGCGACTGCATCAAGTTCCGCGCGATAGAACTCGAAACCCCGCGGTGCAGAATTAGAGATCTGCAGGCATAATTGCAAGTCCCGTTCCGTCCGTTGGAATGGATACGACGGCACGTCAAGCGTGCAGCCATCCGGCCACCCGCGTTCCTCGAGAATTTGTGGTTGATGGACTTGGCCCGCTGCGGAGAGAACCCACACCCAAGGAAGGACACACTTCGCGACTGCTCCCGACAGCGGCGCGCTGTGACTCTTCGATCCAATAGAGAGGTTAATTCTCCCATGCGACATTACACTCGCTCCATTGCCTTGAGGTCGAAGGTTGACTAGCCACACGGAGCCGCCCCCATGCAACTCCGTTCACACTGCCGCCGTTCACCGTCCCTGGGACGCGTATGGCAGAAGTACTCTTGGCGACAGCGAACTCGGCAAAGCCGCTCGCAGCACGGCCCGCTCTTACAAACCGCCTGAAGGCAATTCAGCTCGACCCCGTATGCGTCACACTCCCACTGGTTCAGTGGGTTTCCAGGACACATAAATGCCTTCCAAGTCAACGAATAATCAGGCTGCTTCACTTTTCGCGTATCGCACGCTCCCCAGCCCTTAATTCCATTGGGATGCCATCCAGTAGGTATACCGAAGCATGTCATACCGCAGAGTTCATCCCACTGCCGGCAATGACGGCACTCGTGCCACCAGGCACAGTATTTCTCTTCAGGACTGGGGAAGGCGACGTCCGGAATCCACGCTCCACAGCCTCCGCGTCCGTTACAAACAGCGCGGCCACACTTTACGCGGCCTGGAAGCTGTACCGCCGGATTGTGAGTCATTTCCTTGTCGCACTCATAGAACTTGTCGCCATTGGGATCTAGGCGGCGCCCCGCGTTGGAACCCAAGTATTCATATGAATGGAGATCTGTAGTCGCGCGGCCGCGAACGCGGTTGTGAAGGGGATCTCGTTGTGAGAATTGCTGCAATACCGCATTGTAAGATCTTTTTCTGTTCTGATACATCCCGATCTCGGCATCGAGGAAGAGCCCCTGATGTCCGAACAGTCCGCCGGTCGTCCCGCTCGTCCGCGCGTGCCGGACGTGGTTCGTCGACGCCAGTCCGACGAGGGCCGTCATGACGGTCTGGTCGTCGTTGTCGAGGTCGCCGTCCTGGTCGAAGTCGAAGACGCGGCAGGCGCCGGCGGGGCTGGCGCCCCAGCAGGTCTGGCCGTTGCCGAGTTCGGCGTCGTCGGCAGCGTCCACCTCGCCGTCGCCGTCGTAGTCGCCGAAGTAGGTTTCGGAGTTGAAGGTGGGCAGGCCGT
>CAZYLK010000144.1:0-4707 GCA_964648365.1 uncultured Phycisphaeraceae bacterium
GGGCCTGGCTACGACGCGACGACCGCGCCCGCCTTCTTCAGCTCGAACGCCTCCAGCGCCATCCGCCGAATCTCCTCGCCGATGGCCAGCGAGGCGGTCGCGGCCGGGGAGGGGGCGTTGAGCACGTGGATGGTGCGGTCGCCCTTGACGATGTGAAAATCCTGCAAGAGCGCGCCGGTGCGATCCACGGCCTGGGCGCGCACGCCGGCCCCCCCCCGCTCGACGTCGTCGTCGCGCAGCTCAGGAACAAGCTTGCGGGCGGCTCGCAGGAACGCGCTCTTGAACACGGAGCGATACTGTTCACCCACGCCCACGCCCCACCAGCGCCACGCCATCTTCCAGAAGCCCGGAAACATCGCCCAGTCGAGCAGGTCGGCCATCTTCACGTCGCGGCGGCGGTAGCCCTCACGCTTGGTGGCCAGCACGGCGTTGGGGCCGATCTCGACCTTGTCGTCGATCATCCGCGTAAAATGCGCGCCCAGAAACGGCAGCGCCGGATCGGGCACGGGGTAGATGAGGCCCTTGATCATGTCCGCCCGCTGCGGCTTCATGATGTAATACTCGCCGCGGAACGGCACCACGCGCACGCCCGGGTCGGAGCCGCAGATGCGCGCGACGCGGTCGCATTGCAGGCCGGCGCAGTTGATCAGGCGCCTGGCCCGCACCACGCCGCCGGTGGTCTGCAACACCAGCGCGTCCGGCTCGTGCCGGCAGCCGACAAGCTTCCAGGTCAGGCGGATGTCCCCCCCCCGGGCGCGGATCAACTCGCCATACTTCTCGCAGACGGCCTTGTAATCGACGATGCCGGTGACGGGGATCCACAGGCCGGCCACGCCGTGGGCGTGCGGCTCGCGCTCGCGGATCTCCTCGGGGCCGATGCGCCGCATCTCGGCCAGCCCGTTGGCCTTGCCGCGCTCTTCGAGGTCGTCGAGCCGCGGGATCTCCGCCTGCGACGTAGCCACGACCAGCTTGCCGCACTGGCGGTGGGGGATGTCGTGCTCGCGGCAGAAGCGGTACATGGTCTCGCGGCCGTGGGCGCAGAGGCGCGCTTTGTAGGAGCCGGGCTTGTAGTACAACCCGGCGTGGATGACGCCGCTGTTGTGGCCGGTCTGATGGCGGGCCAGACCCCCTTCGGCCTCCAGCACGACGACCGACAGGCCGTCGCTGCCTTCGATCAGTGCCTTGGCCGTGGCCAGGCCGACGATGCCGCCGCCGATAACCGCGATGTCGAATGTGTTGGCTTGCATGGTCTCTGTCGATTCTCAGCCGCGTCCGCTACGGCGCCCCCATGGACTGCATCAGCCGTCGGGTCGCGGTCTCTGTTGACCATATCGGATTCCTGTCAGGCGCGGTAGCGGCCGGCGGCGGACGTAACCCCACGACCGGCGCCGCCGCCCCGCGGGTGGACGTGCCCTCGCACCTCCCGATAATGGCCGGCGGATCGCGGGGACGCGACGTGGTTCGTCCACCGGCCGGCGGTCCCCTACAACCCTGGAACGACAACCCCAACCGGCGGCCCGGACGCCTGGAGACTGAGCGAGTGGACCCGAATACACGCATTGCACAATTCGAGAAGATGGCCGCGGACGACCCGAACAACGAACTGGGTCACTTCAGCCTGGGTAAGGCCTACCTGGAAGCCGGACGGTTCGAGGAGTCGGCCGCGGCGCTGAAGCGGGCGCTCGACATCAACCCGCAGCTTTCCAAGGCGTACGACTTCCTCGGCGACGCCCTCGAACGCGGCGGCCAGCCGGACCTGGCGATCGAGTTTCTGACCCGCGGCGTCACCGTGGCCGACGAACGCGGCGACATGAAGGCCCGCGACGCGATGATCGACAAGCTGCGCGCCTGCGGCGCGGCCGTGCCGAAGCTGCGCGCGGCCGCCGCCGGGGGCATGGGCGCGGGCGCCGCCGGCGCCAGCGCGCACGCGGGACCGGCCATCGAGGGCTTCCAGTGCTCGCGCTGCGGCCGGCCCACCGGCAAGCACGAGAAGCCGCCGTTCAAGGGCGCCGTCGGCCAGAAGATTTACGACAACGTGTGCGTCCCCTGCTTCCGCGAATGGGTCGGCATGGGCACGAAGGTCATCAACGAACTCGGCCTGGTGATGGCCAACCCGCGCGACCAGGCAACGTACGATCAGTACATGATGGAGTTCTTGCAGTTGGAGGCGTAGGGCGCTGACGGCGCAGCTTCATGCCACTCGGCGCACATCGTCCGCGTGGAGCGAGTTTCCGTTCGGAACAGGGGGAGTGAGGGAGTAAGGGAATCAGGGAAGAAAGACAGAACGAGACGTCTTCGCGCTTCCCCTTACTCCCTTTCTTGGTTGCGGCCAGTGGCCGCCTCGGGGGACCGGCTCATGGCGACCAGCATCTTCTCGACCTACTCCACCGGCGAGAACCGCGTCACGGCCTCGATTCTGGCCGTGTTGAAGTCGCTGTCATTGTCCCGCATCGAGCGGCTGCTTGGAGCCTTGCTGGAGCAGTCGGAATTCGAACTCGTTCGCTTTCAGAATCAACCGGCGAAGGGCGGCAACAGCGTCCCGGATGGAGAGATACTCGGCAGTTGCCGAATACTGGTGGAGACGAAGATTGAGCGCAACCAAGTCCGGACGGATCAGCTTGAGAAACACTTATCCCGACTGAAGTCATCGCGTGAAGCAACGCGACTCCTGCTCGTGTTGACGCCTGACCAATCGCGACCCTCGGCGGTGGACCGCGTCAAGAACCACCAGAACCGACTGGTATGGTCGTCGTTCGCAGCGCTCGACCAAGCGATTGAAGAGCTCCTGGCGGACGGCGGCGAGGTAGTCTCTGAGCGTGAAGCATTCCTGCTGCGCGAGTTGCAAACGATGCTTGCAGCGGAGCGACTGGTCGGGTCGGCGGACGAGGTGGTTATTGTGGCGGCCCGCCGGGCGTGGCCGCAGTACAAGCTGTTTCATGCCTACGTCTGTCAGCCGGGCCGGGCATTCAAGCCCGTAGAGCGAATCGGCTTTTACTCCGAGAATCAAGTTTACGACCGAGTTCCCCGGATTCTGGAAGTACATGACCACGTGCGAATGGTTCGCGGTGCGAACAAGGGGAAGCTCGGAGGTCTCGTGGAAAGAATCCTGGACGATCCCGAACTCGGCAAGAGAGCAGATGGCCATACCAACAAGGTCATGTTGCTATCGGCGCCAGATGATGATGCGACTCTGAGGCTCAAGGCCTCCATCCAGAATGACCTGCATTCCTCAAGCGGGCGCAGGGTCGCGTTTACGATGGGACAGACATATGTGTCGCTGGCGAAACTCCAGAGTGCAACGACCACTTCGGACCTCGTAAAAGGTTGATCCTCGTTCTCCGAGCCGCGAAGTGGCCGCGGGCTGTAACCACGAGCCCGTCCGCGGGCGAACCCGCGGTCGACCGGCCCTGGGCCGCTTCGCGACGAAAGAGGGAGGCATCTCTCAATTCGCGACCGGCCGCCGGCGACGGCCCAACTCGCTGCTGAACCACCCTGCGCGATTTGCAGCTGCTGCAACTCAGGCAGCATCGCGCAGGCTGAAGCCTGCGGCTCGGCGCTGGCGCGTGATCGCGCACGATGGGTTAGCCCGCCGCGACGCCGTCACGCCCCACTGGCCGCCAGGCCCCAATCACCCTAGAGTGCCCCCCACAGTTTCGCGATTTCACGATCCCCGGCAGGAGAAGGACACGTGACCGAACAACCGGCCGCCAAATCGAAGGGGCTGATCAACCGAATCCTCGGCATGATTGAGTACGCCGGCAACAAGCTGCCGGACCCGGCCGTGCTGTTTCTCATCCTGCTGTTCGCCACCTGGGTGATGTCGGCCTTCCTGGCGCCCGTGCAGTTCACGGAGGTCAACCCGAAGACGGGCGAGCCGATCCGCGTCGTCAATCAACTCAGCGGGACCGCCCTGGCGACGTTCATGTCGAACATGGTCTCCACATTCACCGGCTTTCACCCGCTGGGCGTGGTGCTGGTGGCCCTGCTGGGCGTGGGCGTGGCGGAGCACACCGGCTTTATCAACGCGGTGCTCAAGTCCATGCTGAGCTTCACGCCGAAAAAGCTCCTGACCCCGATGCTGATCCTCGTAGCGATCGTCAGCCATACCGCCGCCGACGCGGGATACGTGCTCGTCATCCCGCTGGGCGGCGTGATCTTCTATGCCGCCGGGCGTCATCCGCTGGCGGGCATCGCGGCCGCGTTCGCGGGCGTTTCCGGGGGCTTTTCGGCGAACTTCATCCCGTCCGGCATCGATCCGCTCTTGCAGGGGCTGACCCAGGTCGGCGTGGACGTGATCAATCCCGAGCGCCTGGTCAACCCGCTGTGCAACATCTACTTCACCGGCATTTCCAGCATCGTCATCATCCTGCTGGGCTGGTTCATCACCGATCGGATCATCGAGCCACGCGTCCAGGCCACCGCCGTCGACGGCGATCCCGCCGACATGCCGAAAATGGAGGAGCCCACCGCGCGCGAGATGCGCGGCATGTGGGCGGGCCTGCTGAGCGGCGTGCTGGGAATCGCCCTGCTGGTCGCGCTGACCTGGCCGGTGGACTCGCCGCTGCGCGCCGACGGCAAAATCACCGACTTCAAAGCGCCGCTGATGCAGATGATTGTGCCGCTGATCTTCCTGCTGTTTTTGATTCCCGGCGTGGTCCACGGCTACGTGGCCGGCACGGTCAAGAATCACCGCGATATCATCAAGGG
>CAZYLK010000144.1:4807-16466 GCA_964648365.1 uncultured Phycisphaeraceae bacterium
GGCGACTCGACCACGAACATCATCACGCCGCTGATGCCCTACTTCCCGCTGGTGGTGGTCTTCTGCCAGCGCTACGTCAAGAGCACCGGCATCGGCACGGTGGCGGCCTTAATGCTGCCGTTTTCAATCACGTTTCTGATCGCCTGGTCGGCGTTTCTGATCCTCTACTGGAAGATCGGCATCCCGCTGGGCTTGCAGGCGACGTACGTTTATCCGTGAGGGAGCGCGGCTTCGCCTATGGGCAATCGTAGTCCCGCTCCGCGACCGTTCCACATCCCCACGTCGCCGTGGCCGTGCCGGCGCCTTGCGGCAGGTTCTTGAACTTCGCCTTGCCTTTGCCCTTCCCGTTGAGTTGGCCCGAGGCCGACTCGCCGCCGCTGAGTTCGACGCGGAATGAGTCGCCCGGCAGGCCGCCGGTCATAACGATCTTGAGCTTGCCGCGGCCGTTGCGACTCTTGCACTGAGCCTTGCGGATCATCTCGCCGCCGCTGCAACTGCCGGGCTTGGGATGGGCGAGCAGATGCTCGATGACCTGGCGGCCGAACGTGTCGGACAGGTTGGGCGAGTGCGCCCCGCCCGCGATGCTCCACAGTTCGCCCGATCCGCCGGGCAGGCAATCCGTTACATACCTCGTCACGTCCGTTTCTTCGCCGCTCAGACCGCGGTCGAGGTCGCGCGGCGGACCCGCTTCGCCAACGATTTCGCACTCGTCATACGCGGCCCATCGTTCGACCGAGCCGACGGCGCCCGGATACTCGTTGCCGAGCAGGTTGCCGCCGTTGTAGTTGATCACGCCGTCGGCCGTGCCGTGAATCTGCAGGACGTGAACCGGTTCGGACGGCGTGCAGTCGCTCGGCTCGAAAAACGTCGCCCCGGCGAGGCTGGCGATGGCGGCAACCACGTCCGCGTGATCGCAGGCCATCCGGTACGACATGAACCCGCCGTTGGAGTGGCCGACGAAGTAGACGCGGCGCGGATCGACGTTGCACTGGGCGGCGACCGCGTCGACAAAATCGCGCAGGTAGCCCGAGTCATCCACGCCGCTGTTGAAGAAGTTGCAGCATGCGTCCGTGGCGTTCCAGAAGCGGCTGCCGATCCGATCGAGCGTGCCGTCGGGGTAGGCGTAAAGAAAGCCGAACTCTTCCGCCAGCGGCCGCAGCCGCACGTACGCCTCGGTTCCCGCTCCGCTGCCGGTGTAGCCGTGCAGCAGCACGACCAGCGGCGCCGGCGAGTCCGGATCGTAGGAGGAAGGCACGAAGAAGTTCACCGGCCCGCGGCCGAGGTCGATGGGGGCGCTGCACTGCGCCGCGGCCGGCCGCCCGGCCGTTACGAGGCACAGCAGAGCGGTAAGGAAGATCACTGTGTTTGTTCGCATGACGCTTCTCCCCTCTAGGAGTTGTCGTCAACCGGACTCGCGCGGCGGGAGGCTCAGCCGCTCGGCTGACGCCGCCATTCTACGGCAAGGCCGGCCAGGCGCAAAACGAGTGGTCGCGGGCAGGCTGTACGTTCCGCAATACGAGCCAAGTGGGCAAGCTCGCCGGTGCTGGTCAAGGACCACCGGTTGAAGACCGGTGCCACATCGGACCACCGGTTGAAAACCGGTGCCACATGGTGGCACAGGTGGCACATCGGAGCGGCGCCGCGGTTGAGGGACGCTACGCTTTCTTCCCGTCCGGCTTCGGCAGGGTCGGCGGGCCGCCGACGGGGATGGTGGACTGATAGTCGTAGTAGCTGCGAAGCTGCTGACGCAGATAGCCGCCGCGGGTGACCTGGGCGGCGTTCAAGACCGCGCCGAAGAAGTGGGCGGAGACGCCGCCCAGAATCGAACAGGCCCGGCGGGCGGCGCCGCGCGAATCGGCGTTCGCACGAACGACGAAGACGACGCCGTCGACGACGCTGGCCACCACCGACGCATCCGACGCGAGCAGCACGGGCGCCGTGTCGATGATAATCTGATCATACTTGCCGCCCGCGTCGGCCAGCAGCCGGCTGAACTGTTCGCTGCCCAGAAGCTCGGCCGGGTTCGGCGGCAACTGGCCGCAGTAGAGCACGTCCAGGTTCGGGATGCTCGTGGTCACGACCGAATCGGCGAAGGTGGACTGGCCTACGAGGATGTTGCTCAGCCCTGCTTCGGACCGCGCCTCGAAATGCGTGTGCAGCGCCGGCCGGCGCAGGTTGGCGTCGATCAGCAGCACGCGCCGGCCCGCCTGCGCCACCACGGCCGCGAGATTGCATGCCACCGTCGTCTTGCCATCGTCCGGGCTGGGGCTGGTGACGGCGACCGTGCGCTGCCGCGCGGCCGGGGCGCTGAACTGAAGGTTGGCGCGGATCTGCCGGAAAGCCTCGGCGACCATCGAGCGCGGCGCCTCGACTGCCGCCAGTTCCAGATGCTTGATGTCCACCTCTTCGTCGTCGAGGTCGGGCACGAAGCCCAGCAGGGCCATCTCCAGGTGTCGCGTCACGTCCTGCGTCGTGCGGATCGACGTGTTGAGCAGGTCAAGCCCCACGGCGGCGCCCATCGACAACGCCAGCGCCACCAGCACCAGCAGCGGCAGCATCACAAGGGTCGGCGCGCTCTTGATCAGCGGGCGCACCGGGTGCTGCGCCCACTTGATCGTGACGCCGCTGCGGTTGCGCACCAGGCGGTCCAGGTTGCCGACGTATTCCTCGAGCTGGATCTCCTTGATCGCCATGACGTCGACTTCGTCACGGAGCGTGGCGTAGTTGGTCAGCTCGCGGTCGTAATCGTGCTGCGTCGCGTCCGCCAGGCGGAGGCTGTCCATGGCCGACCACAGCGCATACTGCATGTTCTGGTAGGCGCTCTCGACCGTCTGCGCCACCGCCGCGCGGTATTCATTGAGCTTCTGCTGGCGCGTCTGGCGCAGCGTCTCCTCGGTGCTCTCCAGCGCCGACTCGAGCCGGCGCATCACCTCGTGTCGCGGGCCGTAGCGCGCCCCGTTGAGCGCGATCTGCTGCTGGAGCGTGAAGACGGTCGCGGCAAGCTGCTGAACGTACGGATCGGCTTCGACCGCCGCGGCGTCCTCGGCCGTGATCGCGCCGCCCTGGGCATAAAACGCCCGCAAACCCTCGAGCTGCGAAAGCTGGAGCCGCAGAGCGGCGACCTGTTGCGTGTAGAGGTACACCTCCCGGCTGGCGCCGGCCAGCCCGCCCGACATGAAGCCGCCGGGTAGGCGATCGGCCGCGTTGCGCAGTTCCTGCCGCTTGGCGGCCAGCTTCTGCCGGTGCGTGTCCAGCTCTTCCTGCGCTCTGGCCTTGTCCTCGCGGAAGGACTCGGTGGACCGGTCGCGGACGTGGTCGAGATAGCGGTTGATGACCTCCTCGACGATCACGTGCGGATCATTGATCGACCGCGTGTGCATGCCGACGCGCATGTAGTTCGTGCCGCGCACCGGCGCGCTGATCAGTTCCTCGATCAGTTCGGCCTCGCGCTGCTCCTTGGGCACCGACTGGTACCACGCGGTGTTCTGCACGTTGGAGGTGCGCAGCGCGGTCTGGATGACCTCGGGGTTCTTGACGAGGTAGGACTGCGTCTGGACGAAACGCTCCTGTTCGCGATCGGCCAGGCGCGCGTCGGTCACGGCCAGCGGGTCGCGCGGGATGCTGGTGACGAGTTCGACGAAACCTTCGGCGTAGTAGGACGGGAAGTATTTCCACCAGACGTAATACCCGCCGCCCGCGGCCCCGCCCAGCAGGATGAACAGCACGATGATCAACACCATGCGCCGGCGCAGAATGGCCGTGATGTCAGCAAAATTGGGCGCAGCCGCCCGTCCGCCACCCCGTGGTGCGGGCAGGATCCGTTCCGAAATGGTTGCCGGGCTCGTACTCATGCCGTCCGTCGTTCAGCCAGAGGCGGCCACGCGTTGCGCGCGTGGGGGGAGTCAGGGAGTGAGGGAATGAGGGAGCAAGGGAAGACGCAGCGCAGCGACGTCGCCGTACCGCAGCCGATGGCCGGGAACCCACGCGAATGGCGTGCCCATCGCGCGGAAGAATCGCCGACGTGTCTCTTCCCTGACTCCCTCATTCCCTTACTCCCCTACTCCCTTCGACAAACCTTACATCCCCGTCTCCCGCATCCTCGACCACGATGTTCGCCAGCACCCACCGCACCGCCGAGAACAACCCCAGCGCCAGCGGGAGCATGGCGATGCCCAGCAGTTGATGCGGCGTCCCGCGGGCCCACTCCTCGTGGCCGTAGATGTGCAACATACCCGTAATCACGACGCGCAGCATGTTGCAGATAATGGCGATCGGAATGCACGACAACACGACCAGCAGGCGCTGCCACTTCGGCCCGCTCATCAGATAGGCCACCGCCAGCCCGATGGCGACGAACGCCATGATCAGGCGCATGCCGCTGCACGCCTCGGCCACGTTCAGGTGGCCGTACAGGCCGGTGTTGCTGTTGTAAAAGTCGATGACGACGTTCTGCGTTTCGATGCTGACGCCCGGAAGCACCGTATCGAGCACGCCGCCCGCCAGGCGCGAGGCGATCTGCCGCAGCGGAAACGTAATATTGACGTACACAAGTTGCGGCAACGGCACCGCGAGCATCAGATACGCTATGGGAAACCAGACGATGCGCAGCACCGCCCAGCCGCCGAACAGCAGCACGAGCGACGCGAGCGACGCCACCAGCGTCGCGCCGCGAACGTACGGCACCGGAAACAGAAACGTCGCCAGGTAACCCGCCAGCGCCGCCGCCAGAGCGACCGCCCCCCACCCGCTCGGCGCCGCCGCGGCGCGAAACAGCTCCGTACGCCTCAGCCCCACGAAGTACAGGCTAAGCAGCGGGATGATCCACCCGTGCGACCAGTTGGCGTCGTTCTGCCACGTCCAGACGAGGTAGCGGGTGATCGTGCTGTAAAAGACTGCTGCCACCAGCAGAGCCACGATGGCCAGTTGCACCCTCGCCACGGGGCTGAAGTAGTCAGCCCAGCGACGCGGCGGCTGGATCGGAATGGCTGCGATGGCCGTCATAGGTCGTTACGGAAAGAGACCCGGAAACTTCGGAGCCCGGTTCTCCGGGTTGATCTGCGATGAAAACGAGTCGATGTCCGCGAAATTGCGCGAATAGGTGAAACTGTAGCCCAGGTTCGACACCGGGTTCGGCAGCGTGTACGCCCGCAAGCGGGCCAGGAACGGCGCCAGCGGGCTGGTGCCGACGTTGATGATGTCACCGCGGCGGATGAGGAAGTCCTCCTCCTTGCCCGCGAAGATCGCGTCCAGGTTCACCTGGATCATCTGCTCGCGCAGGCCGTTGCGGCGATAGACGGTGCAGTTGTTCGGCCAGGCCAGGCCGCCGAGATTGCCGGCCGCGGCGACGGCCGACTTGAGCGTCACCTTCTCCGCATTGAAGGAGTAAGCCCCCGGCCGATTGATCTGACCCATGACGTAGTACAGGCCGATCTCGCCGCTGGTGATGCGGATCACGTCTTTCGGGCGGACGACCACATTGAAGTCGCGATCGCCCGACCGCAGCGCCTCGGCCGGAATGCGGATCACGCGATAGTCGCGAACGCCGGCGATGCGATCCCAATCGACGGCCGATTGCATCGCCTCGAACCCCGGAACCTGCGGCACGGCATCGTCGAGTGCCGCCTGCTCGGCCGGCGTGTCGCCTTCACGCACCCGGAACTCGCCGGCCTCCGCATCCCACTCGAAACGCGGCCGACCGTCGTCCTGCATCGCCGGTTCGGATGTCGTCACGAACGACTCCGGCTCATGCTGTTCCATCATCTCCCGGATCAGCTCGGCGTCGTCGACCGGCGGCCGGGCAGACCCTGCCGGGCCCTGGGAGGGTTCCGTCGGGGTGACCGCACCGGCATCCTCCGCGGGCTTCGCCGTGGAGGAAGGCGGCGCCTGCTGCGCCGATGCGTCGGGCGGACGGTCATAGACATCCTGGCGGAAGACGTAGACCTCGGAGACGAACTCGTTAAGGCCGCCCACCTGGTTGATGGCATCCAGCACACGCAGATCGGGCCGGCGGATCGGGAAGTTCCCGGCCCGCAGCGGCGAATCGCCGGAAGCGCTGACGCCGATGCCGAAGATCGAGTACGACGCCTCATGGAGCGCGATCGGGCTGACCAGAACTTCCGGCTCCCTCAGGATGCCGTCGCCGACCAGGCGGCGGCGAAGCGCGTCTTCAAGCTGGCGGACCGTCTGTCCGTCCGCGTGGACCCGCCCGATGCGCGGGATGGTCACGTCGCCAAGTTCATCCACGAGCACCTGCGCCTGCCATGGAACGAACTGGGTCAGTAGTTCCTCGATCTGGATGGCCAGAATGTCCCCGGCCGAAATCGAATACTCACGAATGATGGGAACCAGATCCTCCCGCCGCGGTTCGGACGAACCGGGGATGTCCCACGGTGAGTCCTCGACCGTCAGGACGGAGCGGATGCTCCGACCGCCCTCGTCGCGGAAGTTGCCCAGGACGGTGGGATCGAGCCAGCCATTGAGGATCGAGTTGCAGCCGCCGCAGCCGAAGGCCGCGATCGCCACAGCCCACCCTGCCAGCCGGCGAATAGATGACGATTCAGGCGCCACAGGTCTCTCTGCTCCCTCCACGTCGACACGGCCGTGCATCCCCCTGATATCGGCACGGACACAGGCAAGCGCCAATAATATGCCCTTTCCCGGCTCACGGGAATCGGATGCCAGGCGATTTGTGGTACGGGTTTTATGGGACACCCGTCGCGTGCCTGCCGCGACGGCCGCTCGCCCGTCATCCCGGCCTCAGTGCTGGGAGTTCGGCGAATCCCCGGTCAGGGCACGCCGCCGCTGCGTTTCCTCCTCCAGCAGGCGCCGCTCGCGCGCGGTGAGCGACGCCATGCCGTCCCGGCCAATCTTGATCAGGATCCGGTCGAACTCCCGCTCGCGTGCCTCCTGGGCCTGCCGGTCGCGACGGGCCAGGTCGGCGAGCTTGCGCGCTTTCCGCCGTGCCCACCACCCCGGACGCCGGGCGGGCTCCGGCTCCTCCCCGGCGGAGAACTCGAAGGTGAACTCGTCCGGGTAGTCCCCGCTGATGCTGAAGGCCTCGTACTTCAGAATCTTGCGCTGCCGCAGGCACTCCAGGTACCCGAAAACGGCGATGCTCAGCAGGAGCACGGACGTGTCGTCGGTGAACAGGGCGAACAGGGCCAGCACGATCGCACCGATCATGCCGACGCTGGTTGCGATCTCCATGCTCCGCCGGTAGCCGCGAAACCGCCAGATGATCGCCTGCATGATCCTGCCGCCGTCCATCGGGAAGATCGGCAGCAGCACGTTGAACAGGAACAGGACGTAATTGATCCCGAAGAGCACCAACAGCCACGAGTACGCGCCGCCAGGTTCAACGCGGATCGCCGCAACCGGCGAAAACGGGTGGAACGGGTTCCACGGGATGCCGCCCAGGCCGCCAAACCCGACGGCGATCACGCCGCCGATCAGGAGCATCAGCACGACGTTGACCGCCGGCCCCGCAGCGGCCGTGATCAGGTGGGCGCTGGATCGGTGCGGCGTCTGCACGGAGGCCAGCCCACCCAGCGGCCAGAGCAGGATTTCGTCCGCGCTGCCGCCGACGTAGCGGGCGCCGAAACAGTGGCCGAACTCGTGCAGCAGGACAATGGTGAACAGTGCCGCCGCGGTGCCGAGGCCGTGCAGCAGGGCGGTCGAGAGCGGGAGGTTGAACTCGCGGGCGAACGATACGTCCTGGTTGACGACGTACGCCGCGCCGAACAGGAAGAACAGATGGAGACGAATCTGAATGTCGAACAACCGGCCGACTTTCAGCGACCAGTTGATCGGGTTATCCATGGGCCGGTCGAACGCGGGCATCGTCTCACGATTGTTGCAAGTCGGGCGGGGCTAATGCAAGCGCTCGGCGCCCCGGACGCTGCGATCGCCCGCCTGCAAGCGTTCGGTAGCCGCCAGGAGGGTCTGTTTTTCAGATTCGCTGAGGGCGTGGATGCCGAAGTCGTGGACCTTCTTGAGGATCTGATCGACGGCCTGCTGATCCACCTGCCGCTGGTGGATGCGGCCGCGGAAACCCGCATCGGAGAATCGTCCGCCCGGGGGAGAGCCGGCGGCACGGCTTGCCCTGCCGGCGATCCCCGGCCGCCCCTTCACCTGCCACCACCTGCGGCCCTGCCACGCCCACCACGCGCCGCCGGCCAGGCCCACCAGGTGGCACAGGTCGCCGCCGTAATTCGGGCCGCGGTTAAACACGTTGTAGACGTACATGCCCCCGTATACGAGCGCAAGGGTGCGCAGCCTTGCGGGGACGATGCCGAAGACCAGGAAGACCTCGTGCGGGAAGAGCACCGCGGCCGCTCCCAGCACGGCCAACACGCACCCGGAGGCCCCGAGCGCCGGCCGGTCGATGGGCAGGAAGCCGACGTACGCGGACGCAACGAAGACGACGTTGGCCAGCACGCCGCACGTCAGATACACCCCCAGCGTCCCGCGCGGCCCCCACCGGTATTCCACCAACCGGCCGAACATGTAGAGGCCGAACATGTTGAAGAACAGGTGCCAGAAGTCAACATGGAGGAACGTGGCCGTGACCAGCCGCCAGATTTCGCCGTGGGCGATAACGCGCTCTGCGACCAGTGCGCCCGGATCCCACGCGGAAGGCCCGAACAGCAGGAAAACCGCGGCGTTGGCGATGATGAGCATCGTCACGACGCTGCGGCCGCCGAAGCCGCTGAGGATGGCGCCGCCGCCACCACCCCAGCCTCCGCCGGATTCCCGGCGGGCATATTCTCGATCCTGCCAGCTCATTCCGTAGGTTCCATCCAGTTCGAGCCGTCGGGTTCCACTTGTTATGCGCCACAGCGCAATCGGCGCGGCCCGGCCGGTGTCATACGCTGGCCCCACTCGTCGGGCGAAGCAGGTACGCCGCTAGGGCCGCGATCGTCTTCCCATCGCGGATTCGACCCGACACGAGCATCTTATGCACGTCGCTGCGGGTGAGCACCTCGGTCTCGATCCGTTCCGCCGGCTCAAGCTGCTGGCCGACGTGCGTCAGACCGGTCGCCACGTAGCAGTGCATCAGTTCCGTCATCACGCCCGGCGACGTGTAAAAACTGATCAGAGGTTCGATCGTGGACGCCCGGTAGCCGGTTTCCTCGATCAATTCGCGACCGGCGGTCAGCTCGGGCGGTTCGCCCGGCTCCCGGGTGCCGGCCGGCAGTTCCCACAGTTCCTCCTCCACCGCCCGCCGCACCTGACGGATCATGACGATGCGCCCGTCGTCAAGGACCGGCAGCACCAGCACCGCCCCGGGATGGACGACGACCTCCCAGGTGAAAGGACGTCCTTCCCGATCGTCGAAGGTCCGCCGTTCGACCCTGAACCGACGCGCGCTGAGTAAGACTTCGGCATCCACAGTTACGACCCCGGCTCGCATGAGTATCGGCAGGAGGGCAGACGATCGCAATTATAAGGCGGGGACGTGCAGCGGCAACGCGCTTGGCCGTGGCGCCATCTGGCAACGGCTTCGCAGCCGCTCGGATGCGCGTCCACAGCGAGCCCAGCGACCGTTCTCAAACGCCGGCGATGACACCAGCCCCGCCCAGGCAGCGCTCCAGCCGTCCAGCGGCGCGATTTTGCCCGCTACTCCTGTCTCGCACGCGTCCCCGATTTGCGTCGTTGGGACTGAATCAGATTCAGCCGGTCAGGTGCTCTCTGTAGCTATCCTCGTTAAACCCCACCAGCAGCGTCGTGCCGCGCCGGATCGTGGGCGCCCGCAGATTGCCGGTCGGGCCGAGCATGTGCTTGAGCAGTTCCGCCTCGTCGGGCGGGTGGCGCTTCATGTCGAACGTTACGACGGACTTCCCCCGCGCCACCACAACCCGGGCCGCGGCGCGGGCGAGCGCCAGGGCATCGTCCCGGCCGAGTTTCGCCTTGCCGGCGTTGACCACTTCTGTGATTGCTACGTCATGGTTCGCAAGAAACTCCTGCGATCGGCCGCAGGAGGTTCACCCATGCCGGTGGTAGTACCAGTCCGCCTTCTTCTTCGCCATTTCAGTTCTCCCGGGCACCCGCCCGATCGTCCGAGACCGCGACGCGGTGCGACGCGGCGTCGCCCTACGGGTACAATAGCGGCAACGCCGAACGGGTCGAGAAACCGCGGTCCGGAAGCGCGCCACGATGACGGGCGCTTTCGATGGAGGCGATCCATGAGAGCCGGCTTCTGGCTCGTCATCCTCTTCGCACGGCAGCACGCCGCCCCGCCCCCGCCGCCACAAACGCCGGCGACGGACTGGCACGGCGTTTACGTCGTTCACGTCGCCGACGCACCGGAATTGCGTATCCAGCTCGATCCGGACGGGCGCTTTGCCTACAAGCTGTTCACGTCGCCGCACGCGGTGCAGTCGCACACCGGTCGCTGGACAGTCCGCGACTTGGCGATCACGCTTTCTCCCGAGGTTGCCGACGGTGCCCCGTTTCCGGACGTGGTGGCCCACTGGGTCGGCGTGCGCTGGGGGCCGCGGCGATATCTCGTGCCCGAAGGGCGCATGGTCGAGTTCTGCAACGCCGTGAACCTGGGCGCCGAGCCGCGCCGCAGCGCCGATGGCGGCTTCCCCCTGGCGGCGGGCGACTGGGAGACGCCCGTCTCCGGCCGGCCCGATCTGCCGCCGGAGTGGCGCGACTACCTGCTCGAGGAGCCGCTCACAGGGACGCTCACCGAGTGGCTCGGCGAGGGCTACGCCCGCATGTGGATTCGCGACGCCGGGCGGCTGCTCGGGGGGATGCGCTTCGTATTCTGGGACGCCAGGGGTGAAGCGCCGCGGGCGACGAGTGTGAAGGTGCTCTGCCCGTGCGAGGGGAATGCCAAAGTCATGCCCGTAGCGGACTGGCGGTCGGAGGTGGCGTGGCGCGCGCGGCCGCTGCGTATGCAGCGTCGCTCCGCCGCGGCGTCGGCAGGGGATGCTTCCAACGACGACTGGGCCGGCGATGCGGCCGGTCGTGGGCATGCACGCGACGCGGACGATCCCGACCACGCGGGCAATGCACCCGATCGCGCACGTGTCGGCGGCGTATCCGACGCTGCCCATGCCGGTGATCAAGCCGATGCCGCGCATGCTGGCGACGCTTCCGACGCCGCGCGTGCCGGTGACCCATCCGACGCGCCGCCGTTCGATACCGGCGATCTGGAACTCGGCGACTTCGGTAGCGCCGTGGCCGTCGCGTCGCCGCCCGCTGCGCTGTCGGCGATACACTTCGTAACCGAACTCGCGCCGTGGCCGGGCGACTTCCCACGGTCGGCCGTCGCACCATCGCCGACCGAGCGCGAGCGCTTCATGCTTGAATGGTCCGCCGCCGCCGCCCGCGCCGATCAGATCGTTGACGGCCACGTGCTCGCGGACATCGCTCGATGGGCGGTGGATCAAACGCGCGACGCCACGCTGCCGCAGGGCTGGGCTGCGCGGCTCACGCTGACGGCGCGATCGACGACCGAGGACGGCCGCCGCATCCTCTGGACACACGAAACCGGCGACGGCCCGCCGCTGCCCAGCCACGCGGACATCGTCCACCGCTACATCGCCCTGGCCGCCGTCTACGACGTCGATCGCGGCGTGATTGAAACCCTGTACGTATCGATCCGGGGGTGGGTGGAGGAGTGAGGGCAAACTGCGACGGCCTGCGTAAC
>CAZYLK010000145.1:0-16410 GCA_964648365.1 uncultured Phycisphaeraceae bacterium
CCTGCTGCTGCTGCGGATGAGTTGGGTGGCGCTGTGGAAGCTGAAGCTGCGGTAGTCTCTGTCTGACAGTCGAGCCTCTCGCCTTTCTGCGCGCATCCGCCGCGTGGAGCGCGATTCCCTTCAGAACGAGGGGAGTGAGGGAGTCAGGGAGCGAGGGAGTAAGGGAAGAAAGCCAGACTACAGTTCTTCCCTCTTCCCCTTACTCCCGTCTCCCTGACTCCCCTTGTTCACGCTTTGGTTGCGGCGGTCGGCCGCCTCAGGCTACGGGGCGACGTTGCGCCGCCAGCTTCCGGGCACGGGCGCGAAGGAATTGCCCGATCCAGCCAGTTCGACGTGCAGCACGGGCGCCGCGGAACCATTCCCATCGAAGGCCTCGGCGGACCGGGTGCCCGTTCCTGTGAAGATCAGGACCATCGCGTTACCGCTCTGCCACCCCGAGCGATCCACGATTTCCTGGAGGACGGCGGAAAGGTCCGGCGTACGCTGGTCCACGCCGGCCACGCCGACGCTGTTCCAGTCCGGCGGCGACCAGGAAACGAACTGCGAGGTGGTCGATCGCGAGCTGATGTTGAAGAGCAGCAGCCCGAACGGGGAGGCGTGATCCGTGTCTTCACCCCTGATCGTCAGATCGACGGCGCCGGTGTTGACGCCCGCGGCGGCCTGGAACTGCACGAAGGCGCTTGCTATCGCAGCGCCTTGCGGAATCTCGACGTTGACGAATCGAATCCCGACCGCGTCTGTGTTCCAGCTCAACGCATCGTCGGCGAGCTGGAGACTCGGGCTGGTCCGGTAGACGATGCCGGTGAGGCCGTTTTCTTCCGCGTCATCAAACGCGGCGACCACCGGGATGTCGTAGACGCCGTCGTTCGCCCCCAGCGCACGAAGCAAGACGCTGTGCGTGCGCACGGCGTCGCCGACTCTCGCCCTGGCATAGAGCCGCACCGGCTGCGTCGGGTCATTGGCCAGGTCGCCATCCACTTCGTCCACCAGTTTGTAGCTGAAGCGGACTCCGTCGGCGGTTTCGTCGGCCGACCAGGCGCCGTTGACCTCCGAGCTGCGCCAATTGGCGACCTGTGAGGTCCGCAGGATGTAGACTTCGATCATCGACGTCGAGAAGGCGTCGGCCAGTGCCGCGTCTTCGGCCTGGCGGGTGGCGCGCAACTCGACGCGCATGGCAAAGAGGGCGGACATGCCGATGATGCTCACGATCGTGGTCGCCCCCAGGACCGCTACGTAGCTGGTAGCCCTGCGGCGGTATAGCCGAACTCGCCGCCCGGCACGGCGCGCTGTCAGTTTGGCGGATCGTCGTGTCATTGGCCCAGTGTCGAGGTGGCGATGGTCCTGAACGCCGTCAACGAGGCGACGCGCGCGTCGTTACAGGTGACAACCACGTTGATCCGTTTCACGCCCTGATTGCTGCCGACAACCTGGGACAAGTCCCACAGGTCCACCCAGTCCACCTCTACGGAGCGGCGCCACCCGGTCAGGCCGGTCATGACCGAGCCGTCCTTCTGTTGTGGCGGCGAGGCGGACCAGCCGTCGTAATCGTCCACGTCGTCCCACAGCGCCCGGCTGCCATCCCCGACCTTGTCGGATGGGAGGCCAAAGCTGTCCGGCCCGGTGACCGGGTCGGCATACGCCTGCCCGAGAATCTCCGCCATCAGGTTTCGCGCCAGCGCCAGACCGCGCCCGCGCTGGGCGAGCTTGTGCTCCGTGGTTCGGGCCGATCCGACGGTGTTCAGTGACGCGACCAGCATGGCGCCCATCACGAAAACCGAGACCACGGTCTCGATCAGGCTGAGGGCGCGGCCGCGCCCCGCGGTAACGCTTCGCGCTTTCTGGGGCTGGATCATCCCGTGCTGCCTCCCACGCGAATCAGAACGTGATCGAATTCGGCCGAGCAACCCTGCGTGTAGACCCACGCCTTGGCATCGGGGTCGGAGTTTCCCCAGAGGTAATGGAACGTGCCCTTGTGAACGCCGTCGACGAAGACCGCAAACGTCATCGCATCCGGGTCGATGATCATGCGCACGTCGACGAAGTCATCCGGTACGGGGTAAATGGCCAGCCAGGCGTCGGTTCCATCCAACAGCTCATGACCGACCCACAGTTCCTGTGACGTGGCGTCCGGCTTGTAGAGATCGAGGATCAGATTCGTGCTGGCGTTGTCGTGGCGGTCCGCGTTGATCCAGAACAAGGCGCCGTAGCCGCCCACCGAGGTCGCCCGATACCTGAGGTCCACGGTGGTCAGTTCGGCGAAGTTCTCGTTCGGAACGGTGCTGATGCCGGCGGACGTGCCCCGATCCGGCGCGTACCAGATACCACTGCTCAGCGTGGCCGGTTGAAACGACTGAGAATAATCCGCCCAGTCCGCCGCCCCGTCCGCCGTGACGTCGACGGTCCGGGGGTCCGAGTCGAAGTCGAGTTCCCAGAGCGCCGTCAGCAATTCCGGGGTGTTGAGCATGCGGACGCCCGTGTCCAGCCGCGCGTCGTCGTCCTCTCCGACCTGGAGCGAGAGACGAATTCCGGTCAGGTACTCGCGCGTGGCCGTCTGCGGCGGCCCCGGTGTCGAAACCGTGCCGAAGACGTGGAACAGCAGCGCCTTGTCAGTGGCGACGCCCTGCCATGCGGGCGTGCCGGTGATCAACCCGGCGTTCGGCAACACGACGCCCGCACTCTGATACTGAAGCGCGCAGGAATTGGCGCTCGCGGTTGTAAAGGTCAGGCACAGCCCGGTATCCGGCGAAAGCCCCGCGGCGTTAGCGAACGCCCTTTCCTGCCATTGATAGGAATTGGCAAGCGAGTTTTGCCTCATGGTCGCAGAGTCGACGACGGTGGCGCTGGGGGTATTGTCGGCCTGGGGCAGACACAGTGCGATCGTCGTGTCGTTGTTGTTGTTCGCCGCCCGCTTGGCCATGAACTGGGCGCGGGTCACCTTCCAGCTCACGGCATCGGCCGGCAGGGTCGGTCGGAAGTACTCGGCCCACCACAGGTTGCTGTAGACCGAGAGCGTCCCGAGGTTGCTGGCGCTGTTGTAGCCGGCCAGTTCCGTCTCGGCGCTCTCGATCAGCGGGCCGGGGTATTGCTCCGAAACCATCTGAATGTCGTATGCGAGCGCAAATGCATGCACATCCGCCAGGAGGGTCACCACGGTTCCGCCGTTGTACTGCCGGGTGAGCGGTGCGCCGGGCGCCCCGGACCAGGCATAACGGATTCGTTCGGGAGACCCGTCGGCGTCACGGTCGGCGACCGTGAACGTGATGGCCGTTGCCGACTTGTCAACGACGTAGCGTGCTTCCTGGAGGTCGGCGGTCAACTGATGGACGATCTCGCTGCCGTCGATCAGCCGGGCGACGGTGCTCTGAGCATCGGGCAGCGCCTTGCTCGCCAGGAGAACCGTGGAAGCCAGCCCGAACATAAGCAGGCTGGTCACGGCCATGCTGACGACAAGCTCGACGAGCGTGAATCCGCCTCTCAACACGGGCTCGCAGCGCAGGACACGGGGATGGGCGTCGCGTCTGTTCATTGAATCGTCGGCTGCCCCGTCTCCGGATCAATCGAGATGATCTTGCTGCTGGTTCCAACCTGAAGCACGATCGTTCCGCCGCTGTCGGGTTTGCCCCATCCATCGAAAATGAGTTCGGCGTCGCCTCCAAAATCTACGGATGCGATGTCGGCCTGGAACGGCTCCTCCCGAAGCAACACGGCATAGGTGGCGCCGACGCGGTCGAGATGCCGCATCCCCGGCAGGCTGTACGAATCCGTCAACGAGTTGAAGACGACGTGCTGGCTCGCGCTCGATACCTTTGCGTGCTGCTGTGCGAGCTTCAGGTCGACGCACAGACGCCTGGCCGCCGCGGCGCTTCGCTGACGGGCGATGGCGTTGCCGAATCGCGGCACCGCGATGGTCGCGAGAATCGCCGCGACCGCCAGGACGATCACCAGCTCGATCAGCGTGAATCCGTGGGCGGCCGCGCACCTCGCGCGCGCGCGCCGTGGCCGACGCGGATGCTGCACCGTGATCGCTGAGCGCATCGCCATGTCGTTCCGCGGCCGGAACGGGGCATGGACCCGACCGTCCGCGCTACTCCATGCTACTCCACCTCCGTCTGGAATCCCGTATGAAATGTACGATGCAGCCGCCGCGGCGCGTCAAGCGTTACCGCGTGTTATGGGGCTTCCCGGAGGCCTGCCGGCGTCAGCGGCGGCGGTTCGGGGTGGGGCAACCGCAGGTACTTGGCCGGGTCTGATCCGTTCGGCGAGTTCGACCCGAACTTCGACGCGTCGAAGGCCCAGGTCATCGAGAATCCCATCCGCGACAGAACCTGCACCTGCGCCCCGACCCGAATCAGTCGCTGCCTGCACGCCCTGCTGAGGCTGTTTCACACGAAATGGGTGGCGATGTCGAAGCGGAAGCTGCTGTGGCGACGCAACGCTCGACCTCCCGGCGGAGCCGGGCCAGCAAGGTGGTTGCCTGGGTGAGGGCGCCGGAGCGTCCGATCTGTTCCAGTTCGGCGGCGGCCTGGCGTATCGGTTCAGCGCAGACGTAAGCGGCCGCACCCTTCAGACCGTGGGCCAGGCGACCCAACTCATGGGCCTCTCCGGCTTCGAGGTGACGGGCCATCGCCTCGATTTCGGCGGGGGCGCGGCAGCAGAATTTCTCGATCAGGCCCTCAAGAAAGTCCGCGTCGTCACCCCAGCGACGGCGCAGGCCCTCGTCGTCGATCGGTGGGACGTCAATGGGGCCGGTCGAGACGGCGGCGTCGTCGCGGTCGCCATCGAACGCCGACGGCGAGAGGGCGGTCTCGCCTGGCGGCTGACGCAGCGGGGCGTCGAGCGCGCTTGCGCCCTGGGGTTCACGTGCGGGCTTGCCGCGCACGGGCGAGTCGGCGGCGGACGCATTGTTCACGTCACGCTGGCGCAACCAGGCCGCGACCGTGCCCAGGAACCGCGCCGGTTCGATCGGCTTGGTGACGTAGTCGTCCATCCCGGCGAGCAGGCACCGTTCCCGGTCGCCTTTGATGGCGTTGGCGGTCACGGCGATGATGGGAAGCCGGGCGGATCCGCGCGTGGAGCGTTCGTGTTCGCGAATGGCGCGGGCCGCCTGAAACCCGTCCATCTCAGGCATCTGGCAGTCCAGTACGAGCAGATCGTACCTCGTCGTGGTCACAGCGCTGACCGCCTCGACTCCGTTCCATACGACGTCACATCGATAGCCTGCCCGGCGCAAGACCGTTGCGGCGACTTCCTGGCTGATTTCGTGATCGTCGGCCAACAGGATGCGGGCGCCGGCGGCCTCCTGGGCGCGGCTCGTCCCCCCGAGCGGCAGTGCGACACCCGGCGCCACGGAACCGTTAGAGGCGGCGGCGACTGCGTCGGTGGCTTCAAGTCGGATGGTGAACGTAAAGGTCGAGCCTTCGCCCGGAGCGCTTCGTACTCTGATCGAACCTCCCATCATGCCGACCAACCGCTTGCAGATCGCAAGCCCCAGTCCGGACCCTCCGTAGCGCCGCGTCGTCGATGCATCGAGTTGAGAAAACGAGGCGAACAACCGGTCCTGATCCGCCGCGGCGATTCCGATGCCGGTGTCGGACACTTCAAAGCGCACGATTCCGTCCTGCCTGGCGTTGGGTTCGGCGCGCGCGGAGACGGAAATGCTGCCGGATTCGGTGAACTTCACGGCGTTGCTGATCAGGTTGGTCAGCACTTGCTGCAGCCGTCCCGCGTCGCCGCGCGCGCGGCGCGGCACATCGGCTTCGATGCGGCAATCCAGTTCGAGTCCCTTGTTCGCGGCGCCCGGCGTCAACATGTTCACGACGCTTTGGACCGCTGCATGGACGTCGAAGTCCCTCTGTTCGAGTTCGAGCTTGCCCGCTTCGATCTTTGAAAAGTCCAGAATGTCATTGATCAACCCCAGCAGGGCGTCGCCGGACGACTTGGCGAGTCGCGCGTAGCGACGCTGCTGCTCGTCAAGGTCGGTATCCAGCAGGAGGTTCGTCATGCCCACGACGCCGTTGAGCGGCGTTCGCAGTTCGTGGCTCATCGTCGCCAGGAAATCGCTCTTGGCCTGGTTGGCCCGGCTCAGCGCCTCGCGCCGACGGACGTTGGCGATGGCCTGAGAGGCCGCCTGGCTCAACAGGTCCATCGCATCCAGCGCGGCCGACGGCAGACGCTGCTGCGAGAACATCGCCAGGACGCCGATCGTCTCCCCGTCATGAATCAGCGGGAGCCCGGCAAAGGTCTGCAATCCATGCTCTCGCGCCCACTGCCGGTCGTGGATCCGTTCGTCGTTCGCCACGTCGCGGCAAATCGTCCGACCTTCTCCCATGGCGACGCGGCCGATCTTGAAGGCGCCCAGCGGCACCCGCGCATGTCCCCCGTCAACATGAGTGTACCGACCGGCGCTCGATACCAGGTGCAGGCAACGCTCGCGGCTTCGGCAATACTCGGGCATGTGACAGTCGTCGCAGGGCCCGCCCGGCTCGATCAGCCACATACGGGCGAAGTAAGCGTCCCAGCTGTCGACAAGCCCGTCTGTGACCACCGTGCCGACCTGGGCGGTCGTCAAACACCGGAGGAGTTTCAGTCCGATCTGTTCCAGTGCGACCAGATATCGGTTGATGGCGACCACTTCGGCCCGGCTCCGTTCCAGCGTCCGCTCGGCTGCCCGGCGGATGCCGATCTCGCGTTCGAGTTCGGCCGTTCGCTCGGCCACGCGGCGCTCGAGCGTGCGATGGGCCAGCCGCAACTGTTCGTGCGTGCGGATGCGCTCGCTCACGTCGGTCGTGACGGCGATGAAGTGTTCGATCTCGCCGCGTTCGCCGCGCACCGGCGTGATGGTCATCTCGGCGGTGTAGAAGGCACCGTCCTTGCGCCGGTTGACGATTTCTCCGCGCCAGACGTCGCCGGCCAGCACCGTGCTCCAGAGCGTCCGATAGAACGTCTGATCGTGCGCGCCGCTTTTGAGGAAGCGCGGGTTCTTGCCCCGAGCCTCTTCGAGCGTGTAGCCGGTAATGCGGGTGAAGGCGGGGTTGACCCAGGAGATGCGCCCGTCACATCCGGTGATCACGACGCCATTGGCCGCCGCGTTCAGGGCCGTGCTCTGCAAGTGGAGCTGCGCGTCGGCGCGCCGGCCGTGGACGGCGTAACGGACGACGCGGCGCAACAGCCCCGGAGTGATTTCCGCCTTAAGCAGCAGTTCCTGCGCGCCGTCGATCGCCGCCTCGGCGGCGGCGTCCTCGTCCAGCGCCGTGATGACGATAACCGGAGTCTGCGGCGACGCCGCGCGGATGCGCGGCAGCGTTTGCGACGCCGGAGAGTCCGGCAGCTCCAGATCCAGCAGGATGACGTCGTAGCGCCTGCGGGCCAGCCAGGAAAGAGCGGACGTCAGCGTGATGACCCATTTCACGTCAAAGTGGTCGCCGGGGCGGTGGGTCAGCGAGCGGCGCAGCAGCGTGGCTGTGCTCGCGTCGTCCTCGACCAGTAGAACCCGGATGGGCTTGCCGGACAACGTTGCCCTCTTTCGTGTGACCATCGCCTTCCTCCACGACACGGACGGCGTCGACGGCCCGGTCAATCTGCGCAGGCCACGGGCGCCCTGCTCAGTACGTCGTTTAACGCCCGCACGAACAATCCGATATTCAGCGGCGCCTGGCAGACCGCGATCGTCCGTCCAGGCGCGGCGGCCGTTTCGGCGGATTTGTCGAGCGCGATGACGAGGATCGGCAGAGGTACCTCCGCTTCTGCTTCGAGTTTGATCAGACGCCGCAACTGAGTCTCAAAGGGTGAATCCCTGCCACAGACCATAACGGCGACGTTGGGACGATCCTCGGTGTCTGGCCCGGACAGTCGTTGGAAGAACGCCCGAAAGACCTGATCGCCCGCGGAGCCCGCGACGAACAGCGGGCGGGCGGGCCAGCGGAGCGAGTCCCGAACCTCCTGGGCGTAGTCGGGCCACCGGCCTGCGTCGCTCCGGGCGAGTAAAGCGTGCTTGATGTCTTTGATCCGGGTCTCGACGGTCGCCCGAAAGTCATCGATGACCAGTTCCCGGAGGTCCAGAATCTCGAAGACGTCGGAGGCGTCGTAGACGGTCCGATCGCCGCTGTCGCCCAGCATCAGGGCGTGTGCGATGACGTTGGCGGCGGACACGATGGCAGCGCCCTGCATGTGGGCGTCCCCCAGCCGCCGCAATTGAACGACCGTGCGGTGGTGGTTGACGACTGGAACAATGAAGTCGTTCGAGAACCGCCAGTGCTCCAGCGCCCGGGCGAGAATGTCGCCATGGTCGAGCGTGAGCATGTGCCGCTCGACGCTGACCAGTGGAAGCGACCGCTCGTCTGCGGTTTCCCAAATGCGCGCATACAGGTCGGGAACGTGGTCAATGAGAATCAGCCGGCCCACGTCGTGCAGAACGCCCCACAGGAAGCAGTCGTCCGGTTTGCCGAACCCGACGCGCTCTGCGAGTTCACGCGCGATGACGCCGCAGGAAATCGAGTGTTCCCAGAAGAGCTGCGCGTCGAGGTGCTCGGAAACGGCGCCGGTGAACTCGTCCAGCACGGCCAGCGTGGCGGCCAGGTGTCGCACCTCGTGGATGCCCAGCCGCTGGATGGCGACCTTGACGGTATCGACCGGCTTGCCTCGGGCGAAGGCCGTGCTGTTGGCCGTCTTGAGCAGCCGAACCGACAGCGCCTGGTCCTGGGCGACGACATGGCTGACGTCGTCGACGGAGCAGTTGGCGTTGCCGGTCAGCGCGATCACCTGCTGCACCGTGGCGCTCAGCGGGCGCAGCTCCAGCCCGTGACTGACGATGTCGCGAAGCTCTTTTCTCGTGATGATCGGATGAAGGTCGTCGAGGCCGTCGTGCCCGGGGGTGAGGTAGCCGCCGGCGCGCCGCTGGGGTGTCGGGATCGCCCGCGCCGCACGTGGCGAGCTCGCCACCGGTTCGGCGGGCGCGTCGGGGGCTGACGACGCGACGCGATCGCGCCGGCTGGGGCGGGCCGGCCGGGCGCGAGCGTCCGGAATGCACTTCGCGAGTGCTGCCACGAGGCCATCGACTGTGAAGCCGGACTTGAGGATGTAGCCACTGATGGAATGGCGGACGGCCTCCAGCACTGTGGCGCTGTCACAGCGCTCCGTCAGCAGAACGACCGGGACATCGCAGAACTGGGGATTGCGGCGGATGGCGCGAAGGACCGACAGACCATCCATCTCCGGCATGGTGACATCGAGCAGCACGGCGTCCGGCCGCCGCTGATACATCTCGAAGAATGCCTCGCGCCCGCTGCCGGCCGTCGACGTCTGAAAGCCGCGCGACTTCAGGGCGAGCTCAATGGGATCGCGGCAGATCGCCAGATCATCGATGATCAGGACGTGTGGCATTACTTTACCGGACCAGCCGATGCGATGATTGAAGCGCGGACCGACCTCACATCTTTTCGGTTCGGCGCGGCGTGCGATTCAGGTCAGGCTGGGCAAGCGTCCGATACGCGGCGTGCGGCGCCCGCCGACGGCACGTCACCCCAACGGGAGCGCGACGATGTGGCGGCGTGCCCGTGTCTGGCCGGGCAATACCGATCCCGGCGCCTCCGTCGCCGGGGCGATCGGGCTGCGAGCTACTTCGCCCGCTCGATGTAGTCACCGGTGCGGGTATCCACCCGGACGCGTTCGCCCGGCTCGATAAACGCGGGGACGCGGACGCGGGCGCCGGTTTCGAGGGTGGCGTCCTTGGGCTGGTTGGTGGCCGTGCTGCCTTTGACCACCGGCGGCGTCTCCGTGATGGTCAGTTCCACCACGTGCGGCAGTTCGAAGCTGATGATGTTGCCGTTGTAGATCTGGCAGGAGATGGTCTCGTTCGGCGTCAGGTAGTTGACCGCGTCGCCGACGATGTCCTTGTCGACGTTGATCTGGTCGAAGGTCTCTTTGTCCATGATGACGAAGGAGTCGCCTTCGGGATAGAGATACTCATATTCCTTCGACTCGACGAACGGCGTCTCCAGCCGGTCGTCGACGTTGAAGCGCACGTCGTTGATGATGCCGGTCTTGAAGTTCTTGATCTTCGCCTGCATGTAGCTGCGCTTGTTGCCCTTGGCCACGTGGTGGCACTCGTGGACGACGCTGAGTTCGCCCTCGTGGATGACGCACCGGCCCTTGCGCAAATCGACCGCCTTGATCATGGTGTTGCTCTCGGTGATGTTGGCCGGCCCCCCGGCCGGAACCCCCGATCCGGGGCGCGACACTCTCTCGACTGCGGCGGCGCCTCGCCAGGCCGGCACTCGTCCCCCGCGCCGCGTCGCACCAGCGACGCCTCCCCGCGGGGCGAGGCATCATCGCGAGCATCCGGGGAATCGTCAAGATCGGGACGTGCGGGCGGTCGTGGCGGCTGCCATCCGTCGTGGCGCGCTCGTGGCCCGGGGGTCGGGGGTAGTCGCCAGGAGGTCGCCGGGACGGTGGGTCCGCTGCTTGAATCGGATCGCCCAACGGCTATACTGCACGTCCGAACAGAATCCGAAAAAGAATTCACAGGCTGCGCAGGAGGGCGCCGATGCCGGTGCTGCAGTTCAAAGGCAAGACGGCGGTGGAGAACTACCACCACACGGTCCCGCATCACCGGTTGGAGTTCGACGC
Organism: uncultured Phycisphaeraceae bacterium; assembly: GCA_964648365.1. GTDB lineage: Bacteria > Planctomycetota > Phycisphaerae > UBA1845 > UBA1845 > SURF-32. The sequence goes on from CAZYLK010000145.1 coordinate 10,624, forward strand.
GAAGCTCTCGCTGCTGCCGAAGGGCGAAAAGCCCGGCCTGGACGGCAACCTGATCATCGAGGGCGACAACCACCTGGCGCTGAAAGCGCTGCTGCCCACGCACGCGGGGCGGGTCAAGTGTATCTACATCGACCCGCCCTACAACACTGGCAACGAGGGCTGGGTCTACAACGACAACCTGACCCAGCCGCCGTTCAAGGAGTGGATCGGCCGCACCGTCGGCAAGGAGGGCGAAGACGCCTGCCGCCACGACAAGTGGTGCTGCATGATGTACCCGCGGCTGATGCTGCTGAGGGAATTGCTGCGCGAGGACTCTGCGAGCCCGGTATATCAAAATGGCGGTGCAACATGACCGAAACCTATAGATACAACGTCGTTTCGCTCTTTTCAGGTGCGATGGGCCTCGATATCGGGCTTGAACAGACCGATCGGTTCCGAGTCACCGCGTGTGCCGAATCCGCGCCCGCTTGCTGCGCAACGATCCGTGCGAACCATAGTGCAGCACGCTTGTTTCATGGGATCCAACTCTACCAGAAGGACATATGCGAACTTGATCCTAAGCAAGTGCTCGACGACATCGGGTTGAAACCCGGCGAAGTGGATCTTCTTGCCGGAGGACCGCCCTGCCAGACTTTTAGCACCGCCGGGCGGCGCCGAGCAACACAAGATCCTCGCGGGACGTTGCTCTGGCAGTTCCTTCGCTTCGTCGATGTCATGCGCCCTCGGTTCTTCATTATGGAGAACGTCCGTGGGTTGACGTCCGCAGCAATCAACCACCGTCCGATCGCCAACCGGCCTGAAAAAGGCGGCCCTCCGCTAGAACCCGATGAAGAACCCGGGTCCGTCGTACGGTTGTTCGCCGATGATCTTCAGAAGCTCAATGGCGATTCTTATCACATGGACTGCTTCGAGGTCAATGCAGTCAACTACGGCGCGCCGCAACTGCGAGAACGGGCGTTGTTTATCGGCAACCGTTTCAATGCGGTCGTCGGTTTTCCAGACCCAACGCATGGGCGTGAACAGGATGACTGGCAGCCAACTTTATTCGGACCTGCAGGCGAACGACTCCTCCCATGGAGGACACTTCGCGACGCCATAGGAGATCTCAATGAACCCAATCCGGTCGTCATGGATTTTAGCCCACGAAAGAAGGGATACCTTAAGATGGTGCCGCCCGGCTCGAATTGGAGAAGCTTGCCGGAAGAGATACAACGAGAGTCGATGGGGAGTGCTTGGCACGCAAAGGGTGGGCGTTCGGGATGGTGGCGGCGACTCACCTTTGATCTTCCATGCCCGACGCTGGTGACGATGCCGAATCACGCGGGTACATCGCTTTGTCACCCGAGCAAGACGAGGGCATTATCGCTTCGGGAATACGCCCGTATCCAGGAGTTTCCAGACGACTGGGAGTTTCGTGGAACGACCGCCCAACAATACGCACAAGTCGGTAACGCCGTGCCTGTTCGTCTTGGGCGAGTTGCCGGCCAAGTCATCGCAAAGCAACTCGATGCACTTCGGTCGCGCAATTGGCGGGAGTACCCTCAACCGCCCGACGCATATCGGATCATCTATGTGCAGTCGCACGTACGCACCCGTCAATGGTTCAAGGGTGGAGAAGCGTATGTTTGGTCGGATGGCGAGGAAAACGGAAGCGCTGCGTACGCTCCGCCTAGGACTAAGCGAAAAAGTTCTGCGATGTCGTAAGGAACATAATGGCCGAGCGCCCACAAGCTGGAAACCCACTCTACACCGTACTCAGGCAGCGGACTCGCTTCTTTGACCCGGACGAAGTCGTCCGTTTGTTCACGCAAGTCAGCGAGGAGCGGGTCGATTCACTCGCGGACCGGCTGGGGGCATACATCACGACCAACCTTCCTGCTGCTATAGAGCGTCGGGACGGACTCGCGGACTATCGCACAAACCCCTATGTGCTGATGACCTCTGCCAGTGTGATGGGGCTCGACGATCCGGCGAGGTTTGCTGAGTTCCTGTTCAACAGCAAGCTGTACATGGCCCTTGAAACTTCATTTGGCAAGTCCGTTGAGAAAGCGTTCCTTGGCCAATATCCGATAGGCCACGAGAACAAATGGACTGATCCTCCGGAAAAACTTGCGGAGTTCGCGGGCTATGATGGGCTCTCCCGCGAGGAGAAGGCGCGTCGTCGCACCCAATCCGTCTGGCGGGAAATCGACAAGGCGGTCGTCGTCCGAGATCGCCGTTTCTTGACAACGATCAAGAGTGGGCCAAACACCATCAACGATACACAGGTCCAGGCCATGACGACCGCCATCGTCGAGAATCATCAACGCTGGATGGAACAAACGCGCGAGGGCCACCCGGAGGTCAACGGCGTGGACATCGTCGTCGGCCTTACGTATGGAACGGATCGGACAACAAACAACAAAGAGAACCAACTTCTTGCCAAGTTACTTGAGCATGGCTTCACGGAAGAAGACCGTGAACAGTTCCCAGGTGTCTTGATTGATAAGAACCGCAGGTCTACACGCGTGTACAGGCGCATTGGGTGCGATTTCTGGGCGACGATCGGAAACCCGGACGACCCGGGGACAGCCAAGTTCGTCTTTCTCGAAGTGCTTCTTGGCCTGGCCAAGGCACTCTCTACGGGACTCGAAGCTGCTGACCTCGAGACAAGACTCAACGTGAAACTTCGCGCGCTTGCCAATGCACTGGCACAGGTCCATTTCCCGAGAAAAAGCCTCCCAGACTGGATCCGGGAGGACTTCTCGGACGACGAGCTTTTCTGGTTCGCAACAGCAATGACGGCGTTCTTTGACGAGGGAATCTGACCATGGAAGGGTTTCTTCGCGGGGATGCCTCGGCGACTCCTTCACCTACGCCCGTTTCAGCGAGAAGCCGCTGTTGGGTGAGTACAAGGGTTCTGGCGAAAGTGCGTTGCCATCGTACGACGACTTCACGAAGTAGAGCTTCTACGCCGAGGCCGTCCGTGAGTTCCACGGCGCCAGGAAAGAAGGAGTAGTTGAGAATTGACTGAGAGATGCTATACAATCGACGTGATTGAGCTCCGTGCCGTCACGGTCCAGTATTCAGTAATTGCTGCGTCTGAACCAGAAGCGATCCGCAAGGCACGGAGGGGCGATACGGATCAGGAATCCGAGTATGTTGACGTGCCCCCTGAATGCATGCAACGCCGTGTGCAACGTTCGACGGTTCGCGTACATCCCATCATCTGAACGAATGCGTACTTGCCACCGCCGGTGGGAATCAGGGTTACCGCCGCCACCGCATCCGGCCGGACTTCGTGGTGCAGGACAAGGGGGAGCGCAAACCTCGTCATCGGGTGATTGTCATCGAGAGCAAGGGCACGCACCTGGATGGGAATCCTGACACCTCGTACAAACGGGCCATTGCGGACGTCTTCGGCAGCGTGGGCCACGAAGTCACGTGGCAGCAACTCGGCGAGGACTTCAAGGACCACATCTTCCGCTTCCAGATTCTCGACGAGGCCGGGCTGCACGGGCGCGACTGGTCGGATGAATTGCGGTCGCTGCTGGCGGGCGCGGACTAGCCGCGGCGAAGTCAATCCAGCCTGAGTATCGCCTCCCCGTCATGCTCGCCCACGCGGACGGCCGATCGGCCTTGCAGCAGGGCCAGGAGCATCTCGCCGAACGCTTCGCCGCGCCAGCCTTCGAGCATCGCCAGGGAGCGGTTCGGTCGCGCGTCGCCGTTGGGGCAGGCGCGGACCAGTTCCTGGATGTTCTTCTTGGTGGCCGCCAGGCCGTAGGCGACGTTCAGGCGCCGGGTTTCGCTGCGCATTACGGCGGTGATAAGCGTGGTCAGGATGGTCTCGCGCGGCGTCTCAGGGCGGCCGCCCTTGGGTTCGGGCCAGCGCTCTGGTGGGATCTGGGCTGCCTGTTCCAGCACGGCGGACAGCTCGACCAGTTGGCGCTTGCTGAGGTTGATGCCGCGCAGGTTCGCGATGTGGTCCGGCTGGGAGAGGCCGGTGCGGGCGATCTCCGAGAGCAGGTGGTCCTTCAGGATGGTGCGGGCGGGGCGGTTCAGCTTGCGGGCCATCTCGTCGCGCCAGAGCACCAGTTCGGTCGCGACCGCCAGTTGCTTGCCGCCGAGCGACCCGACCCCCTTGACCCGTCCGAGCTTCTGAGAATCGGTCTGGCGATAGAGGCGGATGTCCTCGAATCGGCTGTGCTCCTCGGTGGCCCATTCGACCCGGCCGTGCTTGTCCAGCCGCTTGCCCAGAAGCCGCCGGATGCGCGGCAGGTGCGAGACGTCCTCCTCGGCGTATCGCAGTTGCTCCGCGGACAGGGGCCGCCGGCGCCAGTCCGTCAGCGTCTGCGTCTTGTGCAGGCGGACGTGAATCAGGTTCTGCGCCAGCCGCGCGAGGCTGAGAGGATAATCCGTACCGACCAGCCCCGCGGCGATCTGGATGTCGAAGACGTTCCGCGGCGCCTTGCCGGCCGCGTGGAAGCAGATGGCCAGATCCTCCTGCCCGGCGTGGACGATCGTCTCAATCGCCGGATCGACCACCAGTTCCCAGATCGGGGACACGTCGACCCCGGTGAGCGTGTCGACCAGAAAGACGCGGTGCTCGGTCGCGATCTGTATGAGGCAGACCTCCGGCGCCGCCACGTCCTCCATGACGAACTCGGTGTCGAACGCGAACTGCCTCTCGGCGGCGACATGTTCACACAACTCGGCCACCTGCTCGGCGGCGGTGACCAGTACGGGCTGGGACGACTTCTTCCTGGACACGAATCCTCCCCCGAGCGGACATCGGTGGCGGCCGCTCGGCAAAAACGAGGCATATCCTAGCGGGAAAGCAGGGCGGCGGAAGTGATCCGCCGGGCGCCCGGTCCGGCGCGATGCCGGGGGCGATGATCAGGTCGGTCGCGATCGGCGGGGAGCATCCAGAGCCGGGTGGCGCACGTGGCACGGGCATCCTGGCCGTGATGGGCCCTCGGAAGCCTTGCCCGCGGCCCGGAGGGCCGTGCCGCGGGAGTGTCGGCTCGCCGGCTACGCGTGGCAACCAGCTAGCCCGATGGCCCCCGCCCTCTTGACCGGCGTGTGGTGGTCGCGAATGATGAGGTCAGCGGACAGCGCCGCGGCGGCCGTCCGCGCCTGCCGCCCTGCACCGTTGGGGCGCCGGGATCAGCACGCTGCCTTCACCTTGTCCTGCGGGAATCATCCATGTCCACCCTTCGCCTGCTGTACTGGAGCGTCGCGCTGCTGACGATCATCGCCCTGGCCTCGTGTACCGGCCCGGGCGGCCCGTCGGACAATCAGCCCAACGCCAACGAGCCGGTCGGCAACGACAACCAGCCGTCTGACAACGGCAACGAGAACGAAAACGACAACGACGGCGGCGACAACACCAACGACAACTCGGCCGAGCCGGCCTCGGTGCCCCCGATGATCGCGATCGTCGACGCCCGTCTCGAGGTTGATCCCGGCGGCGGCTACATCGTCTACGTCACCGTTCAGCCTACCGGTGAGCAGCCGGACGAAGGCACCCCGTACGACCCCGATTCCGACACGCGCGTGTACGTCCTGCTCGACGTCAACGACGACCCGGACGACGACGACGTGAACAACATCGACTTCGTCCGCACCGCCCTGCTGGACCGGATCGACGTGGAGGAAGGGGTTTTCGCCGCAATGGAGATCTCGGCCGGCGCGGACCCGACGGTGCTGTTCGACAACCCGACCTATCCGCTCTACGTGCGCGTCTCGATCACCGACGGCGAGAATCTGCCGGTGCATGTGTACGCGGGGGTGCAGATTGAGGAGTGA
>CAZYLK010000146.1:0-15963 GCA_964648365.1 uncultured Phycisphaeraceae bacterium
TGCCCGTGATTCCGGGTCGGAATCATCGGTCGGCGCCTTTCGTCGCCGGCACACCGAAGCCGCCTTCGGCGTCGCCAATCACGGTCTGGAAGACCGTGCCACACTTTCCGGGAGCCGGCGCCCCGCGCAGCGGTCAGCGATTCAGTGCTCTGCTACCCCAGCAGGCTGAGCACCTGGCTGGGCTGCTGCGTGGAAATCTGGAGGTTGACCTGTGTCGACTGGATCAGCACCTGTGCTCGCGTCAGCGCCGCCACTTCCGCAGCAATGTCGGCGTCGCGGATGACCGACTCGGACGCGGTCACGTTTTCCAGGGCGACTTGCAGGCTGTTGATGTTCGTTTCGAGCTGGTTCTTCTGCACGCTGCCCAGCCGGCCGCGGTAGACGGCGATCTGGTTGATCGTCTCCCCGATGATGTCCTGCGCCGCGATCAGGTTGTCGCGCGACGCCTCGTTGACGTTGCCCGACGCCAGCGTACGCAGGAACCCGACGACCGCGTTGCCGAGATTACTCGTCGAAATCGAATTGAATCCCAGCGTCACCTGCCCGGCCGGAGCGATGCGCGGTCCGATCTGAAAGACGGCCCCGCCGCCGGTGATTTCGAACTGCGAGGAGGAGAGGATCTGCCCGAACGTCTCGGTCAGATACACACGCGCGTCGAGTCCGTTGGCGCGGATGTCGGCGCGCAGCCCGCGGACGGAAGCATTCTGCCCGTTGATCAGCACGGCGGCATCGACGCCTTCGTCGTTGAGCGTTGCGTTGACGTTCTGCGCGTTGATGAAGTTGCCCGACACCGGCTTGACCGTGACGAACGCGTCGGAGCCGAACGTGGTGCTTTCCAGATACAGCGAGCTGACCACCGTTCCGCCATACTGCACGCTGCTGACGCGCGCCTGCACGCCTGTGACGGCGGTCTGGTCGTTGACGGCGCGAACGATGGCCGACAGCGTCGTGCCCGATGCAAAGCTGAGCACTTCCGTGCCGATCGTGCCCGCGATCTCGATGGTGGAGGCGCTGGTGTAGGAGCCGGTGCCTCCGCCCGCGTTGACGCCGCTGATGGCAAGCTGCGCCCGCTCCGCGGACTGCGTTACCTGCACGACGACGGTGCGCGACCCCCCCTCCGGCACCCGCGCCGAAAACAGCGCGACGCTCGCGAGGTCGAGCGAGTCCACGCCGGAAACGGTGTACGCCTGGCTGCCGTCGAGCAGCTTGCGGTTGCCGAAGGACGCGGTGTTGGCGATCCGGTCGATGCTGGCCAGCAGCGAGTCGATTTCAAGCTGGTTGGCGGCGATTTCTTCGGAGGTCAGGGCGCCCTTGTTGGCCGTCGCGACCAGCAGGGCCTGAAGCTGCAAGAGCAGCGCGGACGCTTCGTTGAGCGCGCCCTCGGTCGTCGAGATGACGTTTATCGCGCGTTCGGAGTTGCTGATGCCCTGCGAAATGGCCCGGATTTCAGAGCGGAGCGTTTCGGAGGCGATGAGGCCGGCCGGGTCGTCCTTGCCGCGGTTGATCCGCAGACCGGTGCTGAGCCGCTCCAGCCGCGTCTGCAAGTCGAGATGGTTGAACTTGAGCCGGCCGATGGCTCGAATCGCGGCCACATTGGTATTGATGCGGCTCATGCCAATCCTCCGTGATCGGGTTCGGCGCGCAGCTCCGGGCGCCGAGGGCCGCACCACCGTGTGCGACCCGTGGGTCGTCTTCCTTCGTTCACGTGCGACAGCCGCGGCAAGCACACCCGTCAGCGCACGGAGACGACGACCCTGCGCGACCCGTCCGGCCGCGCCGCTCGCTTTTTCCCCTCGAAGCGATCCGGTGACCGCTCCATAAGACAACCGCACAATCGTCCGGCCTGACGTCCGGCTTTAGTTACATGCTCCCGAATCTTCGGAGGTTACGGCCTTATCGGACGGCCCGCGGGCGAGATCCGACCGGCCCGGGCCTCGGGCGGTCCCGCGGGTGTCGGGACTCCGGCGGCGTCGCAAAACAAGAGGCGGCCGGTCGGTACCGAAGTACACGACCGGCCGCGGAGTGGTAGTTAGTTCAAACCGCCGGCCTCACCGGCGACGCGATCCTGCGACTATCCCAGCAGCGACAGCGCGTTCTGCGGCGCCGCGTTGGCCAGTTGCAGCGTGGCCGTGGACGAGTTCACCAGAATCTGGGCTCGCGTCAACGCGCTGGTCTCCACCGCGAAGTCCGCGTCACGGATGGCGCTTTCGGCCGCGGTGATGTTTTCCAGTGCCACGCCCAGCGAATTGACCGTCGTTTGCAGCGTGTTCCGCTGGAACGCGCCGATGCGACCGCGAAGCGACGAGATGTGGTCGATCGCGGCCCGGACGATGCGCTGCGTCTGGGCGAAGTTCTTCGACTCCAGATTGTTCGTCTGGCCGGAGTTCAGCGACGACAGGAAACCCACGTCGGTGGCGCCGTTGCCGAGGTTGGCCGCGGTGACGGAATCGACACCGATCGCCTCCTGGGCCAGCAGGCCCAGCTCCGGTCCGATCGAGAAGATCGCCCCGCCGCCGGTAACCTCGAAGCTGGATTGGGTGGTCTGAATGCCGCCGCCGGCGAACTCGGCCGTCAGCGTCGCGTCCAGTGACAGCGATCCGGACCGAACGGTAATGTCCAGGCCGTCCACGGACGCCGTCGCGCCGTTGACCGTGATCGTCCCATCCGCGCCGAACTGCTTCGACGTGGTGTCGCCCTGTACGTCAAACGTGGCCTGCGTTCCGCCGTCCACGCGGCTGACGGACACGAACGACGAATCGCCGTAACCCGTGCTGGTGAAGACGACGCCCTGCCCGCCGCTGTCCGCGTACGCCGAGACTCCGGTCAACTGCGTCGAACTGTTGATGGCGTCGACGATCTGGGCGCGCGTCGTCCCGGACGCGAAGCTGAACAGCTCCGAGCCGAAGTTGCCCGCTACTTCGATCGTGACGGCCGCCGACAGCGTCGCCGTCGTGCTGGCAGTGTCGATCGACGCGCTGACGCTGGCGTACTGCGACGATGCCACCCGCTGGAAGACGACCTGCCGGAAAGTCCCCTCGGGGATCTTCGCGGAGTTGATCCGCAGGTTGGCAATGTGGTTCTCCGTACTGCCGGTCGGTTCGTCGATCCCGACGCCCGACGTGGTGAACCCGAAGTTGCCGTTCAGCAGCTTCTTGTCGCCGAAGGCCGTCGAGTTGGCGATCCGGTCGATCGACTGCAGGATGGCGTCGAGCTGAAGCTGGTTGGCTTTGATCTCGGCGTCAGACAGACCTGCCGTGTTGGCGGTCCGGTCGACCAGGCCCTCGATCTCCAGCAGCAGCGCGTTGACCTCCTGCAAACCGCCCTCCGCCACCGACACGATGCTGTCGGCTCGATTCGCGTTCTCGATCGCCGCGTTGATGGCGACCTTGGCGCTGCGCAGGGTTTCGGAGGCGATCAGCCCGGCGGGATCGTCGCGGCCGCTGTTAATCCTCAGGCCGGTGCTCAGGCGGGTCAACGACTGGTTGAGCGACTTCTGGTTGGCGCCCAAGACGCGCGTGGCAATGAGCGACTGAACGTTCGTGTTGATCCGACTCATTTCGATCGTGCCTCCAAAGGCGTCGCGCCCGATCTTCGGGCGTCTTGCGGACTATTCGTCGCCGTCCGCGTGCGACAAGCCGGCGCGAGCTATTCCCAGCGAACGCCTGAGCCAAGAGGTTCCTGTTCGGGGTCGACGTCCGTCCTGCTGGCGGTGCTCCCCAAGGCCACTCATCCTGTTTTCCCGCTCGTCCACCGACGGGAACCGTCTGTCGTGCGCGCGCCCGTCGGCGGGCCGTCGCACCTCGAATCCTGCGGCGATTCGCCGTCCCTGCGGCCGGCGTCGAGCCGCTCTCTCGCGGGTCGCAGCCCTGCGAGAATCCACGCTCGACAAAGCTCGAATCGTCTCCCCGATAATCCACCTTTAGTACACTGGGACGCTTGATCTGGACGTGGCGGCGCCCTTGCCGAACGCCGCCGACGCGCGCCCATCCGATAAGCTCGGCGCCGTGCGATCCGATGATTCCGGCACGCCCCTATTACCGGACAACGGGTCGAAAAGGGGCGCGCGGGTCACAGCGCGGATGGCCGCTGAATCCGCCCGACTTCTGCCTCGCTATCGGACGCAGCGGCCGCCTCAGGAGTCCAGTCGCCGCGTGTTCTGCGTCGCAGCAGCATCGGGTTGCGGGGGGGGGAAGCACCGCAGGCGGTGCGGATCCGGCCGGTTTGGGGGCAAGCCCCTGATTTCCTGGCGTTCGCGCGGGGGGGGCGGTGGCCGGCCCGACGCCGGACACAGCCCGACGGGACGTCCGTCGCAGGCCCGACGATGCGGGTTCTGCTCTGTAGCCGCAGAGATTGGTTGACGTGCGTGTCCGCGGACCGGGCTGGATTCCGCGGGCGGTGGCGACGCCTGGACGTCAGGCGTGACCGCTGGCCAGTTGCTGGCGGATGCCATCCGCAATGAGCGAGTAAACGCGACTGGGGATCACGTCGATGCGGAGGATCGAGGCCAGTTCTTCCACGTCCTTCTCGACCTGCGTGAGCAGTTCCAGCAGCACGTCAACCTCGATCCCGACCAGCGAGATCGCCTCCGCGCACGTCAGAACTGTGTTCTTGTCGGGCACTTCGCAGAGGGCGCGCGAGACCCGATCGGCCGCGTTCAGAATCATGGCCAACGTGCCGGCGCCGCCGTCCATTTCCGTGTCGTCGCGCGAGTGCAGGCCGACCGCCCGCGTGATCAGGTCCGGCAACGACCAGAAGCCCAGCACGGCCGCCGCCAGTTCCGCATGGGTTGCGCCCACGGCGGCCCGTTCCTCGTCCTCGCTGACGGCCGTTCCGTGCGGGCAATAGCGGGCGGCCAGGTCGCCATACTTGTCCGGCATCGCCTCGGCCAGGATGGGAACGCCCACGTCCGCGAGCAGTGCGCTGATGAAGGCGTCGTCGCGCATGCGCGGGGCGAGCCGGTCCGAGAATCGCGCCGCCACCACGGCCGACGCCAGGCTGCGCCGCCAGAAATAGCTCATGTCGAAGTCGGCGATCTTCTTGCTGCTCATCGTCCCGACCAGGTAGCGACCCAGCACCAGCGACCGCACCCGCTTCGGACCCAGCAGCGTCAGCCCCTGTCGCAGCGACGTGATCTTGCGCCGTACGCCGAACAGCGCCGAATTCGACAGCCGCAGCACCTCGCTGACCGTTCCCGGGTCGGCGGAAAGCCCCTTCACCAGTTCGTCGTACTCAAAGTCCGGATCCTGGATCACTTCCAGAAATCGCACCACGACCTGCGGCATGGAGGGTACGGCCGCGGAACTCTTGATGGCCTCGACGAGATCGGCGTTCATCGGTTGCTTCCCGTGACTTGGACGTTGAACGTGGTTGCGCGCGGGCGCACCCCGCAACGGCGCAAGGGGTTCATCGGTGAGGCGGCTGCGACGACTAAGATAATGACCGCCGCGATGGACCGTGGCGGTTTTCAAGCGCGCAGGAATCGTCCGCATAACGCAACCGCAGCGCCGGGACTCTGACGGCGGAACTCATCGCTGTTTTGCGCGCATCCTCCGCGTGGAGCGAGTTCCCCTTCGGAACAGGGAGTGAGGGAGTCAGGGAGCGAGGGAGTCAGGGAAGAAAGACAGCCTACAGTTCTTCCCTCTTCCCCTCACTCCCTTACTCCCGTCTCCCTCACTCCCTGTGTTCATTCTTTGGTTGCGGCCGTTGGCCGCCTTAGGTTACGCGTCCGTTTCTCTGGCCGCGCTGCGCCAGGCTTCAAAGAGCGGATCGAGTTCGCCCCGTTCGAGGTCGCGGGGTCGCATGACCGTCGCACCGGTGCGCGGATCGCGCGCGGCCGCGCCGGCTTCGCCATAGACCCGAGCGGTCGGCAGCGACTCCGTGGCGACACGGTCCCACGCCGCGGCCAGGTCGTGCAGAAAGTACGGCAGCGCGCCCGCATCCTCTGCGTTGAAGTCGATCGTCAGCCCGCGTGCCGCCAGTTCTATCCGCCCGCGCTGCCGGGGCTTCAAGTCGAACATCGCGCGAGCCTGTACGTGTCCGCTCAGGTGATGCTTCGACGGTTCATCCACGGTCGCCGCGCCGGATCGCCGGATCACGTCACAACGAACGCGGCTGCCCTGCCCATGCTTACGCACCAGGCGGTGTATGCCGATCTCCATCGCCAGGGTGCGCTCCGCACCCGGCCCTTCCACCTCCATCGCCACGCGGGCAAGCTCGTCGTCGATCAGCCCGTACGCAATCACGCGCGCCGCCAGGCCCAGCTTGCGGCACCAGGCACGCTCCATCGTCACCAGATCTTCCATCCACGCCCCGGCGCCGTCGAACGGGTCGGCGTTCTCGAACACCAGCCACACCGATGACGCACCCTCGTCGGCCAGGCGACCTTCCCATTCGCGCAGCGCCTCCGTCGCCGCCTCAACGTGTCGCGCCAGCCGTGCATCGTCATCGCCGCCCGCCGAGGCGCCGGCGCGGGCCGCATCGCCCGCTTCGTCGCCGTCGCCGATGCCATCTCGAACGCCGCCGTCTTCGAGCGTCCGTTGCAAGCGCACGATCGGCCGGGCGAAGCGATTCTCCAGGCGAATGATCACGTCGAGTTCGCGGTATTCGTCGAGCACCGCCTCGCGCTGCGGCCCGCTGCTCCAGAACGCCGGTTCGTTCATCGTCTCCAGCAGTTCGCTGCGCCGTTGCAACCGCTTTTCGAGTTCCGCCAGGCGAACCGCGCCGTCGCGCAGCACGCTGCGGGCCAATCGCACCAGTTCATCGCGATCGAGCACGAGCGTTTCGTGCGTCGTGCCGACGGGCACGTGTACCGGCGCCTTCCGCGGCCGCGAAACGGGCGGTGCATCGCGAACGACCCGCGCGACGATGCGGTTGCGCTGCACGGTCAGCTCGATCACCGTTCCATGCCGCGGGTTCTGCCGCACGATCACGTCGGCCAGCGCGGCCGAGGCGCTCCGCTCCATAACCCGCCGGAGAAAGCGCGCTCCGTAATCCGCGTCGTAGCCATGCGCCGCCAGCCAGTCGAGCACGGATTCATCGACCTCCAGGGTCAACCCGCGCTGCCGCAGCCCCACCCGATCCCGCAGCAGTTGCATCTCGCGCCGGGCGATCGTGCGGATGTGCTCGCGCGTCAGCGGGTGAAAGTGGACGATCCGGTCGAACCGGTTGAGAAACTCGAAGCGAAAGTGCTTCTGCAGGATGGCGTCCAGTTCGCGGTCGCGGGCCGCCTGATCCGTATTGACGGTGAAGCCGAAGCTCTGCCCGCGGAAGATCTCCGCGCCGGCGTTCGACGTGGCGATGATGATCGTCGAGCGGCAGGAGATGCGTTCGCCGGCGCCGTTGACGAAGCTGCCCTCGTCCATCAGCTCAAGAAAACGGTCGTGCGTCTTGGCGTGGGCCTTTTCGAACTCGTCCAGCAGCAGCAGCGTAAACGCCTGCCCGCCCAGCCGCTGCGTCAGCAGGCCGCGGACCGCCGGGCGGGCATGTTCGCTCGGGTTGCCGAACAGCATGAACGCGCCCGCCTCGTCGGGATAGTCCGCCATGTTGAAGCGGACCATGCGCTGCCGGCTGCCGAACAGGTGCTCGGCCAGAAGCTGAGCGATATGCGTCTTGCCCACGCCGGTCGGCCCGACGAACAAAAACACGCCAAACGGCCGCCGCATATCGCACAGACCGGCCTTGATCATGCCGATCATGCTCACCACGGCCGCGACCGCCTCCTCCTGCCCCAGCACCTTTTCGTTGAACTCCCGCTCCAGTTCCGCCAGGTCCAGCGGCACCGCCGGATCCACCAGCGCCGGTCGCGCCCGCCGCTCCTGGCAGAACCGCTCGATGATGTGCCGCTCAGTCACGACGCCGTCCGCCACGGGCACGTGCCGCAGCCGGTTGAGCAGGTCGATCGCCTTCTGCGGCAGGGCGTTGCGGGCCAGGAACCGGTGGCTCAGATAGAGCGCCTGCTCGATCGCCCCGGGCGCGAAGCGGTTGCCGCCCCGGGCGCTCTGGTGCGCGCACCACTGCCGCAGGATGACGTCGGTCTGTTCGACCGAAGGCTCCTCGACGGTCACCAGCACGAAGTGCCGCTCGAACGCGCTCTCCCATTCGAAGATCGCTTCGAGCACGGCCCGCTCGCCCTCGGCCAGCATCATCCCCGGCCGCGCCAGCGCCAGCGTGACGAACGCCCCTTCCAGGTTGAAGGCGTCGGCCAGATGAATGTCGCGAAAGAACGGGATGACCCCGTCGCCCTCCTGGCCCAGGGCGGCGCAAAGCTGCTGAAAATCGTCGCCGATCATCTCGCGCGGGTTGCGCAGCATCGACGCCCGCCGCCGGATCGAAAGCTGGAGGACGCGCCGACCCGCCCAGGGCGCGGCCGCGTCCGTGTGCAACCGGCGGACCCATTCATGGGCCGCGGCCGTCTTGCCCACGCCGCGCTCCCCCACCAGCACCGGCGCCTGCCCGCCCGACAGCACGTCCCGCACGTGCTGCAGCGTCTCGTCCACCCCGAACGCCGGATCCAGCCCCCCCGCGGCCGCGTCGCGCGACAGGTCGCGCTCCGTCCACGCATCCAGAATGTTGACCGCAGGTTTCTCGCGCTTGGCCATGTCCGTCGCAGCCCGCTTCCGCCGCCGCTCCGCCCCGCAGCGTACTCGGCGGGCAGGATTATCGACGCAGGGCCGATCGCCGCAACCTCCGGGAATGTCTCCACCTGGCTGACCTGATTGGGTGGGCTTCGCGGGACGGTCTGCCGAAGGCAGGCCGTGGTATACTGGAACGCGATGTTCCCGAGCGATGCACACCTGCTGCGCTCACCACGGCCTCGAAGACGAGACCGTGCCACGCGCAGAACCTGTCCCGCCGCCCGCAGAACCTGTCCTGCACTCGGGACACTTTCACAACATCGTCCCCCGCTTGCGTGACCGCACCAGATCGTTACGATCGTTTTCGGAACATGACTGCCCACTTTGTCAATCTGCTGGATGATCTTCGCCGCCGGTCGCTGCGGATGGCGGCGCAGGTGGAGGACATGGTCCACGAGGCGGGGGAGGCGATCTTCAACGCCGACGAGGCGCTCGCCCGCCGCGTCATCGAGCGCGATGCCGAGGTCGACGCCGAGGAGGTCGAGGTCGAGGCGGAGACGATCCGCCTCATGGCCCTCTACCAGCCCGTCGGCATCGACCTGCGCGTGCTCTGCACCGTCCTGAAGGTCAACAACGACCTGGAACGCATCGCGGACTGCGCCGTCAACGTGGCCGAGCGGGCGCGGCGGCCGGAACTGACCGAATACACACCCGACCACGCCATCCTGCAGCAGATGTGCCCGCTGGTGCAGAGCATCCTGCGCAAGGCCGTGCAGGCGTACGGCACCGACGACGTCGAAGTCGCCCAACAGGTGCTCCACGACGATTCCGCCATCGATGCCGTCTATGCCGAGGCGGTGCAGCAGGTGATCCGCTCGCTGAGCCCAGAGTCGCAGGAGACGGCCGCCCGCGTGGCCCTGCTGCTGGTCGCCAAGAACTTCGAACGCATCGCCGACCACGCCACCAACATCGCCGAGGACGTCATCTTCCTGGCTACCGGCAAGATCGTGCGGCACGAAGAGCGCAACCGGGCCAACATCGAGTAACCGCGAGATTCCCATGGACGACGCCCGCGACGGCGAGTCCCGCGCTTCCGAGCCGACCGAATCGGCGACGGCCGGCGGGGAACGCGCCGCGCCCCTTCGTGAGCTGCGCCGAGCGGTTGCGGTCCAACTGGTCCGGGTCGAACGTCTTCCGCCGGCCGGTGCGATGGCGCTGGCCGTTGGCACGTTCGTGGTCTGCCTGCCGCCGCTGATGTTCGCCGTCCTGTGGGGCATCCCAGCCCCCTGGGAATGGCTGGCCGGCATCCAGGATAGCGTCGCGTTTGCCGCCGCCACGGCCGTGGTGGCGGTGATCGACTACCTCGTCTCCCGCGCGGCCTACCGCGCCGCCCGGTGGAAGACGATCCGCTACGACGGCTCGCGGTGCTGGCGATGCCACTACGACCTCACCGGCAACACCAGCGGCACATGCCCCGAATGCGGCCTCGCGATCGACCAGTTGCCGCCGGCGTGTATGCCGTAAACCGCCATCCGCCCGCCGCCCGCCGCCGCCGCCGATGGAATAACATCCGGCCGAAGAGCGTACGTCAGTCCCCTCTCCCTCTTCTCTTCATCAGCGTTCATCCGCGTTCATCTGCGGTCGATATCCTTTGCCGCCCCATCCGCGTGTGCGAAGAGAATGAACCGCAGATAAACGCGGATGAACGCACATCAGAAGAAAAAGACCGCGTGGATGCGAGCGAGTTCGCTCAACGACGCTCTTTCCGCCGCGCGCCCGTCATTCGTCATTCGCTCCGCCACAGGCGGACTTCCAGCATTCGCCATTCGCCATTCGTTCCGCCAAAGCGGAACTTGCAGCATTCGTCATTCGCCCTGCACCACCGCGGTCCCCTCAAAGTATGCCTGATACTTCGGCCAGGAGTATTCCGCGACGGTCCGCCCCAACTTCAGCGCCGCCAGATTGTCGGACTGGATGTGGTAGCCGCCCATGACACGCGAGATGCCGGCCATCTCCGCCGTGCCGGAGAACGTCGGCATTTGCAGTATCACCTCCGCGGTCGGCGGCGCATCAGCGGCCGGCTTGCCTTCCATCGCCTGCATCTGCGCCGGCGTGGCGCCGGCTTCCGTCCACTGCCCCGCCTGATGCCGATAGAACGCCCCGAAGCGATCGCCGCCGGTGAACAACGCCAGCATCCGGCCGCACGCGCCGCTGACCGTGCTGTGGCCCGACGGGTAGCCGGGGAAGGGCGGGCTGGGGAACGTGCTGGGCGAGTAGGGATGCCACCGCTCAGCCGGGATGCTGCCAAACCCCTTTCCCGGCCCAAGGTACCCCGCAATCTCCTTGTCTTTGTAATAGCAGCGGATCAGCGTCCACGGCCGCGACGTGTCGTAATGCCGCTTCGAGTCCCAGCAGGCGATAAACGCGTCGAACGCGGTATTGCCGATCACGAAGAAGAGCTTGATGTCCCGGTCCAGGTCGTATCCGTCGCGGCGGGAGACGTCCTGAGCGAACTGCAGCCAGTGGCCCGACTGGCCGGTCGAGCGCGGGCCGTCGCGCATGAACTCGACGATGGACTTCTGCTCCAGCGTCAGCGTCGCGTTGAACGCGATGCACTCGTCCACCTCCGCCTTGAGTTGCTCGCTGCCGAACTTCGGACACGGGCCGGTGCGGAACTGGTCGCTGCGAATCAGCGCAAACGGACGGACGCGATACCAGTGCGGCGTTAAGAAGCCCGGATAGCGCACGCCGCCCATGCCGTCGTCGAACGGCAGCGGCTGCCAGCGATCCGGGTCGTAGACGCGGTCCGGCGGGTTGCGCGGCTCGTAGTAGGTGAAGTCCGAGTAGGCCGAGCCGTCGCTGCCGGGTTCGTCGCCGTGCTGGTTGGCCCCGTCGTGCCGGCGGAATCGCAGCACGGCCGCGGCCGCGACGTTGCCGACGCCGGCCGGCGTAGAAATATCCGTGGTGGCATCGGCCGGATCACAGCCGCGGGCGCGCATCTGTTCGTCGAGCCATGCCACGTCCAGCGGGTACTGATCGACAAGCGTACGATACGCGGCGTAGGCGATGGCTTTTTCCTTGTTCGCCTGCGTTCGTTCGGGTTCAGGCCGGCGCAGCGTGCCGCCCAGCCGGCTGCCGACGGCGCGGGCGTCATAGGCCGCCCAGGCGTCGTACATCGCCGTCAGTGGGATGGCCATCTGCCGGGAGATGATCGTCGGCCGCGCGCCCACGCGATCGACGTCGCGTCCGGCCACTTCGAGCAGAATCTCGACCCATTGATACGCGGCCGACGGCTGAGCGTGGGGGGCGCGATGCTCAACCGCGCCGGGAGGGGCGTCCTGTGCTCGCGCCCCGGCCGTTATCATCAGAGCCAGGATGAGCGCGAGTGGTGCGCGACTCGCAACGAGGGTTACCATTTTGGGCTACTCCTTCCCGTCCATGCCAACAGCGTGTCGAAGCGGGTGTGGTACGGGCTGCCGGCGCTCCCTGCCGGCGATTCCACCAGCCGGACGTCGAAGATCCCCTGTGGCGGAGCGGCGCCACACAGCCGTAGAAGCGTTTCTCAACAAGCTGCCACCCTCGCAGCGTACGGAATCGTTCCGGCGGGTTCAATCGCGACGCGCGTAGACGAGCCTGGCGTGCGATGTTACCGGAAGCGCGGTGTCACGAGATACCGCTCCGGCCGGCCGCAGCGTTCGCAGTGCGCGAAACGCGATCCACCGGCGAAGTCAGGACGAGGAGCCAATCGATGGATCCGTGGTATGCCAAATCGGTAGTGCTGATGGCCGGCGGTCTGATGGTGGCGATCCGCGCGCCCCACGGACAGCGCAGCCGCGGCGTTCCCGTCGCGCGCAGCCGCCGCGGGCGGCTCGAACTCGCCCTGCTGACCGTGGCGTGGCTGGCCTTCCTCCTGCCGCTGGTGTGGGTGTTTTCTTCGGCGCCGCGGTTTGCGGAGTATCCGCTGCATCCCGCGGCGTGGAGCGCAGGTCTCGTCCTGCTCGCGCTCGGGCTGTGGCTCTTCCACCGATCGCACGCGGACCTCGGCGAGAACTGGTCCATCACCCTCGAAATGCGCGAGGGGCACCGGCTGATCCGCCACGGCCTCTACGCCCGCGTGCGCCATCCGATGTACCTGGCCCTGCTGGTATACGGGCTCGGCCAGGCGCTGGTGCTGCCCAACTGGGTCGCCGGCCCCTCCTACACCGTCGCGATGCTCCTGCTGATCGCCTGCCGGCTTGGGCCGGAAGAGCGGATGATGCTGGAGGCGTTCGGCGAGGAGTACGAGGCGTACCGGAAGTCCACGCGGCGACTGGTGCCGGGTGTGTGGTGATTGCACGCGACGGGGCGATCGGCGCCCCCGACCGCCGATCTGACCGATCTGACCGGCTTGACTTTAAGCCAACGGATGTGCTAGCTTAGCCGCCCGGGCCGGTAGATAAGTGATCAGCTTCATGACGCCGCGTCAGCGTTGCGCGGCGGAATCAGTCTCGAGCTTGGTTCGTGAGGTTTCGCGAGCGTGGCGGTGGTCTCTATGTACGGCGCGCCGCGATGCAGGGCGCCCGGGAAACGGCTCGCGCGCGGGGTCCGTGTGTGCGCTCGCGGCGCGCGCCCGTGTTGAATCGGCGATGGAAGGGGAGAGGTTCATGATGCGGTCTGTGATGGTGTCTCGAAAGTGGTGGGGCGCGTGTCTGGCAGCGGCGATGTCCACGGGTGTCTTGGCGCAGGCGCAGTTGGACTGGAGCGCCCGGCTGGATGGCGGGGACAGCGACGACGATCTGGCCTTTCAGCAGGTCGTGTTCGACGACGGCTCGGTAGCCGTCACCGGTTACTCGTGGGCTGATGCCACGGCGTACGACCTGTTCACCGCGAGATGGGATGGGCGTGGCAGGCTGCTCTGGCAGCGGCGGTTCGATGGCGGTTTCGGCGAGGACGACTTCGCTTACAACCTGGCTGCCGA
The DNA here is from genome assembly GCA_964648365.1 of uncultured Phycisphaeraceae bacterium. GTDB lineage: Bacteria > Planctomycetota > Phycisphaerae > UBA1845 > UBA1845 > SURF-32. The sequence goes on from CAZYLK010000146.1 coordinate 13,531, forward strand.
CGCGGCCGGGAATCTGTTCGTGTTCGGCTCGACCAGCGGTGGACCGGGCGGCCGCAATCTAACCGTGCTCAAGTACGATTCCGACGGCGCCCTGCTGTGGGACCGCCACTACGACGGACCGGCCCAATCGGTCGAGTATCCCGGCAACCCCAACGCGATCGCTGTCGATGAGAGCGGCAGTGTGTACGTCACCGGGCAGTCCGTCGGTCTGTCGGGTTATTTTGAGTTTGTCACACTCAAGTACGACGCCGACGGGAATCTGGATTGGCAGCGCCGCTACGCCGGGGCCGGCGGCGACAATGCCGGCGGCTGGGGCCTCGTGCGCAGCGGCTCCGGCCGGATTTTCGTGGCCGGCGACGCTCCCAACGAGAACGGCAACACAGACATCACCGTCCTGCAGTATGACGCCGACGGCAATCTCCTGTGGGCGCGGCAGTACGACGGCCCCGGCGCCAGCACGGACTCTCTGTACAACATTGCCGGCGACGACTTCGGAAACGTGTACGTGTGCGGCATCACCTACGCTGCCGGCTCGAACTACGACTACGTCACCGTGAAGTACGACGGGGGCGGCGCACTTCAATGGGCCGCGCAGTACGACTTCGGGCTGGGCGTGGACTACGGCTTCGCGCTGGCCGTCGACGCGCAGCAGAACGTCTACGTCACCGGCGAATCCATGACCAGTGGCGGCGAATATGACATTGCCACCGTCCGTTATCGCGCGGACGGCACGCAGGACTGGGTGCAGCGCTACACCGATCCGACCTGGTTCGGCGAAGACGGCGGCAGTTCGGTCGTCGTCGATGCCGGCGGTTCGGCCTACGTCGTCGGCTACTCGTGGCGCGGTTGGAGCCGGGCCAAGGACGCCGTCCTGCTGCGCTACGAACCGGATGGGACGCTCTCGCTGGAACACCTCTTCGACGGGCCCCCCGGAGGCGAAGACGCTTACTTCGCCGTCGATCTGGGACCGGGTGAAGATATCTACGCCTGCGGCACGTCGCTGGGAGCGAGAACTCGCGCGGACTATGTCATCAACAGATTCCAATCCGACGCGTGCACCGGCGGCGAGCGCATCGCGCAGGCCAGATGCCGCAACCGCAACGGCAGCGACCAATTGAAGGTCAAGCTGGCGGGCGGACTGCCCGGCGACACGTTCGCAGTCGAGCTTTCGACCGGCGAGCGGTTGGAGGGAACGCTCAAGCCCAGCGGCAAGGCGAAGGTCAAGTTCAACGACCTCAACGGCGGCCCGGGCGAAGCCACGGCCACGTGGGGGTGCGGCGGCGCGACGGTGCAGGAATATCAGTGTCCGTAGGGTGCGGGTGCCGGACGAGGCTCGGTCGGCCGTGGCCACGAATCGCGAACGCTGTTAGAGTCTCTCCTCACCTGTCGAGTTCTGAGGAGGACAACCATGAACAAGTTTGAGCGTGAAACCGCGGCGCGTCGGGGTCGATTCGTTCGCACGTCCAAGCCGAATGACCTGATCAGCTCGGTGGCCGTGATCATGCTGATCGGCGCCATGACGGCGTACAGCGGGTGCAAGCGCTCGGGGTCGCAGCCGGCGACGAATTCGGGATCGACGGAAACCGGCGGCAAGGCCTCCGAGGCCGTCGCCCCATCGGCCGGCGATGACGCCGCTCCCGCGCCCGCGGCGGGCGGCAAGACCATCGGCGTCACGCTGCTGACCATGCAGCATCAGTTCTACCAGGATCTTCGCGCCGGCCTCGAAGAAGCGGCCGCGGAGCATGGCTACAACGTCGTCGTCAACAGCGCGGAGTTCGACCCGGCCCGGCAGGCGGACCAGATCGACCAGCTTATCGTGCAGAAGGTCGATGCGATGGTCGTTTGCCCGTGCGACTCCAAGAGCGTCGGCGCCGGCATTCTGGCGGCCAACGAGGCCGGCATCCCCGTGTTCACGGCCGACATCGCCAGTACGTCGCCGATAGGCAAGGTCACGTCGCACGTCGCATCCGATAACGTCGCCGGCGGCCGCGCGGCCGCGAAGCTGATGGTCGATGCGCTCGGCGGCGCCGGCAAGGTCGCCATCCTCTCCCATCCGGAAGTCGCCAGCGTCACCGACCGGGTCAACGGCTTCAAGGAAGCCATCGCGGCGCACGCGGACATTGAGGTCGTGGCGGAACTTTCCGCCAACGGCAAGCGCGACAAGGCCGTCCGCGTGATGGAAGACCTGTTGCAGTCTCACCCCGATCTGAGCGGCGTCTTCGGCATCAACGACGACTCGGCGCTGGGCGCGCTGGCGGCGATCGAAGCGGCCGGGAAGGTGGGACAGATCAAGATCGTCGGCTACGATGCGACGCCCGAGGCCCGCTCCCGCATCGCCGACGGCGGCATCTACGGCGACGTCATTCAGCATCCGCGACAGATCGGCAAGCTCACGGTCGCAGCGATTCACGACTTCTTCGAGGGGCGCACGCC
>CAZYLK010000147.1:0-15894 GCA_964648365.1 uncultured Phycisphaeraceae bacterium
TTGCGGAACACGGCCTTTACGCTGAAGCGTCCCTGAGCACACTCGCTAACGGTGAAACGACGGATGTCTTTACACGGGATTTCGCACTCGTCGGGCACGCCGTTGCGGTTCCGGTCGCGGGAGCGTCCGTCGAGGATGTCGTCGTCGTCGCGCACCCCGTTGCGATTGCAGTCGTTGCAGGCATCCCCGACCTGCGCCACGATCACCTCCGCCAGCAACCGCTGCAGCTCCTCGTGGGTGAGGCCCTCTTCGATGTGGAACGATCGGCCTCCGGTCCCCTCGGCCAGGTCATCGGCCAGGACGCGAACGCAATCGTCAGAGCCGGTGCCGGTCACCGCCAGCACCAGCGCCCCGGCGGCATTGGCCACCGCCACGGCGTTGTCGACCGAATCACGGTCCGCACCCGGATCCTGGCATGGATCGCCCTCACAGGCGCCCTCGTCACTGATGGGGACGATGATACGCGCCCCTTCCGGCGCCCAACCAAAGCGATCCGCGACGACGGCAGTGGCCGGCCCCCACGATTCCGAGTGGTCGAGTGTCGGCCCGCAGGCGCCCGGTTCACGCGGCACCGGGGTGCCCAACTCGGTCACCACGTCGCTAACCAGTCCGGGAAACTGAACGCACGCCTGGCCCGGGGGCACTTGCGTGATGCCCAGCAGCGTTCCGTTGGCGGTGATGTGGAGGTCGTCGAGGGTGCGGATGATGCCGTCCATCACGCCGCACAGCGCCTCCAGTTCATCGCTCATGGACCCGGACGTGTCCATGACGAAGACCAGGTCGACGGAGCACTCGCACTCGTCCGGACGACCGTTGTGGTCGTCGTCCCGGCTGTAGCCGCTCTCGATGTCGCACTCATCGGGGGTGTCGTTGTCGTTGCAGTCCTCGCTGCGCCCTTCAAGAATGTCACACTCGTCCGGAATCCGGTTCCGGTTGCAGTCATTCTTCTTGAGTTCGCACTCGTCCGGCACCTGGTTGCCGTTGCAGTCTTCGCTGCGGCCCTCGCGGATGTCGCAGTCGTCGGGAATCTGATTCTCGTTGCAGTCGTTGTCCTCCAGCTCACACTCATCGGGGATGAGATTCTCGTTGCAGTCTTCGCTGCGCCCCTCGTTCACGTCGCACTCGTCGGGGAAGCCGTTTTCGTTGCAGTCGTTGTAGTCCAGCTCGCACTCGTCGGGGATGCGGTTTTCGTTACAGTCCCTGCTGCGTCCTTCACGGATGTCCTCATCGTCGGGGATTCCGTTTTCGTTGCAGTCGTAGACTTCGTAGGCCCCGATGTCGATCAACGGGCGCTCCCCGCGGCCGGTGTCGGGAACGCTGGGGATGTCGTAGAATCGCGGATGTCCGTCCGCATCCAGCGGGGTCGGCTCTTCGGTGTCGCCGTCGTCATCCACGTCGGCGATGTCGGCGGCGACGGCTGAGTTGTCTCCCGCGTCGACGCAGGGCGAGTCGAGCGGCAGGCGCAGGTTGTCGTCAGGCGTGCCAGGAATGTCATCCTCGCCATCCGGGTCGACGAACCGCGGGTCTACATCGAGGTTGCCCTCGCCGCCTTCCCACCCGCCCATCACCAGCGAATAGTTCACTTCGGCGGAACCGTTGACCTGGGACGACGGCCCGAAGCCGGTGCTGTCGAGGTTCTGCCAAAGCACAGAACCCGCCACCGCAGGCCGCGCCGCCTGCGTATGGATGCCGCCGCCGAACATGCCCGCGACGTTGCCCAGCAGCGAGCAATGCTCCACCCGTCCGTCGGCATTCTGAAACGCCAGGGCCGCACCGCTGAATTCCGACCGGTTGCCGCTGAGGACACATCCGAACACGAGCGGCGTTCCGCCATCAGCGCAGTAGACGCCGCCGCCGACCTCGGCCGTGTTGGCGAAGAATCCGCAATGCACCAGAGCCAGATCCGCCGCGCTGCTGTAGACGCCGCCACCTGCCGACCCGGCCTCGTTCGCGTCGAAGATCGCCGACTGAACGATGGGCGCCGCGGTCGACGCGGCCGCGATCGCCCCCCCGGATATCGCGCTGTTTCGCGTGAACAGACAGCGACGCAGAGTGGATGCCGAGGCGTCGGCGTGATACACGGCGCCTCCCTGGCTGGTGGCCACGTTCTGGTCGAAGCTCGCTTCGCTGACCCATGGATTTCCACCGGCATCAACGTACAGCGCCCCTCCCAGCGAGGCGCGGTTGCCGCGAAACACGCCTCGTTCCAACGTGGGGACGGCCGAGGCGACGAACACCGCTCCGCCGTGCGTGGCGGAGTTGTTCGAGAAGGTGCAGTCGACCAGTGTCAGCTCGTCCGGCTCAGGAAGCCCGGGTCGGATATGCACGGCGCCTCCGGTTCCCGGCAGGATCGACTGAAGCGCCACGTTGTCCTGAAAGGTACAGCGGACGAAACGACCGGCGGCGGACTGGCACCGGACGGCGCCGCCCGCCCCGCCCGCCGCTTGCAGGGCGAGGTTGGCCGAGAACGTGCAGTCCTCCATCTCGAGGAAGCCCCCTTCGGCGAAGACCGCACCGCCGGACGACGCCGAGTTGCGCGTGAACTCGCACTCCACGAGCTGAATGGCGCCGTCGAAGTTGTATACGGCGCCGTACGCCGATGCGGCATTGTCCCGAAAGCGGCATCGGGTCGCAGTCCATTGGCCGCGCCTGGTGTAGATGGCCGATCCCGTAGCGGCCACGTTGACGTCGAACATACATTCGTTCAGCGCCGGCGCTCCCTCGTCGTTGTAGAACGCGCCACCGGCGTACGCCGCATTGTCTGCGAAACGGCAGCGGGTCACGGTCGGCTCGCCGAGTAAGTTGTAGAGCCCGGCGCCGCTGTTATAGCCGCAGCAGGAACCGTTGGCGTTGCCGGCGGTAATGGTGAACCCGTCGAGGACGGCGGACGCCGAGACCGCGTCGGCAAACACGACGTGGTAGCTGTTGTCGTCGCGTCTGCGGCGATGGTCGTCGCCGTTGAGATCGCCGCTGAGCGTCGTGACGTGAACGTCCGGGAGGCGCTCCTCGCGCGACCCTTCCGTACCGGCGAACCCGCCATAAACACCGACGCCGTCGATCAGTTCAAACGCGACACTGCGGTCGCCATCGGGCGGCGCGGGCGTGTATCGCCCGGCGGCAACCCACACTTCATTGAACCGTTCCGGATCGCGGCGTGCGTGTTCGAGGCCGTCCTGAAGGGAACGGTAGGCGTCCGCCCAAGTGAGGCCGTTGTTTTGTCCCTGGGCGGCATGGTTGACGTACACCTGCGGTTGCGCCAGGACGGGCGGGGTCTGGAATGTGATCCCCACCGCCAGCGTGCCCGCCCACAGGATCCGGCGCTTGGGCAGCCGCCCGCGGCCTCCGCCTTCCCGCCTGGCGTTTTTCGAATCGTCGGTAGAGAGAGCGTGAGCGCGCATGGATCATCCTCCACGTATTCCCATACTTGAAACGCACGAACCACAAGGAGCCGACGAACTGCCCGACGTCGGATGCATTCGGAATGGAGTCGGTGTGACCGACCACGCTGCACCCTGGCGCGCAGTACGCGCTCACCACTGTGCGCTCCCGCCGTCGTTAAACGACGCACAGTGCTCCCGCTACATGGTGGATTCTAAGCGTCCGGAAACGGGCCGTCAAGACGAATTGCGTGGGTGGGCGCGTGACAGTTGGACGGGGCGAAAGGCGCGTATTCAGTCTGGAATGGGTGGCACGGTCTCGTCTTCGAGGCCGTGGTCGTTCGGGCAGAACCGAGCGGTGCAGCCTGTTTCGCCAGCCCCCCGGTTCGAAGCGGTGGACGTTCGGACAGGAGTGATATCACACCCCCATTCTCGGGTATCCCAACCACGTTGGCATGCTTCAAGTGCTCATGTGGCACGGTCGTGGTGTGAGGCAGGTGAACATCGCGGGCGTGAGGAGGCCCGCGCTTCGCCACGGCCTCGAAGACGAGACCGTGCCACCAGCCCGCCGACTCTGTCATGCACCCCGCATGGGGACCACTCGTCCCATCGGCTTGAGCACGCCGGGCTGCGCCGGTATGGTCACCGCTCGCGCGGCGCGCGGCCGGGAAGGATACTGTCCAGACATGGCGCGGATCGGCTTTGCGATCGACAATCGGCTCTGCATCGGCTGCCACGCCTGCACCGTAGCGTGCAAGTCGGAGCACAGCGTGCCCATCGGCGTTAACCGCACGTGGGTCAAGTACATCGAGAAGGGCACGTTTCCGCACGCCAGCCGCTCCTTCAACGTGCAGCGCTGCAACCACTGCGAGGACGCCCCGTGCGTGGAGATCTGCCCGGTCACGTCGCTGTTCACGCGGCCGGACGGGATCGTGGACTTCGACCCGCAGCGCTGCATCGGGTGTAAGGCGTGCATGCAGGCGTGCCCGTACGACGCCATCTATCTCGACCCGAACACGCTGACGGCCGCCAAGTGCAACTACTGCACGCATCGCGTCGACAACGGCTACGAACCGGCGTGCGTGGTCGTCTGTCCGGTCGAAGCGATCGTCTCCGGCGACTTGGACGACCCGGCCAGCCCAATCTCGCGGCTCGAACGCCATCAGAAGGTGCAGTATCCCAAGCCCGAGAAAGCGACAAACCCGAAGCTGTTCTACGTCGGCGGCGAGACGGCCGCACTCGACCCGACGGCCGCCCCACCCCAGGAGAATTATCTCTGGAGCGGGCAGGCCATCGCGCCGGGCGCGCTGGAAGCCGCCCGGCGGGAGGCGGAAGACGACTCGGCCGCGTCCGGTCGAGCCAGGCGGACGTACGACGCGAACGAAAAGCCTGCTCCGTGGGGCCGGCTGGTATCGGCCTACATCACCACCAAGGCGATCGCCACCGGTACACTGATGCTGTCGTTCATCCTGTACCTGTTCGGCGACAACCAGACGGTTCTGCCCGTCGTGCCGGGGATCATCTCGCTCGTCTTCCTCGGGATCACGGGCGCGCTGCTGATCGGCGACCTGAAGCAGCCGAAGCGGTTCATGTACATCCTGCTCCGACCGCAGTGGAAAAGCTGGCTGGTCCGCGGGGCATACATCATCCTGGTGTTCTCACCGCTGCTGGCGGGGGCGCTTTTGGCGAGCCTGCTGGGCGCTTCGCCGGGCGTGCAACTCGCCATCGGCGGGCTGGCGAGCTTGATGGCCGTGCCGACGGCCGCTTATACCGCGCTGCTGCTGGCGCAGGCCAAGGGTCGCGATTACTGGCAGAACCCGTTGCTGATGGTGACGATGGTGTTCGACGCGCTGGTGGCGGGCACGGCCGTGATGGCGCTGATCAGCGCCGGCTCGCTGCGCTGGGGCTGGGACGGCGGGCTGCTGTGCGCCTGGGCACGATACGGGATGGCGACGTGTGTGATCCTTCAGGCGGTGCTGCTGGTCTGCGAGTTTCTCCCGGCCCATCCGACTCGCGGCGCGGCAGATGCGGCCCACATCATGACTCGCGGGGTCTATCGCCGGCAGTTCTGGTGGGGCATGGTCGCGGCCGGGCTGGTGGCGCCGCTGGTACTCTCGCTGGCGACCGACTGGGTCGTTATTCCCGCCGTGCTGCTGCTGATCGGCATCGCGATGAAGAATCACATCCTTGTGCAGGCGCCGCAGCGCGTGCCGCTCCGGTAGCGTTGAAGAAGGGAGTGAGGGAGTCAGGGAGTAAGGGAAGAAAGACTACAAGGTTCAGCTCTTCCTTCTCCGCTCACTCCTTCACTACCGGATCCCTTACTCCCTTCGTTCCGTAGCGCCCACTCCCCCAGGATCGAAGAAGGGAGTCAGGGAGTAAGGGAAGAAAGACTACAGGGTTCAGCTCTTCCTCTTCCCCTCATTCCCTTACTCCCTTACTCCCTTACTCCCTCACTCCCTCCCCGTATGACATCGCGGGCACGTCGTGGCCGTGATCGCTGACAGGTCCAGGCCGCACATGCGGCAGCCGGTGCGGCCCCAGTTGACCAGCGCCTCCGCGACGGCGGCGGCGCCGGCCGCGCTGAGGTGGCTGTCGTCAATGAATGCGGCGCTGCCCAGCGGTCGCAGTACCGGCAACATGTCGAAACAGGGAATGCCCGCGCGGAGGCAGTGCTCGAACAGGCGTCGTTGCGGCGTCGGCTGGGGCGCGTCCGGCTCGACCTGAAAGCGGAACGGGAAAATCAGCACCGACAGCTCGCAGCCGTCGGCGCGGGTAGCTTCGTGCAGGCGGTCGAGCGCGTCCAGGACGCGTCGCCAACCGTCTTCCACCGCCGGGGCGGTCGGATCGGTGAAAAGCTGACGCACGTTGGATATCTGTCGACGCTGCCCCCCTGCCAGCCAGCGAACGAACGCGGAGTGCCGCATCGCGGCCGCGACGACCGCCGGCGGGGGCTCGCGCAGGTTGTTGTGCATCTCTGCCACGTCATTGAGGCAGAAGCCCAGAAAGACGTGATCGGGCTGGTAGGGCCGGGCGATGGTCTCGTAGGCGGCGAGTTCCTGCAGCGTGGCCCAGCCGGACGTGGCGACGTTGAAGACTTCGGCATCGACGCCAAGCTGCGTCAGAAAGCTCTGCAGCGCGTAGGGATAGGTGGATTCGCGCGGGACGCCGTGGCCGCGGGTGACGCTGTCGCCCAGGCAGATGAAGCGGAATCGGCCGGGGGGCTTGGCCTTCTCGTGCTCGACGTCGCGCAACCCGTCGGAATTGAAGCCCGGTCCGCGCGTCACCCAGAACACGCGGCCGTCCGGCGTTTCGTGCCATTGCGAGATGGTTCCGTCGATTTTTTCCTGCCGGCCAAGACCCAGCGCACGACAGGCGATCTCGACCGCGGCCAGCGCGACCAGCAGCAGCGCGACCGAGAAGGCGAGCTTCCGGCCGGTGGACAGGGGCCGTGTGGACACGGGCCGCGGCTGCGGCGAGGTGGCGTTTGACCCTGAATTTCGGCTCGAATTCTGCATTCCGTCCATCCGCGCGGGCGGTCCGGCCGGGACGTTCAACGGCCCGCGCCGCAGGGACAATCCACACACCGAAGGACGTGTCAAGGGCCGGCGTCGGTCGGGCCGGCATGCCGGATTCTGAAATCCCGACGATTTTTGCCGTAAAAAACGTAGACAACGTGCCGAAAACCCTGTATTAAGCGGCCGATTCGACCGCCGCGTGTTGCGGCGACGCGCCTCTGGCGCCGAGTCGTCGAAGCAGGGAAGTCTGAAAAGCCCGAAAAACGGGCTGCGCCGCGGTCGGCGCACGTACACGAAAGGAGTTCGAGATGGCCAAGACGAAGAGTGCGGCCGCGTCCGGAAAGGCGCGGACGAAGTCGGAGATTCTCGCCTGCATGGCGGAAGCGGGAGGCGTCACGCGGAAGCAGGCGGTGGCGATGATGGACGAGTTGGGCAACCTGATCAAGAAAGATCTCGGAAGCCGCGGCCCCGGGTCGTTCTCCATCCCCGGGCTGGTGAAGCTGCGGGTGATCAAGAAGAAGGCCACCAAGGCGCGCAAGGGCATCAACCCGTTCACGGGCGAGGAGATGATGTTCAAAGCCAAGCCCGCCCGCAAGGTGGTCAAGGCGACGGCGCTGAAGGCGCTCAAGGACATGGTGTAAGGCCGACCCCTCGGCCAAGGCTCGCCGGAATGACGCGCCACGGCAAACCGGCAGGCTGACATGAATCGACGACGGCCGCCTCCGGACATCGGGGGCGGCCGTTTTTGTTGGTGGCACGGCGACCGCCAGGCAGGACCGATTCGCATTGGACGGAACGCATGTACGGATTCCCAAGGGACTTCGAAGCGTCGTGTTTCATCGGAAAGAAGCTTGAGCAAATCTCATTCTCCGAAAACACCATACACTTGTGCTTTGACCCAGACCTTTCCATCACCCTGATGTCATCGTACGAGCATTATATCGCAGCTGACCAGTCTCCGATCGTCGGCGTCGTACCGGTTGATGAGTCGACTCTCATGCGGTTAATTGGTCGGCGCGTCGTGAGCGCGGTGGCGGCAGCGGGCGGCGTCTTGGTCCTTCACTTCGAGGACACGCAGATCCTGAAGTGCCTGGATGATTCACCGCAGTACGAATCCTATCGAATTACGTTTCGTGGCGTTGAAACGGTTGTATAGCATTACAATCGCACCAGGTGACTGGAGATGATATCATGCAACCGAGTGGACTGCCGGAGATTTTCGCCGATTTCAATAACGCAGACTGTCGAGGTCGCCTTCGACTCTCGTGTCACGGAACGGAGGTCGATCTCCGTCGCCTCGGGCTTCAGTTGGAAGAGGGTATGGAGATTCTGGTCTCGGACCGAGACTCGCTATCAGCCGTAGGCACGGTCGAATGGTCCTGCGAAGAGGGCATTTGGGTTGCGACGATCGACCGGAATGAAATAAGGGGTGCCATCAACTCGCCGGAGTAGCGGGGGAGGTACTCCGGGGAGACGGCAGGCCTGCTTCGGCGACGGCGCAACGGCGATGGCGATGGCGATGGCGATGGCGACGGCCATGGCGATGGCGACGGCGACGTGGATGGGACGGACTCGACTGCGTTCGACGCCGCCTATCCGTCCACGTCCACCGATCCGGAGTACGACCGCGACTTCGACGCCGACTTCGACGGCGACGTGGACGCCTACGACCAGGACGCCTTCAACGCCCAGTTCAACCAGGCCGGGGCCGACAAGACCGTCACCGTCGCCGGCCGGGCCTGGTCGCCGACCGGCAACCCCTACCTCTACACCGGCCGCCGCCTCGACGCCGAGACGGGGATTTACTTCTACCGCGCCAGGAACTACCATCCGGGGCACAAGCAGTTTATCCAGCGGGATCCGCTGGGGTACATTAACGGGCCATCGGTCTACGAGTATGTCGGTAGCAATCCACTCTCGCGGGTTGACCCGCTCGGCACAGATTTTTGGGACGGCGTGGATCGCGGGTTGGCGTTTTGTCGAGGAATCGGCGACACGCTAAGCGGCGGGCTAACCGATCGGCTAAGAGGCGTGATTTGGGGTGAAGCCGGCGAAGAGTATTGGGACGGCTGGCATACAGCGGGTGAGTGGGCCGGAACTGCGGGAGAAGTTGTCGCTGGCGTAGGGATTGGCAAGAAGGTAATCGGCAGGGCTGCCAAAGAGGTCATTGAGGAGGTCGGTGAGCGTGGTGCCAAAGAGGTTGGTGAGGAGGTTGGGGAGCGGGTCGGTGCTAAAGTCGCCGGGAAGGTTGACGACGTTGCCGACGCGGGGAAGAAGCCACCAGGGGACAACGACGCCGCGCGGCGTGGACGCGAAGCGCATGACGCGTTCAAGGAAAAAGTCCAGGCTAAGCCAGGCTGGCAGTCAGAGCCGAGGCTCATCGACCCCAAGACGGGCAAGACCGTTATTCCCGATGCCGTTGATCCCAAGGGACGTCCCATCGAACTGAAGCCGAATACTCCGAGCGGCCGCAGGTCAGGTAAGACCCAACTTCCGAAGTATGAGCGCGCGACAGGGCAGAAGGGCCGAATAGTAACCTACGATCCATAGAATGCATTGCCATGAGTTCACCGATCGAACCGAGGTTGACGGCAATTCTCAAGGAATCTGTCACCGCGACGCTGCGTCCCGTCGGCTTCCGAAAGCGACGCAGTACCTGGATTTTATCACTGGCGGAGTTATCTTGGCTTGTCAACGTGCAGCGGGGCCGGTTTAATTCCGAGCATCGCGCTGATTTTGCTATCGAGATTGGCATTTACGTTCCTGGTGTGATCTCGGCGTATACTAACCGCACCTGCTTTGACGAGCCAGACGATATCATGAATTGCTGCATCAGGAAGCGGCTAGCGGGAGTTCCAAGTGAAAGGGTTTGGTGGGAACTGCGTACAGAAGATGATGCCGATTCGGTTCATCGTAGATTTGTGTGTGAGATAAGTCGGTCGTTACAGTGTCTGGGATTGGCGTTCCTTCGTCGTTTTGCAACGCGGCGCGCTGTGGCGGACTTTCTAGTTGATATTGACAATAATGACTCTCTTCTAATTATGCCGCCCAGCGCGCCGATTGCGATGTGCTTTGCAGGCATAATCTATGCTCTCCTGTGTTGTCAAGAGGAGAGCGTCGCGGCGATTCAGAAGGCGACGGCTAGCGGCGAAGCGACGCCGATCGGCAGTCACTTGAATGCCGTGTATTCGCGATTGCGAGCCTCCGACTTCTGCATCCCGGCGTCGCCGAAGGAGTAGTTCGTAAGCGCTCGGTGATCTACAGGGGGCGGTCGGCGGGGCCGAGGGGCGCCTCCGGGGGCGCGGTCCGGCGGGTGGCGGCGATGGCAGGGGTTCAGCCGGGTTCGGGGGCGAGTTGGTCTGCCTTCCAGCGTTCGGGCAGGAGGGGGGCGGGGTCTTCGTTGTGGGCAAGTCGGTCGATGGCGTGACGGAGGTAGGCGAACGGGTCGAGGCCGTGGCTGCGGCAGGTGAGGGAATCATCGAAAAGTCGGTTGCTTCACTGCAGCTACATTGATCGTCACCGTGGAGGGGGCATTACCGATCGAGGAAATCGACGTGGGTGACACGGTGGTCGCCCAATCCCCGGTTTTGGGAGACCTGCCATTGACGAGTCAGGCGTCGGCACCGAGCGCCGACTCCGTGGTTGTGTACCTTTCATTGCCCCCGACTGAGAGCGGTGGATCGGCCGTTGACATCACCTTGCTTCGATCACGCCGCTGGCTGGCCGATCACCGAGCATTGATCGGCGGAACCGTCTGGATCGACTTGGACGAAATGGGCCTTCACGGCGAGGCGATGGTCCTGGCCATCGAGCCGGCCCCGCCGATCACGACGGGTTCCGGGCAACTCGTGACGGGCACGTACTCCCGCGTTAGCACCGGCTTGTTCCAAATCGCCTTCGAGGGTCTCTCCGAGCCCGTCGAGGCCACTTCCGCCCACCCGTTCCACTGCGATTCGTGCAGTAGCGAGTGGGTTCGCGCCGACGACCTGAAGCCTGGCGACTGCATCACCACGCTGACCGGCTGCGCCGAAGTCCAGTCGATTACTTCGCTTCCCGGCCTTCACCGCGTGTTCAACCTTGAAATCGAGGGCGAACACGTGTATCGTGTATCGTCGCTCGGGTTGCTCGTGCATAACAACTGTGTGCATGGTAACTCAAAAGCGAGCACGAATCCTCAGCACGGATACGAGATCCGTAGAACCGAGGATGGCGATGTCGTAAAGACAGGTGTGAGTGGGCAGCCGCGAAATAAAGATGGGAGTTCCCCACGCGCGAACCGCCAAACGAACAAATGGAATGGAGAGGAGGGATCGGGTACCTATGAAGCAGAAGTTGTCGAGACAGCTCCGGATCGGCAAACTATACTCGATTGGGAGAGACAGAATGCGGATCGATTGAGAGGCGAGGGCAACTCCATGGATAAACACAAGAAACCATGACACTCAACAATAAAGAAAGTCCGTCCAGTCGTCACAGTCTGCGTGGAGACTGGATCGGAGCAGAAGGCTGCTGGGGCGGCACTCCCGTGCTGATTCGTCTGCGCAGATTCTCTGATCATCCCTTGGCTTGCAAAAGATGGCCCCACGTCTTTGTACTTACCTATGCATTTCATGCACGAGATGCGACTGGAATCCCCTCTGCTGAACAGTACGTCAGTCTCGGCGAATTCGAAGCGCGCGTACTAGACCCGATCGATATGACTGAACTGGGTGCGCTGGCCCTGGTTGAAACGGGCCACGGGCGAGTGCGATATTTCTGCTACGTCTGTGACCCTCGCGCGGGCGGCGAGTTTCTAAATCGCTGGCTTCGAGATGATGATCCCGTGGAACTTGCGACGGCTGCTGACCCCGAGTGGTCGGAGTACACCAAACGCGTAGCGAGGATCACAAACAACTTGGCGATGTAAGATGTCCTACGAGGTAGACGACTACGTCGTCATCAGCGAGGACTTCCAGGAAACCACCGTCGATATCGACGACGATCACGACAACCCGCCCGACGACGGCTGGGACAAGAACGGCAACCTGCGCTACGACGCAGACTACAAGTACGTCTACAACTCCTGGGACAACCTGGTGCGGGTCGAGGCGGTCGAGAACGAGGATGTCGTCGTCGCGGCGTACGAGGTCTACGGCGACAACCGCCGGACCAAGAAGACTGTCACCAACCGCGGCGACCTGGACGCGACCGTCTACTACTACCACGATGGCGATCAGGTCATCGCCGAGTACAACAGCCTCGGTGCCACGGCCGAGCCGGCGCAGTCCTACGTCTGGGGAGTGCAGTACGTCGATGAGCTGCTCATGCTCATGGGCGAAAACGGCACGTACTTCGCCTGGCAGGACAGCAACTGGAACGTTATCGGACTGACCACGCCGGGCGGGAAGCTGGCCGAGGAGTACAACTACAGCCCCTACGGCCGCGTGCTGGCCCGCCGGCACACCGTCTTCGGCAATGGAGACGGCGACGGCGACGTGGACGCGACGGACCAGACTGCGTTCGACGCCGCCTATCCGTCCACGTCCACCGATCCGGAGTACGACCGCGACTTCGACGCCGACTTCGACGGCGACGTGGACGCCTACGACCAGGACGCCTTCAACGCCCAGTTCAACCAGGCCGGGGCCGACAAGACCGTCACCGTCGCCGGCCGGGCCTGGTCGCCGACCGGCAACCCCTACCTCTACACCGGCCGCCGCCTCGACGCCGAGACGGGGATTTACTTCTAACGCGCCAGGAACTACCATCCGGAGCGGCGACCATAGGAACATGCGCGATGCCACAACAGTTGATTTGGCAACTTTCCTCGTCGGATGGATGGGACACACTAAATTGCTCGAGCGATGGGCGGTCGCCTGATGACAATTCTGTGATTGGCGTCTCAATCGCGTCCTACGGTCAGTTTTGGGACCGGCAACAGTTGGCCAACAGCGGAGCCCAGCGAACCGCGCTTGTGGCGGACTATGACCTGCGTTTGCCTCAGGTCTCAATTCTGCCGTCGCAACTTCACCAACTCTACGCCGAAATCGATGATTGGCTCGCGTCCCCGAGGCCGATCAGAGTCGACCTCGGCGAAGCGCACCAAGCCGTACGCGTTCAACTGGACAAACAAGAGCACATGATTTCGAGCCTTGACAGACCGGTCTTCGAACTTGTATACGATACAATGAGGTTTTGCGCTACAATTAGGTTTGTGACCGACCAATCCTGTTTGCGGATACTCAGAGACGGCCTGGGTCGCTGGCTTTCGGCGTATTGACGAGCACCATCTGCGACATCGGTTACGCCTTCGGCACGTCAATCCCCGTGGCAGCGCTCGGCGGGCTGAAGCTGTCCAGCACGACGGTGTCCTCCAGCGCTTCGGCCCCGTGGGGCACTCCGGCGGGCAGGACGAGGACGTCGCCGGGGCCGACTTCGACCGACTCGACCGGCCGGGCGGTGCCGGCGTAGAGGTCCAGCCGCAGCCGGCCGCTGATGACGCAGGTGAACTGCTCGTTGTCGTGGCTGTGGCTGGGGACGATGCAGCCCTTCTGCAAGACGACGCGCTGAACCATCATGTTGCGGCCGCCGATCCGCTGGCGCGTCAGCATCGCGATCGGCGAATCCGCCGGGACGTCCGACCAGCGGTGAAACGGCGCGTCGGCGGTGGGGTCGATTTTCTGCTGGGCGTGGGTCATGGCCGGTGAACTCTAACGCCATCCTCCGCGGCCAACAAACGCCGATTGGGGCGGGACGCGGCAAGATCCATACGTCTCCTTTGCGCCCTCTTTTCTGCATCCGCGTTCATCCGCGTTCATCCGCGTTCATCCGCGTTCATCTGCGGTCGAAATCCGCTGCTGCTCGATGAGCCGTGGGGCCAAGAGATAAGAACCGCAGATGAACGCGGATGAACGCGGATAGGAGGACGCGGCGTGGCAGGGGCTGCGCCCGGTCGCCACCTTCGCCGCCACGAGCGCTTCAAGCTCCGGTGTCAGTGGAACAGTCATCGGCGGCCGCAGTGTGTCATCTGTCGCCGGCTGCCGGCTCACCCGCCGCCTCCCCCGTCTTGAATGTCACGAATGCGACCTCGCTGGCGAGCCCGAACCGCTCACGGAAGGCCGCCTTCTGCTCCGCCATGAGTACGAGCGTGTATTCACGGCTCGGCTTGAGCGTAACGGGGACGGTCATGACGCGACCGCTTTCGTCGTAGCTCGGTGGATCAAGCGCCACCAGGTACGGAAACTCCGGACGCCTCAGCGTGACGGTCTTCCAGACCACGTCGGACATGTCGCCGTCAAACGTGAAACTGATCGCCGTCGTGTCGGGATCGACGCCCGTTGCCTCGTGGGCCGGGGTGGTTTTGAGTAGCTTAGGCGCGTGTTTCTCCCGGTACGCGACGCGCTCGGCCTCTCCGCCGGCGGCGTATTCATCGAACCACGCGACCACGCGCGGCAGGAACGAGTCCAGCGTCGGCCACGACCGCCGGTCCGATTCGTACTTCTCGAGCAGTTCGTCAAACGCGCTGGCCCAAATCACACCGCCGCTCGTGGCCCAGCCGAGAGCCTCGTGATACTCGTCGGCGCCGGGGTGCTCGGTGGCGCGCCGCATCGCCGCGTGTGCATCCGAGTCGCTGGCGTCACGACGCAACCAGTCCTGAAGGATCCGGTTGCCGTATCCCTTCGACGGTCCCTCGAACGGATTGTCGAGAACGTATCGCGCGAAGCAGGACTGCGTCAGCGATTCTGACATCATGTCCTTCCAGTTTCGCACGCCCGAGCGTTTCATCTCGCCCTTGACGTGCGGATAGATCGACTGGCCCGCGCTGCGCAGGGCGGCGGCGTGGCGCTCGACCAGCGGGTCCACGTACCAGTGCAGGATACGCCGGCCGATTCGCGGCAGGTCGTCGTCGGCGAAGCATGGATCACCCGACGACGTCGCCAGCCGCACACCAATGACACAGTATAACTCCTGGCGACCGTCGGCCTCCTCGAAAACGGCGCTGAAGTCGTAGTCCTGATTCAGCAATCCCGGCACAACCACCAGCCGCGATGTCGGGCGTGACCCGAAGAACCGGTCGCACCATTCGAGGCGGATGTCCTGCTCGACGCGCTGGCGGAGGCGGTCCGCGGCCAGCTCGTACAAAGCCGCGTGATCCTTGAGGAACTCGGCGAACTTCGTCTCGGCCGCGAAGTCCGCCGCCAGTTCGAGAAATTTGCGAGCCCGGGCCGGCTTCCACCGGTCGTCCAGCCGAGTGGACGGCGCGCCGAGCGGCACGCGAGCTTCGGCGCCGAATCCGTCGTCCATGTGGACGGCCAAGCTGATGACCGCATCGCGATCGATGCCGTCGTCGCGTTTCAGTTTCCCGGCAAGTTTGACGACGGGATGAGTCGCGTACGGCTCAAACCACTCGTCCACATCCTGGTTGTAGCCCTCGATGCGGCCGCGGCCGAACTCGAAGTGGTCGGCCAGCCGGAAGATCACGCTGAACAGCTCGATCCGCGGGTCAAACCGCACGACCGGCAGGGATGGCGTTGAAGGCGGCGCGGGCGGCTCTTTGAGGGCCGATTGCTCCACGACCGGCGGCTCGTGAACCGTAGACGACGCGACACCCGGCGGCTCGTCGGCCGGCAGTCCGCTCGCGACACTCGGCACGAGTACCACGCTGGTTACGACTGCGAATACGATGCCGCGGAAACCGCGGCCCGAGCCGATCGCGAAGCCGGCAACCACACCTGGACCCTGTCCAACCGCAGGCGTACTCGTCTGAACCGTGAAACTCGGCTGCTGATGTGCCATCGCGCTCCTCCGTACGGACCGGCATCCGCCGGTCGCACTACCGACTCCGACCCTCGCGAAGATCATATCAAGTCCGGTCGCCGCGGAACAGATACCCTGAGGAATGAAGATCGGCTCCGCCGGAGTAGAGCCCCGGCCCCCCCGCGGACGGAACTGCGACTTGGGGCCGGTAGAATCACGGCCTGGAAATGTTGACAATTGTCCGGCCGCCGTCCAGGTCGCCTTGG
>CAZYLK010000148.1:0-15886 GCA_964648365.1 uncultured Phycisphaeraceae bacterium
GTCCATCGAGTCGGTCGCCGCGGCCGCTTCCGCCAGCGCCAGGATAACCGGGCAGGCTTCGACGCAGCCCAGGCTCCCCAGCGCTCGGACGATGTGGCGGCGGTTGGCGTTCGATGGCTCGACGGCGAGCCGATCGAGCAGCGCGGCCGCGTGGTCGTGCAGGCCCTGCTTCGATACGGCGATGATCGCCCAGCGGCGGCGCTGCTCGTCGTCGCAAACCAGATCGTCCGGCGAGAACGCATAGCCGTCGTCGTCGTCAACGCGCGATGCGTCGAATGCGCCGCACGAGCACGAGCCAGCATCGATCGGCGATTCACAGAATGGGCAGTGGAGGGTCATTCCGATTTCATCACTCGAGTAGTCCTGCAACGCACATCATACAATTCCAGGATAGCCGGATTCCTGGCGGAAGACACCGGTTGAAAACCGGTGCCACATCAGGTCAGAGCCACCGTCTCCTCTTCATTCGTTATTCGCTATTCGCCATTCGCTATTCTCCCCTCATCCCGCCCGCTTCAACCTCAGCCCCTTCGGCACCACCACGCGATCCACCAGTTCGAACAGGCCCTGCACCAGCAGCGCCAGCGCGGCCGCGGGAATGGCGCCCTGGAGGATCACGCCGTAGTCGTTGAGGCGGATGCCGGTGAAGATGGGTTCGCCGAAGCCGCCGGCGCCGATGAAGCCGCCGAGGGTGGCGAAGCCGACGTTGATGACCGCGGCCGTCTTGATGCCCGCCAGGATCAGCCGCGAGGCCAGCGGCAGTTCGATCCGCCACAGCCGCACGCCCGGTGGCAGACCCAGCGCCACGGCCGATTCCTGCAACTGCGGCGAGATGCCGTGCAGGCCGGTGTAGGTGTTTCGCACGATGGGCAGCAGCGAATACAGAAAGAGCGCGACAACAGCCTGCGGATAGCCGAGGTCATCGCTTATGTAGCTGATCGGGCGGATGAGCAGGACCAGCAGCGCGATCGACGGGATCGTCTGGATGATGCCGACGACACCCAGGATCGGCTGGGCCAGCCCAGGGCTGCGCGACGCGACGATGCCCAGCGGGACCGCCACCAGCACGGCGGCGAGCAGCGACACGGCTACCATGTTCAGATGTTCGAGCGTGTATTGCCATATGTCGTGGGCGATGCTCCTCGTGCGCACGTTCGCGGCGATGCCCTTCGCCTCTGCGAGAAAGTCCGCGGCCGCCCGGCTCTCGCTGACGCCGTCGAGTTCGACACGGGCGTTGAGCGCGGTCATAGCCGTTTCGTCGAGCGAGCCTTCCATACCGTGCAGGGCCGCCACCAACCGCGGCGCGCGTTTCTCCATATCCGCGCGATACACATACACCGCGTGGTATTGCGGGAAATGTCGCAGGTTGTCGTCGAGGCGTCGCAGGCCGAGCTTGCTGATCTTGGCGTCGGTGGCGTAAAGGTCGGTGACCTGGATGACGCCCTTGTCGAGGGCTTCGTAGGCGAGGGCGTGTTCGAGGCCGCGGACGTCCTGCTGGGGAAGCTGATATCGCCGGGCAAGCGCTTCCCACCCATCCGCCCGCTTCATGAACTCGTTGCTGAACCGTACGGAAAGGTCGGGATGGTCGCGCAGGTCACTGATGGTCTCGATGCCCAGCGCGGCCGCGGTCTCTTCCTTCATGCCCAGAACATACGTGTTGTTGAACCCAAGCGGCTCGGTCATCTTCAGCCCGAGTTCGTCAAGCTTCGCCCGCAGCGCGGTCAACTCCTGTGTGGCACCGGTTTCCAACCGGTGGTCCTGTGTGGCACCGGTTTCCAACCGGTGGTCTTCAATTGCATCACCGGCTTCGGCACCATCACCCTCTGGTGTGGCACCGGTTTTCAACCGGTGATCTTCCCCAAGCTCCCCAGCCAGAATCTCCTGGATCATCGTCCCGGTGTACTCGGGATATGCATCGATCTGCCCCGCCAGCAGCGCCTCCCACAGCAGCCGCGTCCCCCCCAGCCCGGCGATGTGTTCGGCGGTGCAGCCTTCGTTTTCCGCCAGGTGCCGGGCCATCTCCGCGAGGATGACGGACTCGGTGAAGGCTTTCGAGCCGATGCGGACGTTGCTCTGATCCGCTGCCCAGGCTCCCCGCGGCGCCACCGCGAACAAGATTGCAGTGACCACGCACAACGCAATTCCCCAGCGAGCCGCGGGCTTCAGCCCGCGCGGAGTTGCAAGATTGGTTGGGCCTGAATCTGAGTGAAGATCGCTGGTTGAAAACCCTGGCCCCATCGGAGTCCACCGGTTGGAAACCGGTCCCACACCGGAGTCCACCGGTTGCAAACCGGTGCCACACCGGATCACAGGTTGCAAACCGGTGCCACACCGGAAAGCGGCCGGGCGCTCGGTCATGCCGCCCCCCCCGACGCTTCCAGCGGACTGCGCTGGGCGTTGACGAACTCGGTGACGAACGGCTCCGCCGGGGCGTCGAGCAGGTCGCGGAACGGGCCGCGCTGTACGATTCGCCCCTCGCGCATGAGCACGATGGTGTCGCCCAGGTAGCCGGCTTCGCCCAGGTCATGCGTGACCAGCACGACGGTCTTGCCCAGCGTGCGGAAGATGGAGCGCAATTCCTGTTGCAGGTTGCTGCGGATCATCGGGTCGAGCGCACCCAGCGGCTCGTCCATCAGCAGCACGTCCGGATCGAGCATCAGCGCCCGCATCAGGCTGACGCGCTGCCGCTGACCGCCGGAAAGCTGCGCCGGGTAGCGATCGAGGCCGTCGGGCGGAAAGTGCGTCAGTTCGATCAACTCGCGCAGACGCGCGTCGATGTGCGCAGTGTCCCAGCCGAGGAAGCGCGCCACCAGGGCCGCATTGCCCCGCGCCGTCAGGTGCGGGAACAGGCCGCCGTCCTGAATGACGTAGCCCATTTTGCGCCGCAGCAGCATGGCGTTGTCGGGCGTGAGCGTCTCGCCCTCGAAACGCACGCTGCCGGCGTCCGCCCGCACCAGGCCGATCATCACCCGCAGCAGCGTGGACTTGCCGCAGCCGCTGGGGCCGATCAGCACCGTCGTACGGCCGGCGTCGATGGAAAGGTCCAGCGACGAGACCGCGTCCGCCTGGTCGTAGCGCTTGGTGATGTCCGTCAGTTGAAACAAAAACGGTCCGTGGCCTGGCCGCCGGCGTTCAGCGAATCAGCAGAATCAGTCAGTCGAGAAGTGGAGGGTACACCACTTTGGCGCGAAACGCACGCCCGCCATGTGATCGACCGAACCGAAGGCGCGCACCACCGGGACCGGGGCGTCCGGGATGGGCAGGGGGGGAAGCGCAAGGGGAGAGTGAGGGAGCACCCGCTCCGCCGCGCACTGGCCCGCTCATGGACCGACCGCGAGGCGGGATACGGCACGAACATGCCACGTCGAGCTGCGTCGCTCGGCCGCGGCGTCCGTATGGTATCCGCATTACCCGTGAGCGCGCGGCGGTGGCGCCGTCAGTGCGAATCGACCTTGTCCAGCGCGATCGCCACCGACTCGGCGTAGGTGATCACGATCGTGTCGCCCACGCGCAGCTTGCGGACGTTTTCGGCCTTTTTTCCCTGGACAACGACCACGTCTCCCATCGGACCGCGCAGGGTCACCAGCAGCCTCGGCACATCCACCGCCTCGACGGTGGTGACGATCCGCAGCGCCTGGACGGCGCCGCCGGCCGGCGCGGCGTCGCCCGGCGCGCGCCCGGCGACCGCTACGTACGCGATCGGATTCGCTGCCTCGTCCGCGGTGGGTGATCGCAGCTCAGCGAGCAGCGTCGCCTGGCAGCGGGCCTTCACCGAGTCGCCGACTTTCACTTCATTCAGCCGGCGGACACGCTCGTCGACGGCATAGGTGACCTCGTGTCCGGCGCCGCCCTGAAGCGTCACCAGCCGGTTCACGGGATCAATGGCCTTCACTCTGGCCGTCACCGTGACATCAATGGTTTCTTCCACGGACCGCGGCGACTCCCGGCGCTGCGTCGTGACGGTCGTTGCAGGATCCTTGGACTTGTCTGCGGGCTGGCACCCGCCCGTCACCACGGTAAGCACGGCGGCGGCAAACATAGAGATCGTGCAGCGTTTCATAGGTATGTTCCTGACGCGGCCGATGGCCGCAACCCAAAAGCCAACTGGAAAGGGAGTGAAGGAGTGAGGCAGGCAAGGCATAAGGAAGTGTTGAACCTCGTGGTCTTTCTTCCCTGACTCCCTCACTCCCTGTCTCCCTGATCCCTTTGTCCCGGTCACGATTCCGGCTCCTTGCGAAATATGCGCCCAAAGGGGCAAGAAGTTGCGCCGTCAAAGCCTATGGGTGCGTCGTTCGGTCAGTGCATCCGATCCGAGTCGATCATATCACCCCAGTCGGTCCGCTCCTTCATCTGTTCCTTGATGGAGGCGGGCACAAGATCCTGCGACTGCCGCAACTCCCAGCCGCCGCCGAGGCTGCGATAGAGGGCGATCAGGTTCAGTGCCACGGCGCCGCGAGTTGCGACCAGCCGCGACTGGGCCACGGTCAGGAAGTCCTGGGTCGTCAGCACGCGCGTGTAGTCGGCGATCCCGCCGCTGTACTGCTTTTCGGCCAGTTCCACGGCCCGTTGCGCCGCGCTGACGCTCTGCTGCAGCGTGACGACCCGTTGCTGCGCGCCGTCGAACCCGGCGATCGCCGACTCGACTTCACCCTGGGCGCGGAGCACGACGCTCTCGTAGTCGCTGATGAGCGCCTGGAAGGCTGCGTCCTGTACGCGGATGTTGTTCTCGATGCGTCCGTAATTCAGGATCGACCAACGGAACGACGGTCCGAAGAACGCCTGCAGGCTGTTGCCCTGCCACAGGTGTGAAAAGTGCTCCGCGGAGAGGCCGATGTCACCCGACAGCGAAAAGCTGGGGTAGAGTTCGGCCGTGGCGATGCCGATGACGGCACTCTGAGCGGCCAGCACGCGCTCTGCGCGGCGGACGTCCGGCCGTCGGCGGAGAAGTTCCGCCGGAATGCCGACGCCAAGCGTCTCCGGCGCGGTGGGGATCGTTGCCGCGTCTCCCAGCAATTCTCCCAGATCCTGCGGCGCCAATCCGAGCAGAACACACAGCGTGCTGCGGGTCTGCAGGATGCGGGCGCTGATGTCGATCGCCAGCGACTCCGTGTCGTAGAGGAGTGCCTCGGCCTGTGCCGGGTCGAGGCCGGTCGCCGTGCCGCCTTCAAAGCGGGCGTTGGCGAGTTCGTAGCCGCGGCGCTGGATCTCCACGTTGCTCTGCGTGACGACGAGTTGCTCTTCCAGCGTGCGGAGCAGCACGTAGTTCGTCGCGACCTCGGCGACGAGGCTGACGAGGACGTCGTCATAGTCGGCAATGGTCGCGAGAATCTGCGCGTCGGCCGCCTCGATGCCGCGGCGGTAGCGACCCCAGATGTCCGCCTCCCACGAGGCGCCGAAACCAAACTGCCAGTTATGGAAGACGTTGTCGATGCCCGGGGGGCCGACGGCGGAGCGGGCCAGCGTGCCGACCGGCTGGGTCAGCAGGTCGATCCGGTTGAGCGCGCGGCTGCTTTCAGGGACGGGTCCACCGGCGTTTTCGCTGACCTGGTTCCACGACATATCGCCGAATGCCTGCTGCTGCTGCGGAAAGAGCAGTCCGAACGCGACGGCCCGGCGGGCCTGCGCTTCGAGCACGCGAACGCCGGCCGCGTGCAGAGACGGGTTCTGCGCATAGGCCGTTTCCACGAGGTTGTTAAGGACCGGGTCGTTGAGAACCTCCCACCAGCGCGTGACGACTTCCTCGCCGCGCTCGATGGCCGGCGCCTCCGCGTCGAGCCACTCCGCGGCCACCGGGGCCGGCGGCTCCTGGTACTTGGGACCGACCATGCAGCCGGCCTGGGCCAGCAGCAGCAGCGCGCCCAGCAGCGCAGGCGTTGTCCACGCGCGTCCGTTCCGACCCGTCGTCGTCATTCAGGTGCTCCTTCAGGATGTGCCGCCGGCGAGGGAGCCTTCTTCGACTCGGTCAGCCAACGGATCGTCGAATAGAATACGGGGGTAAAGAAAATGCCGAAGATGGTCACGCCCACCATGCCGCTGAACACCGCCAGCCCCAGCGCCACGCGCATCTCGGCCCCGGCGCCTTTGGCCAGCAGCAGCGGCAGCACGCCCAGCGTGAACGCCAGCGAAGTCATCAGAATGGGCCGCAGGCGCAACTTGCTCGCCTCGACGGTGGCGTCGTTGCGGGCGCGGCCCTGGTCCTGAAGCTGCTTGGCGAACTCGACGATCAGGATGGCGTTCTTGGCCGCCAGGCCGATGAGCACCACCAGGCCGATCTGGGTGAAGATGTTGTTGTCCATCCCCATCAGCCACACGCCGGTAATCGCCGCGAGCAGGCACATCGGCACGATCAGGATGATCGCGATCGGCAGCGACCAGCTTTCGTATTGCGCCGACAGCACCAGGAAGACGAAGACGCTTCCGAGGATGAATACGAAGATGGCCGTGTTGCCGGCGAGCTTCTGCTGCAGCGCCAGTTCGGTCCACTCGTACCCCATCGTCGGCGGAAGTTCCTGCGCCGCCAGTTCTTCCATCAAGGCGATGGCCTGGCCCGAACTGTAGCCGGGTGCGGCGCCGCCGTTGATCTCGGCCGATGGATACATGTTGTAATGGTTGACGATCGACGGGCCGCTCGACTCCTCGACCGACAGCAACGCGCCCAGCGGAACCATCTCGCCCTCCGCGTTGCGAACCTTCAACCGGCCGATGTCGGTGGGATGAAGGCGGAAGCGCGGTTCGGCCTGGACGTTCACCTGCCAGTTGCGCCCGAATCGGGTGAAGTCGTTGGCGTAGGCCGAGCCCAGGTACACCTGTAGGGTATCAAAGATGTCCGACAGGGCGATGCCCTGGGCCTTGGCCTGGGTCCGGTTCAGATCGACGAAGATCTGCGGCTGATCCGCGCGGAAGCTGCTGAACAGGCCGAGCAACTCCGGCCGGGCATTTCCGGCCGCGGCCATGTTGTCTACGTTTTCCTGCAGGGCCGACAGGCCGGTGTCGGCGCGATCCTGAAGCTGAAGCTTAAAGCCGCCGGTGTTGCCCAGGCCGTCGACCGGCGGGGCGCCGAAAATGGCGATGGCAGCCTCCTGGATGCCGGCATAGCTCTTGCGCATGTTCGCCGCAATGGCCGACGCCGAGAGGTTCGGATCGAGCTTGCGCTCCTCGAACGGCTCCAGAATGACGAACATGCCGCCCAGGTTGGCAATGTTCGTGCTGTTGAGGATGGAATATCCGGGCACGGCGATGGTGTGCGCCACGCCGGGCGTCTCGGCCGCGACTTTCTGCAAGCGGCTCACAACGGATTCGGTGCGCTCCAGGCTGGCGCCGTCCGGAAGCTGGGCGTTGACGATCAGGTAGCCCTTGTCCTGCTCGGGGATGAAACCGACCGGAACAGTGGTGAAACCCAGGTAGGTCATGAACATCAGCCCGCCGTACACCGCCAGGACGACCAGCGAAACGCGAAGCAGCGTTCGTACCACCGCCCCGTAACCGGCGATGGCCCGGTCGAAGCACCAGTTGAAGCCGCGGAACAAGGCGTCGAGCGCGCGGTTGACCACGCCGGTGAGCAGCCAGCCGATGACGCCGCCCGCGACGAAGGTCACAGCACGGACGCCCCACAGCGCCAGGCCGCTTTCCGCATGTGCCGCCGCCTCCCCCCCGTGCCCCTCGGGAAGCGTCACGCCGAACAGCGGTGCGACGTACGCCGGAAGCACGGCATAGGCGATCAACCCGAACAGGACAACGATGCCCAGCCTCGGCAGCACTTCGCGATGGGCGTGGCCGCCGGACCCGTGTGCGTGAGGCTTGAGCAGGAGGGCACACAGCGCCGGGCTGAACGTCAGCGCGTTGAATGCCGAGATGATCGTCGACGCCGCGATCGTCAGAGCGAACTGGCGATAGAACTGTCCGCTGATGCCGGCGATGAAGGCCGTGGGGATGAATACGGAACTGAGCACCAGCGCGATGGCGATCAGCGCGCCTGATATTTCCTTCATCGACTTGCGCGTCGCCTCCTTGGGCGACAGGCCGGAAGCCATGTTGAGTTCGACGCTCTCGACGACGACGATGGCGTCGTCCACGACGATGCCGATCGCCAGCACGAGGCCGAAGAGGGAGAGGTTGTTGAGCGAGAAGCCCATCGCCGCCATCACGGCCATGGTGCCGATGAGCGAGACGGGCACGGCGATCATCGGGATCAGCGTCGCCCGCCAGTTCTGCAGGAACACGAGCACGACGATAAAGACGAGGATGAACGCCTCGATCAGCGCCTTGTAGACTTCGTGGACTGATTCATCGACGAAGACGGTGGTATCGTAGACGATGCGATATTCGAGGCCCTCCGGAAAGCGGGAGGCCAGTTCATCCATTTTGCTCCGAACTGCTTCCGCCGTTTCGAGGGCGTTGGATCCGGGAAGCTGGAACACGGCCAGCGTAATGCTCGGTTCGCCGTCGAGATAGCTGTTGACGTCGTAGTTTTTCGCTCCCAGTTCCGTGCGGCCGACGTCGCGAATCCGCGTGACCTGTCCGTCGGCGCCGGTCTTGATGATGATGTCGGCGAACTCTTCCGGTTCGACGAGTCGCCCGAGCACGTTGATGGCGACCTGAAACGCCTGCCCCTGCGGAACCGGCGGCTGCCCGAGGCGTCCCGCGGCCACCTGCACGTTCTGCTCGCGCAGGGCTTTCGTCACGTCGCTGGCGGTCAGGTTGCGCGAAGCCAGTCTCTCGGGATCCAGCCAGACGCGGAGGCTGTAGTCACGCGCGCCCAGAAACGTCACGTCGCCGATGCCCTCCAACCGGGCGAGCGCGTCCTTGACCTGAATCGTGGCGTAGTTGCTCAGGTAAAGCTGGTCGTAACGCTTGTCCGGCGAGATGAGATTGACGCACATCAGGATGGACGGCGACTTCTTCTTCGTCGTCACACCCTGTCGCTTGACTTCCTCCGGCAGCTTGGCCTCGGCGATCGCCACGCGGTTCTGTGTCAGCACCTGGGCCATGTTGAGGTCCGTGCCGACGTTGAACGTCACGTCGAGGTACATCTGACCGTCGTTGGTCGACTTGGAGAACATGTAGAGCATGTCCTCGACGCCGTTGACTTCCTGCTCGATGGGCGCGGCTACCGTGTCGGCAACGACCTTGGCGTTGGCGCCCGGATACATGGCCGAGATCTGAATGGTCGGTGGGACGACCTCCGGATACTGCGCGATGGGAAGCGTCGTGAGCGCAACGCCGCCGATGATCACGATGACGATCGACAGCACCGAGGCGAAAATAGGGCGATCAATAAAAAACTGTGAAATCATGATGGCCCTCCGTTATTCGCCTGGCGTGTTCTTCGTCGGGGCGGGCGCCGCAGCGGCGCTGCCCGTGGGCAGCACGGGCATGTCGGCGCGCTGCGGCGTCACCGGCTTGCCGGGACGGGCGCGCTGCAGGCCGTTGACGACGATCCACTCGCCCGACTTCAGGCCCTCCGCGACAACCTGAAGCCCGTCGTCCTGCCGCGGTCCCAGCTTGACGAACCGCTTTTCGACGACGCCCTTGTCATCCACGACGAGTGCGTATTTCTGACCCTGCTCGGTCCCGAGCGCCACCTGCGACACCAGCAGCGCCTTGTATTCATCGCTGACCGGCACCCGCACGCGGCAGAACAGGCCGGGCTTGAACATGCGCGTGGCGTTGTCCAGGCCAGCCCGGACCCGGATGGTGCCCGTGGAGGGATCCACGCGATTGTCGGCGAAATTCAGGACGCCCTCGTGCGGGAAGCCCTCTTCGTCCGCCAGGCCGAGATAGACCGGTATCTTTACGTCCGTGACCGAGGGTTGCACCTCCTGGTCCGGCCGGGCGCTGCGGGCACGCCGCCGGAACGCGAGCAGCGAACGCTCATCGACGGCGAAGTAGGCGTACATCGGATCGATGGAAACGAGGGTGGTGAGCAGGCTGTCGGGACCGGACCCGGCCTGGACCAGATTCCCCTTGGTAATCAGCGCCTGGCCGACCTGTCCGTCGATGGGCGCCGTGATGCGGGAGAACTCCAGATTCAGCTTGGCGGCGTCGATCTGGGCTTCCGCGGATTGAATCGCC
Source organism: uncultured Phycisphaeraceae bacterium (assembly GCA_964648365.1). Lineage (GTDB taxonomy): Bacteria > Planctomycetota > Phycisphaerae > UBA1845 > UBA1845 > SURF-32. The sequence goes on from CAZYLK010000148.1 coordinate 10,072, forward strand.
GCGACCGCCTCGCCCAGTTCCGCCTTGGCCTTGTCGAGATCCTGGGCACTGGCAGCGCCCGTGGGGACGAGCCCCTCGTACCGCGTCACGTCGGCCTGGGCTTTGTCGCGCTTCGCCATCCACTGGGCCTTCTGCCCCTCGGCGTTACGCAGCTCCGCCTCGAAAGGCCGAGGGTCAATCTCCACCAGCAGGGTACCGGCAGCGACCTCGTCACCTTCCAGGAAGTGAACCTCGTTCAGATAGCCACGCACCCGTGCCCGGACTTCGACCGACTCCGCCGCCTCCAGCCGGCCGGTGAATTCCTCATAGTCGGTGACCGAACGCTCCACGACCTGGCTGATCGTGACCTCCGGCGGCGGCGGGGGAGGTGCTTCTTCCTTCGGAGGGCGACAGGCCAGGCCGGCGCCGAGCGCCACCGTCAGAAACAGGCTGAGGGCCTTGCCGTTGCGTCGACTTACCAGCCTCGATCGCGGATGAGCGATGCCGTTACGGGAATCGCCGCGGGCTGACTTGCATCCTTCCTTACTCAACATCGCAGATTTCCTCACTTCGTCCCTCGTGGCGCTGCGCCGCAAAAATGGGCAAGATTCTCCCGATGCGGACCCCATCAGCGGTTGGACACCCGCGTGGTTTGCCGTGTCGAATCCGACTGCCGCGCCCGGCGCGCGCCCGTGGCGGGTGCGCCGTCCTGTCTGCCGCCGCCACATTGTTCAGCTTCCTGTGTGATTGAGTTTCCGGGCCGGTATTGAGTCGGCCGTCGACCTTACCGGAGGCCGGCCGCGCCGCGCTATCCGACCACGGCCAGCGTGTGTCGTGCAATGACCAGTTCCTCGTTCGTCGGAATCACCCAGACCGCGACTGGGCTTCCAGCCGTGCTGATGCACGGACCTCCGCGGACGTTGGCGGGCTCGTCGAGTTGGACGCCCGCCCAGCCCGCGTCACGACTGACGCGAGCGCGGGTCTCCGTGGCGTGCTCGCCAATACCGCCAGTATAAACGATCGCGTCCAGCCCGCCTAGCGCCGCCACCAGCGAGCCGAGTTCCCGCCCGATACGGTAGACGAACAGGTCCACGGCCAGCCGGGCTCGGGGGGACTCGCTGGCCAGCAGCGTCCGCATGTCGCTGGAGATCCCCGACACGCCCAGCAGCCCGGACTCCTGGTAGATCAGCCGCTCGATCTGCCGGGCGTCCATTTTCTTGGCGTCCATCAGGTAGAGGAGCACGCCCGGATCGAGTGCGCCGCTACGGGTGCCCATCGGCAACCCCTCCACGCCCGTCAGGCCCATCGTGCTGGCGACGCTCCGCCCGCCCTTCATCGCGCACATGCTGGCGCCGCTGCCCAGGTGAAGGACGATCGTCCGTCCGGCCGCGGCCCGGGCGTCGAACCTGGCCAGCACCGAGGCGATGTACTCGTACGACAGGCCGTGGAAGCCGTACCGCCGCACCCCTGCTTCCGAGTATTCGTACGGCAGCGCGTAGAGCTGGGACACGGGTGGATTGGTGCGGTGAAACGACGTATCGAAGCAGGCGACCTGCACCAGGTGAGGGGCGCGTTCGGCCAGCGCGCGAATCGGCGCGAGGTTGTGCGGCTGATGCAGCGGGACCAGCGGCACCAGTCGCTCAAGGGCCTGGACCACGTCAGCGTCGATCCGGACCGGACCGGTGAACTTCATACCGCCGTGGGCGACGCGATGGCCGACGCCGATCAGCCTGAGGTGCCCGGCTTGCTTGCGAAGGTAATCGAACAGGTACTCGATCCCGCCGTCGTGTCCGAGCCGGGCCCCCTCTTCCCAGGTGCGTTCAGCAACGGTGCTCCCGCTGCCGTCCTTGGCGACAAGCCGGGGCGCGGTGAACAGCCCCTCGATCTGGCCGCGCAGATGAAGGTTCAGCCCCTCGCCCTCCACGACGAAGATCGAGAACTTGATGCTGGACGAGCCGGCGTTCAAGACTCCAATGGCGTCAGACATACTGATCTCCTGTCTGAGGGGCTACACGACCGCGGCGGAGCCGGCCTGAGTGCGGGCGTGCGCGACGCGCGCCAGGACGGCCGTCGACGCCAGCCGGGTGCGAACCGTGTCCGCACGGCTCGTCAGTACGATGGGAGCGCGCGTCCCGAGCACGATGCCCGCGCTGTCCGCCCCCGCCAGGTACTGAAGCTGCTTGGCCACCATGTTGCCGCACTCCAGATCCGGTGCGAGGAGGATGTCGGCCTCGCCGGCGACGGGCGAGTCGATCTTCTTGATCTTCGCGGCGGCGGCGCTGATGGCGTTGTCGAACGCGAGCGGTCCGTCGAGGATTCCGCCGACGATCTGCTTGCGGTCCGCCATTTTGCACAACGCAGCGGCGTCCAGTGTCGAGGGGATGTCGGGGTTGACCGTTTCGACGGCCGACAGAATGGCCACCTTCGGTGTCTGCACGCCCAGCACCCGCGCCAGGTCGATCGCGTTCTGCACGATGTGCATCTTCTCCTTCAAGCCGGGCGAGATATTGATGGCGGCGTCGGTCACGATCAGCATGCGCGAGTACGACGGCACGTCGAGAATGAAGGCGTGGCTGATACGGCGCGAGGTACGCAGGCCCGTCGCGGAGGGCACCACGGCGGCCATGAGTTCATCCGTGTGCAGGCTGCCTTTCATCAACGCCTGCACCTCGCCGGCCCGCGCCATGGCGACGGCGCGCGTGGCCGCCGCTTCGCTGTGCTCCGTCCCGATGATCTCGCGGCCCGCCAGATCCACGTCACACTCGGCGGCGACGGCCCGGATCTTCTGTTCCGGTCCGACGAACACCGGCTCAATGAGCTTGCGCTTCGCGGCCTCCAGCGGCCCCAGCAGCGAGTCCCGGTCGCACGGATGCACGACGGCACACCGAACGGGAGACAGCCCCTCGCAGGAACGAATCAGCCGCGCAAATACGTCCGTCCGGCGGAAGATCACTTCGGGAGTGGCCAGGTCGGTGTAGGTCAGCGGCCGCGTCGGCGCCGCCGCCACCGCCGTGCCGCGGGCGATTTCCTCGCCGGACTCCTTGGTGCATCGGCAATCGAAGATGACTCTCGCGCCATCGGCCTGCTTCTCGCGGACGACCAGTGTGGCCGTCACCGTATCGCCGACCGTAAGCGAGCCGGAGAACTTCAGATCGACCGCTTGGATCCGCGTGCCCGGGCCGGGGAAGCGGCGATTGAGGATGTAACTGATAAACGCCTCGGACGCGACAGCCTCGGTCACCAGGCCCGCTTCCGGACCGGCGTCGCCTTCGACGTGGTAGGCGTCAAGGTCGCCCGACACGAAGGCGAGCGACTCGATGTCGGTCCTCGACAGCGTGCGCGACACGGTTTCCGTGTGCCCGACGCGAATGTTCTCAAACGTCGTGTTAGCAAACGCGTTCATCTTCTCACCCTCCGACCGTCTCAGTCTGCCGGTTGGCCCGACCCGTCTTCGATCTGGGGCCGCGCTCCTTTGCCGTCTCACCGAGGCTCTCGACGATCTGCGCCAGCATCATCCGTTGCTGCGGCGTCGCGTCGTCGGCCTGCACGCGCGGATCGGCCAGCAGCCGCTCGAGCAGGGTGAGGAATCGCTGGCGGTCGCGCGCGTCCGCGAGCAACGACGGAAGCGTCGCGATCGACCGCGTGGGCTCGAAACGCGCGATGATCTCCTGCCGGCCGCGGAGCCGCCGCCATTCATCCGGCGGCAGGTCGGGCAGCAGTTCGCGATAGGCTTCCGCGAGTTCCTTGCGAAGGTGCAGACGCCAGACCGGCAGCGGTTCATTCTGACGTTGCAACAGAAACGCGGCCCGCGCGACCGCCTCCGCGTAGCCGCCCTGATCGATCGACGCCAGCGCCTCGCGAACGAACGGAAGTTGACGCGGGTCGGCGCCGCTTTCGACCGCCGCAGCATCGTCGCCCGTGGTCACGGACGGCGCCAGCAGCGCCAGCGGACCGTAACACTGAAAGAACGTCGCCTCGCTCGCCGCGTCGCGCAGGTCGCGATAATAGTCAAGCGACGCGCTGATCATCTCTGAACCGAACCTCTCCCAGCGTCGCCACGGATGGTCCGCCTCCGCACTGCGCCGATCGGCCTTCACGGCCTCCGCGGCCGGTCCAAGCCACCATGTCGCGGGATTGAGGTCGGACATCGACCAGCGGGCGAACCGAAGCGGATGGAACCACCGCATGGCCTCAGCCGCCGGTTCGGTCGTCGCCGCCTGCACCCACGGCCGCATGAACGTCTCGTAGAAGCGCTGGTTCATCTCTGAAATAGCGGCCGCCGCCTCGAACGCCCGCTCGTCCTTGCGTTCGAACCGGTTCAGCCGGGCGACCACGTCCTCAAGCGAGCGTTCGGTGAAATCGACCTCGTAGTCGACACCGCCGTCGTCGCGTTTCCGCTCGTGAATCTGCATCGCCCACAGCCCGGCCGGCAGCCGCTCGATGGACTGCAACACCGAGACGATCTGGGTGTGTTCCTTCTTGGCGACCCGGCCGGAGACAAAGATGCCCAGGTGGCCGATGTCCTGATGCACCAGGCCCACGATGGTCTGGCCGCGGGCCTTGATCTCCTCCGTGGAGCCGTACGTATCCGCGACCCAGTTGAACGCCTGCTGCGGCGGCGTGATGTTGTCGCCCATGGAGGCGAACAGGATGATGGGCGAACGGATGTCCCGCAGGTCGAAGGCCCTGCCGCTCTCCTGACTGTTGCCGTCGGTCCACAACTTGTTGCCGACGAACAGGTTCTGCACGATCCACTCGATCTCCTCCCGGTTCATCAGGAAGAAGCCACCCCACCAGCGCTCGAACTCCAGGAAGCGCGGAGGCTCCGTGTCGACGTTCGCGAAGAGGTGGTAGTACTTGTTCCAGAACGTGTTCGCCGGGTTGAGGTTCTCGAAGTTCTGAACGAGATGCGCGCCGTCGAACTTGCCGCCGCCCAGGTCCGCGACCATCGAGGCCAGCCACGAGCCGCCCAGCAGCCCGCCGGCATAACGCATGGGGTTGTCGCCCTCCCCCTCGGCCCACGCGCCGCCCCAGTAGGACATCGGGGCGCCATTGATGACGATTGGTCCGGTGTCGTCCGGATTGGCGGCGGCCAGCATCATCGCCGCCCACCCGCCCTGGCAGTTCCCGACAATGGCCGGCCTGGGGCTGTCCGGGTGGAGCCGGCGAACTTCACAAATGAAGCGCGATTCCGCCTCGCACACGTCGAGCAGCGTCTGGCCCGGCTCGGGATCGGGATAGAACACCACGAAGTAAACCGGATGACCGGCACGCAGCGCAACACCGACCTGGGAATCATTCTTGAACCCGCCGATGCCGGGTCCGTGTCCGGCGCGCGGGTCGATGACGACGTAGGGCCGGCGCTGCGGATCGACCGTCACACCCTGCGGCGGGGTGATTCGCAGCAACGCATAGTTGACGGGTCGGTCGAACGTGCGCGCGTCGAGCACCGTTTCGTAGTCGAAGTGGAGCATCGGCGGCTTGCCCGCCCGCTCGTGCTCGATGAAGGCGTTGCCCCGCCGGCGCAGCGTATCCCAGAAAAGGATCGACCGCTGCATCGCGTCGACTGTGTATTCCGCCCACCGGTGCCACCAACCCAAGGGCGTTTCGGGAAGGGATCCTGTGTCGGAAGTCGCCACATCCGACGCGGATCGGATGCGCTCTTGAAACCGCCGCCGCGCAGTCTCGCTCCGGCGGCCCCAAACCGTCTGAATTGTCGCCGTCAGCGCCGTGCTGCGAGCGACTCGCTCTGCAATGTCAGTCATATCCCAACCTCTCTGATGAGGTATAACCGAATTTCGTTGATGGCGGTCGGCAAAAAGGTGGCGTACTCTCG
>CAZYLK010000149.1:0-2458 GCA_964648365.1 uncultured Phycisphaeraceae bacterium
TGCTCTTCTACATTGGGTTCGACGTCTTCTACACCGTGCTGCGCGTCCCGACGGGCGTGGCCCACTGGGCGCACCTCGGCGGATTCCTGGCGGGCATGTTCCTGGCCCTGGCCATGCTGATCACACGGCTCGTCAACGCCCGCGGCGGGGATCTCGTCTCGCTGGTGCTCGGACGGCGGGCCTGGGGGCTGGTGGGCGCTCCGCGGGGACGGTGACGGCGATCCGGAGGGCGCCGCGTTCGATCGCGGCCCCGGTGACAAGGGCGTGGTACGGCCTCTGGCCGGTCAATTCACCCGGGAGGCTGGTCGTTTCGCCGGCCGAGAGCCGGTGCCACACTTCGGATGTGTCGCCCTTCAAGCTACGGCCGTGCGGCATGTGCGAGGACCATCTGCTGCAGCCGCTCGCGAAGCCCGCCCGTCCAGTCTGCATCGATGACGCTGTAGTAGGCGGAATCGCGCGTCGAACTGTCCGGCAGGAGGCGATGCTTGCGCAGGATGCCTTCGAACGTCGCTCCGATGCGCAGCAGGGCGTTCCGCGATGCCTGATTTCGGGCGTCGGTCTTGAACTGCACCCGCATCGCGCCGAGGTCGTCGAAGGCATGTGAGAGCAGCAGCCACTTGCAGTGCGTGTTGACGTGCGTCCGGTGGTATGCCGGCGCCAGCCAGGTCCAGCCGATTTCCAGGCCCAGGTGCGGGCGCTGAATATCGAGGTAACTCGTGGAGCCGACCGGCCGATCGTCGCGCCGGTCGACGATGGCAAACGCGATCCGCCCTCGGCCCTGAACCTCCGCCAGGACGTCGTCGATCCAGGCGCGTGCGTCCACTGCGTCCACCAGCGGACCGCGTGGAAGGTAGCGCCAGACCGCCGGATCGGACCCGGCCGCGAACAGGCACGCAGCATGGTCGGCGCGCAGAGGCTCCAGCCGCACGGCTGCCGTTTCCAGAACCAGCGGTACGGGGTCGAATCGCTGCGACGCCACGTGTCTTGCTCCGCGCCACGAGGTCCAGGCGAACGAGGCGGCCCCGCCCCGCGGTCGAAGCCCCCGCCCCCCCACCAGATACAAGCGTCAGGCGCTGCTCCCGAAGCTCAGAAACTGCTGCACAATTGCCGTCAGCAGCGTGGCGACGAACGTCGCCACCGTGGAGAGGAACTGGGTGGAGAGGAGAAAACCGTCAAGGTCGATGTCGAGCATGAAGAGGCCTCACATCCGTCAGTCACGAGGAGCCGGCGGCCGTGCCGGCTGCGAGCGGTGATTATACCAGAGCGTTCGACCGCCGAAACGGCCCCACCCTCGCCGTGCAGCCGCCCGCCACGCCGCCGCGTCCGCAAATCTGGCATCTCGATGTCTGATTCGGTACAATCACACCCGTTGTCCGCGATCGCTATCCACCTTCCGGGGGAAATCACATGAAGCTGTTTCCATTTCGTTGCTCGTTGACGCTGGGGCTCTGCACCCTGCTCGCGTCCGCTGCGCCGGCAATCGCCGGCGACGGCGAACCGGCGTTCACCCGCTCCGCCGATTCGACGCGGCCGTCGATTCTGCTCGCGGGTGTGCCGATTCACTCAACCGACGCGCGGATCGAGGGCCTGCGGACGCTTGGGGTCGGCGCCACGCACGTCGCGACCTGGAGCCAGCGCGAGGCCAACGGCAACGTCACGCCCTGGTACGCCGTCAGCTTCGACGGCCACTCGGTCGCCGCGGTCAAACCCACCTCGTACACGTTGAAACTCCGCTACGCGAACTTCGATCCGCTCCGCGGCATCCCGGCGGCGCCGCCAGATCTCTCGGCCGGGCCGCACCACCGCGTCTTCATCGTCCAGTTCGTCACGCAGCCGTTGCAAGCCTATCGCGACGCCATCAGTGAAGCCGGCGGGGTCATCCGCTTCTTCCTGCCCAACCACGCGTACATCGTCGAGCTGTCGCCGGAGGCGAAGACCGCCGTCGAAACCTTGCCGTTCGTCCGCTGGGTCGGCCCCTATCATCCCGCCTACAAGCTGGAAGACGTCCTGTGGGAAGTTGTCCGCCAGCCGAACGCCTCGCTGGAGACGCAGCAGTACCACGTGCAGGTGCTCGAACCCGGGTTCGACCTGAAGCAGAGCGTCGCGGATCGTATCGAATCGCTCGGCGGCATCGTCGAGCCGCTCGAGCCAAGTTCCTACCTGCTCAAAGCCACGATGGACTACGCCGCCCTGATGGACGTGATCGGCATGAGCGAGGTGTTCTACGTCGATCGCGTGCTTCCCGTGCAGACGTACATGGACAAGGTTCGCATCGACGGCGGAGCGAACTACGTCGAGTCGGTCGCCGGCTTCACGGGAGAGGGCGTGCGGGCGGAAGTCATGGACACCGAGCTGCTCGACTCGCACCAGGACTTCCAGACCCCCCCGCCGCTCATTCACCGCGCCGGGCAGTCGTCGTCGCACGGCACGAGTGTCTACGGCATCGTCTTCGGCGACG
>CAZYLK010000149.1:2558-15794 GCA_964648365.1 uncultured Phycisphaeraceae bacterium
GCCGGGCAGTCGTCGTCGCACGGCACGAGTGTCTACGGCATCGTCTTCGGCGACGGCATCGGCAACCCGGGCGCCCGCGGGATGATGCCCGACGCCCAGGGCATCTTCGCCTGGTGGCAGCCGCCCGATCGCTACGCGATCACCGCCGAACTGATCCAGGCGCCCTACTTCGCCGTCCTCCAGACCAACAGTTGGGGAAGCTGTTGCACCACGTCTTACGGCGCGCCCGCTCAGATGATCGATCAGATCGCCTTCGACCTCGACTTCCTCATCCTCCAGGCGCAGGCGAACAGCGGCAGCCGCAGTTCCGACGTACACGCCTGGGGCAAAAATATCATCTCAGTCGGCGGCATCCGTCACCTCGACACGCAGACACGCGACGACGACCGATGGAGCAACGCGGGCAGCATCGGCCCGGCCGAGGACGGACGCATCAAGCCGGAACTCGCCTTCTGGTATGACAGCATTCTGACCACGTCGAGCAACGGCGGATACACGAGCGGCTTCGGTGGCACCAGCGCCGCCACGCCGGAAACCGCCGGCCACTTCGGCCTGATGTTCCAGATGTGGAGCCAGGGCATCTTCGGCAACCCAGTCGACCCGGAGGGCACGGTCTTCGAAAACCGCCCCAAGCTCGCCACCGCCAAGGCGATGGTCATCAACACCGCCGAGCCTTATCCCTTCAGCGGACCCAACCACGACCTGACCCGCGTGCATCAGGGTTTCGGCGTCCCGAACGTGCGCAACCTGTTCGACCTGCGCGACAAGATGTACATCATCGACGAGACCGACGTGCTCGAGAATCTCGCCAGCACGACCCACCTCGTCGACGTCGCCCCGGACACGCCCGCGCTGAAGGCTACGCTGGTTTACACGGACATTCCGGGGACCACGTCTGCCAATCAACACCGCATCAACGACCTGTCCATCAAGGTGACCTCGCCGTCCGGGACGATCTACTACGGCAACAACGGCCTGACCGACGGCAACTGGTCCACGCCGGGCGGCAGTGTGAATACGCTCGACACGGTCGAGAACGTATGGGTCCAGAATCCGGAGTCCGGCACATGGTCAGTGGAGGTCAGTGCGGACGAAGTCAACGGCGACACGCACACGGAAACGCCGGAAGTCGACGCGGATTATGCCCTGGTCATCTCGGGCGTCATCGCGGCTGATCCCGAGCCGGGCGCCTGCTGCTTCGACGACGGAAGCTGCTCCGACCTCCTTCCGGACGAATGCGCCGCCCAGCGCGGCCGGTTCAACTTCAACCGGGAGTGCGGCACGTTCGACTGCCCCAGCGTCGGCGCCTGCTGCGTCAGCGACAGCGAATGCGAGCAGCTCCTCCCGCGTGAGTGCAGCCGCATCCCGGAGGCCATCTTCCTGGGCGAGGGCGTCTCGTGTCAGCGGGCCTGCTTCTGCGATCAGTTGAAGAAGCTCAAGGGCAAGTGCAAAGGCTCAGGCACGCTCAAGGGCATCGTCAAGTTCCGCGACGACCGGTTCGACGGCCAGATCGTCGAGGTTCGGGTGGGCGAGCGGCTCAGGTACGAGTTGACGGTCGATCGTCGGAAGGCGACGCTGTTTACGTGCTGCTTCTCCGGGCCGACCGAACTGACGCTGCTCGATCCGGAAGGTTGCACCGATCCGATCACGGTGGACTGCCCGGAATAGCTGCGGATCCGCCGCGGCGCGACGCAGAAAAAACGTCGGCGGGCTCGGGCCGGGGCGACCGGTCCGAGCCCGCCTTGTGAATTCAAAAACTCGCCGCGTCTGCGGCTCTGCCACAAAGGCAATGACCGCGCCCGCACTGTAACGTGCGTGGCGGCGGCTCAAGGCGCGGTCGACGATCAGGGCGCCGCGCACTCCAGATTGCTCTGGGTCAGCCGCAGGTCGAAATCACCCGTCTCGCCGTGGACGCCGTGTACGAGAATCCAGTAAACCGTCGGCTCAAAGCCCAGGGCACAGAACCTGACTTCTGACTGATCGCCGCAGGAGTTGTAGTCCGCCGCAACGCACGTCAGGCCGTCGCAGCCGTCGCGGTAGACGCTCAGGGCCGTCAGGTACGACGCGCCGCCGCACAGGGACACGGTGTATTCGCGATTGTTGCCCACCACGCGATACCACACGCCGGGGGCCTCGTTGCGCACGCCGCGGCACTCCGGCGCGCCGTCGTCCGTCGCACCGATCGTCGTCCCGGAGACCACCGTCGGAACCGTCAGCGGAAGGGCATCCGCGCAGGCGTCGTTCGGCGGACGCTCCTGACCGACGCAGCGCTTCTTCACCCGCGCCGCGATCCCGCACTCCCGCACGACAACCTCGTAACGATCCGCGCCGCAGCGCACGCGCTCGAACTGCGCCTTCGCCCGGCCCTTGCGGTTCGTTTTGGCGCCGATGAGTTCAACGGGCACACCGTCGATGGCGAGGTCGAGCGTGTACTCGGCCTGCGGCTCGAAGCGTTTCATCTTCACCAGCACGTTGTCGCGCTTGAACTTGCCTTTCAGCGTCGCCTCCGGCGGACAGTCGAAAGCCGGTGCAACGCTGACCATCCCCATCGCCGTCAGTGCAAGAGCCGCAACCGACGCACGAAGCCAGAATCCACGTTCGATCATCTGACGTACTCCCCGTTCGCTCCGAAGGAAAGGCCCGGATATCCCGCTCGCCGACGCCTATTATCACGAAAGCGGCCTCCGAGTTCAATATCACGGCGATTGTGCGATCGCGAAGACGCGCGAAACGGGCCGCACAGACGCAGGGTTCGCCGCACAGGTTGATTGTGTTATGCTCGGCCGCAACGTCGAATGAAGCCCACACCAACAACCGGTCCTCCCGTTCGCCGCCGCCGGCGACGGGGATGGTGCCTGGCCGCGGCGGGCCTTGGCGCCGTAACGGCCTTCGCGCTGCTCGAGATCGCCGTCCGCGTCCTGGACGTGGGGCCGGACGTGTACCCGGTGTATCGTTCGACGTATCGACTCAGCGAAGATCCGGACCTGATCTACGAGCACGTCCCCGGCGCCCGCGGCGATGGCTTCACCCTCAACGAGCGTGGATGGCGCGGCCCCGTCGTCCGACCCAAGCAGCCCGGCGTCGTGCGGATCGCCTGTATCGGGGATTCCGTCACGTTCGGCTACGGCGTCGATGATCCCGATACCTTTCCGCGACATCTGGAGCGCCAGCTCAACGCCCGTTGCGCCGAGGAAGGTCGCCGCTTCGAAGTCTACAACTTCGGCGTCACTGGCTACAACGCCACCCAGGTCGCGGCGGCGCTGCGCACGTACGCCCTGAACTGCGATCCGGACCTGGTGATCTACGGATACTGTTTGAACGACCCCAGCGGTTACAGCGTCGAGATGGCGGGCGTTCTGCGAAAGCTCACCTCGGCCGACTATCGCTACTACCGCGCCTGGACCGATCGCGGCCGGCGGCTGCTCGCCCGCAGCCGGGCCTGGTTGCTGATGCGCTACGCCTGGGATTCGTTCGGCGACGAGGCGCACCGGACCGCGCTGCCCCAGTCCAACTCGCCCCAGCCGGATTGGCAGCGGACCAGCCCGCTACAGTACTACCAGGCTCTGCACGAATCGCCGGAGCCCTGGTCGCGCGTGCCCGTCGCCTTCGCCGACATCGCCGCCGCGACCGCGCCGGGCGACGTACCCGCGTATGTGGCTTTGTTCCCCTTCCTCCAGGATTTGCAAGCGCATCCCTTTGAGGAGATCCACCGGCGCGTCGGCGCCGCGGCGGAGGCGGCCGGCCTGAGCGTCGTGGACTTGGCGCCGCCCTTCATCGACGCAGCACGCGCATCCGACGAGCCGCTCGGCGTGGACCGCTTGCACCCTACCGCCCGGGGGCACGCCGTGGCGGCGGCGGCCGTTATCGCGCGTCTGCGGCACGACGGCTTCTTGATCGGCGGCTGTGATTCCGGCGATGTCGGCGGAGCACTACAGACGGCCGAACGCGCATCCGCACCCGCGGAAGACGAGGTCACGTCTACCGAGTGACGCGGCGGCGCGGCGATTCGCCCCCCCCGCCATCGCTCGGCAGGCGTCTCCCGTCAATCCGTACTCGGCCGTTGTTACCGCTACGGCTGCAACACCGGCGCGTCCATCGCCAGGGTCGCCTCCAGCGCCGCGACGACCGAGTCCGTAATGGGATCGTCCGCGGTCGGCGTCTGCAGCGGCCGCAGCGCGTCGAGCGCTTCCGCGAACCGGCCGGTTGACGTCAGGGCATAGCCGTACAGGAATCGCGCCTGGCGGTTGGTCGGGAACTGTTGGACCGTATCGCCGAGTTGTTCGATCCGCCCCTCCATCGCCGCCGCGTCGCCATAGAGCGTGCGCAGATCAATCGGGTGATGGATGGCCTCCTGCGAATATCCCATCGCTCCGCGGATGGCGGCCGCGGCGATCTCATGGTCGCCGACGGCAAACCAGGTCCAGCCGTACAGGAGCATGGCATACGCGTCGCCCCGGTCTTCCAGCGAGACGCGCACGAACGCGCGCCGCGCCTCCTCAAAGCGGCCGACGGCAAACGCCGCCAGCCCCTCGTCGATGACGGCGTTGACGCCCGGCGTAATCTCCGCGAGGGCGACGCCGCTGTCGTCCTGCGGGGGCGGCGCATCGAGCCGCTCACCGGGGTACGCGCCCTCGATCGCGACATCGTTCGCATCCGTCACTGTGCCGGCATCCGCTGGTACGTAATCGTTGTACACCGTCACCGAGTCGCCATAGGCGGGCGGCGTTTCGTAATAGGTGTACTGGTTGTACGTCTCGTACGTCGGGTAGGCGTACGTCACCGGCGTATCGTAGACGTAATACGACCGCCACCACGACGGCCAGTACGGCCCGCAGTAGTAATCATCGAACGGGTCGTATCCCCAGCAGCTTCCGCCATAGTACCGATACCCGCCGCCGTGCCAGTAGTCATCATAATCATCGTCGCAGCGGAGAATGACCGCGTTGATCGAGGCGCCGTGGTGGTTGTCGTGCCGATCGCCGTGCCAGTCGCCGCCCCTTCCAACGTAGGAGGGTCGTCCGGGGTAGACGTCCGGGGCATGTTTGGCCGGCGAAGCGCCCAACCCGGGCGTCACGCGCGTCAGCGGCGATCGGGCCGGTGTGGAGGTGCGGGCGACGCTTCCCGACAGGCGCGAGCCGTTCACGGACGGGCTGACGGATCCGGGACGCACCGTGACGCCCGACCTCGACGACGGACGAATAGTCGTGGACGGCAGGCGCGTGATCGCGCTGCGATTCACATCGCTGATGCCCGCACGCGAGAACGACGGCGTCGAAACGGAGGCTGTCCGGCTCGGAAGCGAAGTCGCGTCGTCGGGCGTGACGCGGCTGATCGGAATCCGCGTGAAGCCTCCCGTCGTGCTGCCCGAACGCGAGGACACCGGCGCCCGGCCGATGTAACTCGGCGAGGCCGAACCGACGCGGGACGACGAACCAACGCGCGTCGGCGAACCGACTCGGGATGCCGAGCCGACCCGCGAGGCGGACGAACCGGACTGCACCGTCGTGCGACCGGGGACGTAGCTGGATATCGGGCGCGAGCTGATGCCCGGCGACGGCCGGGAGAATCCGGGGCTAAGCGACGGCGCACGCGAGGCGCCGATGCCTGACGAACGCGAGGCGCCAAAGCTCGGGCTGCGCGAGGCGCTGAAGCTCGGAGCGCGGGAGGGGACGAAGCTCGTGCTGCGTGACGTCCCGATGCTCGGGACGCGGGAGGCGCTGGAACTTGACGTGCGCGACGGACCGAAACTCGACGATCGGCTCAACGACGGGCTGCGGGAGGGCGTCAGCGGCGGCCGCGAAGACGCGCCCGCCCGCGACGCCGACGAACCGCGGTAGCTGGACGACGAAGGTCGCGATGAACGGTACGACGGATACCGCGACGCGGACGACCGCGACGGCGACGAGCGTGACGACGACGAGACGCGCGAAATCGGGCTGCGGGACGACGACGAACGGCTCACGCCGCGCGACGGGCTGGACTTGCTCGGACTGACCGAACGAGTGGTCCGGCTTGCGGTGCTGCGGGACGGCGGCCCGGCGTCCAGCGCCGGTCCGCCGAACAGGATCGTCAGAACCAGCGTTGCACCCGTCAGGTAACGATGGCGTGATCTCTTGAACGTCCCCATGGTGCGCCTCCGGTGGCTGTTGGCATCCAATGGATGCACTCGGTCAATATTTTCCGACTGTTAAATAATAACGCCTTCGACCCCGATTGGCAAGTCCGCTGCCGGCCGTTTCCGGACGTTCCCCGACATGCCGCCACGCGGCGCCGGCCGCACCCGCGACAACGGCGCCAGTCCGTGCGGCGCCTCCGCGTGGCTTGGCGACGGGGGAACGAAGGCCCGAGCGTCCGCACCCTGGTCGTTCGCTCCGGATGAGCAGGTTGACAGCGCGGCCGCCAGTCTGAACGCTACGGCGGCGGTCGGCGGTACGACCGGGCTCGTGTGCGACGGAGCGGCACGCTGGAACGACTCGTTGATCCATTCGCGGGCGCGCAGACCAGGTTCACCCTCCTGGAGCGTTGCTATCGACACTGGACGTACACCAAGGCCGTCTACCGCAAGTTTCGCGGTCGCCTGGCGCTGCTGGGGGTGGTGGTGTTCCTCGGCGCGCTCGCCTTCCGACTGCTCTACGTCAACGATCACGGCCGTCCGGCGACGTTCGTCGAGGGTCTCTACTACACGTGGTGCCTGATCTTCTTCGAACCGCCGGTCGAGCTGCCGGACTCGCTGATTCTCGACGCGCTGTTTTTCATTGTCCCGATTCTGGGACTGGCCGTGCTGGTGGAAACGCTGCTGGAGCTGTCATTGACGCTGCGCGACCGGCGGCGGAACGAGCGGGAGTGGTGCAAGATGATCGCGGCGGAAATGAAAAACCACGTCGTTCTGGTCGGCTTCGGCCGGCTCGGCTATCGCACGTACGGGCACCTGCGCCGGATGCACATGCACACCGTCGTGATCGAAGCCAAGGCGGACAACCGGTTCCTGGAGACCGCCCGGCTGGACGGCACGCCGGTGATCATCGGGGACGGGCGGGTCGACGAGGTGCTCGGCGGGGCCAACGTCGCCAGGGCGGCGTCGATCATCTGTTGCACCGATGACGATCTGGCCAACCTGGAGATGGGCCTGGACGCGCGGGCGGTCAATCCGGACATCCGCGTGGTGTTGCGGATGTTCGATCAGAACATGGCGAACAAGATTCGCGACGGCTTCAACATCCACGTGGCCTTCAGCACGGCCGCGATGGCGGCCCCGTCGTTTGCAGCCGCTGCCGCAGACCGATCCATCAAGAGTTCAGCGATCATCGACGGCCGGCTGGTTGTCACCAGTGAGATTCTGGTCGAGCCGAAAGGCGGGCTGGCGGGACGGACGCTCGACTATCTGTGCCGGCAGATTCCGCTGAATGTCGTCGCGCACCAGAGCCCCGGAAAGCGGGCCGGCCTGTTCGCGCCGCCCGACACGCCCCTCAGCGGCGGCGACCGCCTTCTGTTGCAGCTCCAGTTCGCCGATTTGAAAGCCCTGCATCACCTCAATCAGACCAGCGCGACCGAACTGAGCCGTGTGAGGTAACAGCGAACGATCGCGACCAACCGCCGTTCTGCGGATCGGCGCAAGTCACGGGATCAGGTCGCCCGCGGAGGCCAGCCGCCCCGTCAGGCCGACGGGAAGCGTCAACGGCGCTCCGCCCTCCCAGGCGGGCAGGTCGATGCGAACGGGCAGGTTCTGCCACGACGCGCCGGCACGCTCATGCATCGCGCGGATCAGCGCCTGGACGCCGAGCCATTGCCTGGTCGTCATGGTCGAAGCGTTTTGCGGCTGCACCACGTCGATGCGAACGGTCGTCGGATCGATGAACTCGGCGCGATCAGACCCCAGGGCGTGAGCCGGCCGGGCGTACCGCCCCGCTTCATCGACGACGAAGTGAGCCAGGCGAACCGTTCGATCGTGCGGGTCGTCCGTCGCGGGGAGCGCATCGGGCGGCACGGCCACCACCTCGATGGCCGCGCACTTGTTCAGCGCGGGCGTCGGGCTGGCGGCGACGACCTCCCGCGCCGCGTCGTTCCACTCGTGCTCCAGGAAGTCACGCTGCCGTCTCTCCACCGACGGCTTTGCCCAACTCAGGAACGATGTCGCACCCACCATGGACATGGCCAGGCACGTCATCGTCCTCATCAAACGCGTGTTCAACGCCGGTTCCGATCGCGAAAGGTGATTCGTCAAAAGCGCGTTCGGCGGAGCGCCGAACGCATGGCCGTTTTATCGGCATGGGGTCGAGAAAATCTTCTGAAAAACCGGCGTCGTCGGTGTGGACGCGATATCCGCGCGGCGATTGGTTATAATCTGGGAGGGGACGCCGGACCGGGGTCCATTTCGAGTGGAGGCGTCAGGTCTTCGAACGTGATCAAAGCGACGCTGCGCGTCGCGCTGAGGAGGAGTGCATCTCATGGGGATCAGGAACGCAAAGCGATGGATCGTGACGGTGGCGGCATTGACCCTGGGAGGCGTGACGGTCGCGCGGGCAACGGCCGAAGAGTCCACGACGCCCCAACCCCCCATCGAGTTCGAAGTGATCCCGGGCGAGATGCTCGTCGGCTTCGACGCACCCCCGACGCAGGAACTGCTCGACCGGATCGAGGCGACCGTACCCGCCGTCACCGGCTGGTATCCGCCCTACCCGTATGCCGGCGCCGGCAACCCGCACCAGACGCTCAATCGCGGGCCGCATCACCCGCTGGCCGTCCGCCGCAAGGCGCACGTCAGCGTTGACGCCGATCCGTGGGCCGCGGCAAAGGCCATCGAAGGCATCGAGGGCGTGGACTGGGCCTGGCCGAACGGCCGCACGGGTACGGCGTTCGTGCCGAACGATCCGCATTACGGACGGCGGCAGTACGGACCGCAGATCGTCGGCGCCGAGGCCGCCTGGGACATTCTTCCCGGCGGCAGCAACGCGATCGTCCTGGCCGTCGCCGATTCAGGACTGAACTTCCTGCACGAAGACTTTCAGGATGGCGCGGTGTGGACCAACCGTGGCGAAGTCCCGGGCAACAACATCGACGACGACGGCAACGGGTTCATCGACGACACCCGCGGCTGGGACTTCATGAACTTCGACAACGACCCGAGCGCCAACGGCTCGCACGGCTCGCACGTCGCCGGCATCGCGGCCGCCCGCACCAACAACAACACCGGCATCGCGGGCATGGCGGGCAACGTGAAGATCATGCCGCTGCAAGTCTTCAACGGCGGCGGCGGAACGTGGGAAGCGATCGAGAACGCCATCATTTACGCCTCCGACAACGGCGCTCACCTGCTGAACTACAGCGGTGGCGGCGGCGGTGGCACGCCGGGCCTGGCGGCCGCCGTGGCGTACGCGGTCAGCCGCGGCATGTCCGTCGTCTGTGCCGCCGGCAATCACAACTCGAACTCACCCTTTTACCCCGCCTACTACCCGGGCGCCCTTGCCATTTCCGGCACAGACAGCGACGACCGTCGCTACAACTCGTCGGCCTTCGGCGATTGGATCGACGTGGCCGCGCCCGGCGTCGCGGTGTACTCCTGCCTGGCGTCCGGCCCGGCCTCCTATGGAGACCTGACCGGCACCTCGATGGCCAGCCCCCACGTCGCGGGCCTGGTCGCCCTGATGTACTCGATCAACCCCGGCCTGACGCCGGACGACGTGCGGCAGCGCCTCCGTCAAAACGCGGTCGACCTCGGCGAGCGCGGGTTCGATCCGCAGTTCGGCTGGGGCCGCATCGACGCCGCCGCCACGCTGGATGACGTGTGGCAGAACGGCGGCTGCGCGACGCTCATCTCGCACGAGATCAAGGTGAAGGGCAGCAAGAGCATCTCAATGCTGGAGACGACCGGCGCGGCTGGCGGCAAGGCCAAAGTGACGTGCCGCTCCGATGGCCGCCAGACCTGGTCCAAGAAGAAGAAGATCAAGCAGGACGGTTCGGCCAAGGTCAAGGTGAAGGATCTGCCCAACGGGTACTATACCTGCTCCGTGAGCCAGATCCTGACATCCGATCGAAACAAGCTGTGCAACAATGAGGTTCGCCCGCTGGCGATCGAGATCGGCCGCTGACGGCGCACCCGATCGCAACTGTTGCCCACCCGCGGCGGCCGGAGCGCCGGTGTTCAAACCGGTGCTCCGGCCGCTCGCGATTGATTACTGCCGGCGCAGCGCGCTCACGGCACGCCGTCATCCGATTGACGCGGGCGCAACCGAGGAGCGTCGGATGTCGTCAGTTCCGACACGTCCCACTCACGCTCGTCCGAAACGAGCAGCCCCGATGATAGACCGTCCGCAGCGTGAAGGGCGCCTGGGCGCAATTCAATCCGACAAACTCGAAGTAGAGCCACTTCGACGACGGCTCCAATTCGTGCGCATGAACGAAGCGCTCGCCGGCTTCGTAGAGGTGTATGGCAAATGCCTCGCCCTGCCGCCGAAAGCAGCCGGGAACCTTGACGGCCACGTTTATGACCCCGCCGTCGCCATACGTCGGTCCGGTGACCCTGGGACAGCACCCGCGCTCGCTGGCGCCTGCGCGTCGTTGGCCGCGGTCGGCGGCCCGGCTCCGGCGGGCAGCGCCGTGCTGTCCAGCCGCGGCTCTCGATGCCGCCGCGTCAGGTTCGGCGGACCTTTCGCGGATGCGCCGAGGCACGTCCGTCGCAGCGGCAACCCCGGCGGCGCTGGCCGCCCCCGCCGATGCTGCGGGCGTGCCCATCGCTCCCTGATGCAGGTGAAGCCATGTGACCATTACGATTGCGGTCATCCTGTCAACTCCTTCAGGAATCCCGGCCGGACGGGGCCGAGCCTGACACATGCTCAGGCCGCGTTTTCCGGGTCGATGTTCAGAACCACACTCTGTTTGCGCTCGTCATCGCTGGCACCGGTCCCCCGCGCACGCCTCCAGCCGGCACGCCCGATCGGGGCACCACGGGATCGAGACGTTGTGCCGCTCGTCGGCCTGGTTCTCGAAGCGAACCTTGCCGCGCCCGCGGGTGTCGATGCGAGTGAAGAATGTCTCGTCGTTGTTTTGTACGTTGACACGCGTGCCTTCCTCCAGATCGGATTTGATGATCACCGTCAACGTGCCGCCCTTGCAGCGAGCTTTCATCCGCTTCACGCGGTCGCAATCGAGGATCGGCTCGGGCGTAAAGATCACGCGCCCAGCGAGCTTTATCTTGCTGAAGCGGCCCAGCAGGTCACCCGTCGCGCCATCGTACTTCCAGACGCCGCCGCTGCTGGCCAGATACAAGTTGCCGTCCGGGCCGAACTCGAAGCCGCCGCCGACCGAGACGCCGTTGCGCCGGCCGTCGATGAACACGTCGAGAAACTCGCCGCTGCGGCCATCGAATCGCATCACGCGATTGTCAGAGCTGACGTAGAGGTGGCCATCCGGCCCGAAGGCCATGCCCCAGGGCCGGTCCATGTCGTCGCCGGAGGTGAACAGGCCCTTGTACTGGCGCGTGCGCCCGTCCCACCAATGCACGGCCGAGGTGTGAGCGGTGGTCATGTACAGATTGCCGTCCGGCCCGAAGCGCAGCTCGCGGATGTTCTCGGGGGCTACGCCGAATATGCCCATCGAGCGGCCGGTGAGCGGATCGATCTTGAGGATCTGCTCGTCCGTGCCGGCGACGTACAGCAGGCCGTCGGGGCCGAGCGTCAGCGCGGTCGGGTGTCGCAGCCCTTCGTAGAAGCGCCCGCCTGACTGGCCCTCGAAGCGCCAGACACTTCCGCTCGAGCAACTTTCCACCGCGTAGAGGTTGTCGTCCGGGCCGAAGGCGATCCCCTCCAGGCACCAGTAGACCGACGCCCACACGCCCAGCTTCTTGCCCGTCTCGCCATCGAAGCGATAGATGTCCTCGTACCGATGCTGCGTCACGAACATGTCGCGATCGGCGGCCGCGGCGGCAACGGACACCGCCGCGATGCCTATGATGCTGACGACCATGGCGCATCTGAGTCTGCGTTTGGCAATTGTCATCGCTGTTTCTCCCTCCGATACGCCTATGGACACGACACTACCGCCTTCTTGTTTCCACAGGCGGGATTGCGAACGACGAGCGTCTGTTCACCGTCGAAGCAGCAGATCGACCGTCGAGCAATGTGGCCCGCCACGTCGAGCTCGAACCAGGTGTCACCCTCGATGCCCACCGCGATCGTACGGCCGTCCCAGTCGTCGTTGCGGAACTTGACGACGGCGCGAATGGTGCCGTCGCCTTTGCATCGCCCGCTGATCTGCCGGACATCGTGACACGGGCACGGCTTGTCGCCGCACGACTGCTCCGCCGACCATACGCCGTTGACGCGGGAGCAGTTCGCCTCCGTCAATTCCTCGCACTTGCGGTCATTGACGCAGCACGCGGCCGGCGCCGGGCAGGTGAAGTCGCCGCAAAGCTCGCCGGCGTGGGCGTTTCCGCCGCGGGCCTCGCAATCGGGAAACAGCAGATTCTCGCAGGATTGGTCGGGCAGGCAGCAGGCCGACACCTCCACCGGCCCGCACCCGCAGAGCGTGTTGTCGGCGATGCAGCCCTTCTTGAAGTCGCAATTGCCGGTTTCCCGGAAGCGCTCTTTGCAGTCGTACTGTGTCTCGCAGGGAAGCTGCACGTCCGGCTCGCAGTCATGCTCTGTAAGCTCGCACTCGCAGCGCCGCGGATCCCGGGTCAGTACACGGCTGTACCAGCAGACGTTGCCGGCCGCGGCGGCCGGATCACGCGGGGCCGCATCCGCCGGCGCGGAGGTAACTTCGCGATCCGCAGAGGCAGTGGCTTGCGTGGCGACAAGCCCGCCGGGCGACGGCAGCGACCACATCCGGGAAAATGCCGGCCCGTGAGCGAGTGCCGACGGCACAAGCGCCCAACACGTTATCCAGCCGAATCTTCTCATCATGCTCTCCTCCCTTCGCGCGCCCGTCGCCCGGTCACTCACTAATCTATTGTGAACACTCTCCACTGACGACCTTTGTCTGGTAGCACCTTGCGCCCGGCGTACACCAGACCGTCACGCTGTGCGGCGCGTCCTCGCAGTTCACGGTCAGTCGATAGGTCTCTTTCTCTCTTTCCGGGAGAATAGTACGGCTCAGAACCGTGTCGCCCGCAGCGTTGTAGAGGATAAGGAGGATGGTGTCGTCGCCGCGGGGTGGACCCTTGTACTTCACACTGAGCTCGAGCAGGCCATTGCCCACGTAAAGCGTCTTTCTGCGACTGACCTTGGGGAAGCAACAGTTCGG
>CAZYLK010000150.1:0-15759 GCA_964648365.1 uncultured Phycisphaeraceae bacterium
TCACGTGGGCGTGCGGCGGGCGCTGCTCGATGGTGTGCCTGCGCCGCTGGCGCAGAGTGCGGTTGATCGGTTGACGCTGTTCGTCGAGGGGCCGGGTCGGCACGTGTTGACGCTCGAACTCACGGCCCCCGTCGAAACCTCGGCCGCGCTCCAGACGCTGACCTTCCGACTGCCCGAAGCGCCTTCATCGCGCACTTCGCTGACGGTGCCCGGCAACGTAGAGATCAAAAGCGGCGCGGCCGTCGTCAGCCGCGTCTTTGACGAAGCCGCGCAACTCACGCGGTTTGAGATCGTGCCGCGGCCGGCGCCGGCCCGCGCGGCCCCGAACCAGGCGCGTCGACAGGGCGGCGCAGAGCCGCCCCCCCCGTTGGACGTGGTGACGCTGGTGATGACGCTCAACAATCGCCTGCTGCAAACGCAGCGGGCGGTGACGGCCCGCGGCGTGATCGTCGACGAGATCACGGCCTCGTACGAGCGCATCCATGCGACGTTCCTGATGACCGTGCTTCATCAGGCCGTCGATCGCTTCCGGTTCGCCATCCCCGCCGGGTTTGACGTTACTGACGTGCAGTCGCCGCTGCTGTCTCAGTGGGCGATTCAGTCGGAGCCGTCCGGGAGTGTGCTGGACGTTCGCCTGCGCGAATCGACCACGGAGAGCGTCGTGATCGGCCTGTCGGCGCTCAGGACGGGCGGCGATCCCGCAGAGTGGTCGTTGCCGCGCCTGGCGCCGCTCGATGTCGTTGCGGAGGCGGCCGTGGTCGGGCTGCTGGTGGAGGATCGCCTGGCGATGAAGTCGCTGTCGGCCGCAGCGATGATCCCGATCGACACGGGCGTCATTACGGACGCGCTGTCCGGCATGATGTTCAGCGGTGAGCCCGGCGCTCCACGGCTGCGCGCCGTGGCCGCGTTCTACGCGCCGCGCGGTTCCGCGGGCTTTGAGGCGACGGGCGTGTTCCGCCGGCCGGCGTCGGCCCTGCACGTCACCGCGAATCTGTTGCTGTCGCTCACCGACGACGGCCTCCGTATGCATGGAGGCTTCACGCTCGAGCCGGCATCCGACCCGCTCTTTGCCGCCGAAATCCTTGCGCCGCGTGGCTGGCATACGCTGAGCTTCACCGACGCAGACGGCGCGCCGCTGCCGTTTGAACAATTCGACGCGGCCGGCGCCGACGACGCGTCGCCGGCGCGGGTTCGCGTGTCCTTCGCCGGCGGCATCGCGCCGGGCACGTCGCGCAGCATCTACTTCGAGGCGGTTCACACGCCCGACGGCTGGCTGACGCGATGGCCATCCCGGCTCGTGACGTTTCCCGCGTTCAGCGTGGGCGGCGCGGATCGCGAAGTCGGCGCCATTGCCGTCGATGCGGGCGACGAGATGGTCGCTTACCCGGAATCCGTCGACGGCCTGACGCCACTCGATGATGCGGACAAGGCGGAGTACGGCCTGGCCGCGGCGTCGGGCTTGCGGCAGGCGCCGGCGTTTCGATACGAGCGGGGCGAGAAGCCCTTCCGCGCCACGTTCCGGGTCGAACGCGTCTCGCCAAGGGCGACGGCGCGAACGTACTCATTTCTTGGTATCGAGCCGCACCTGCTCTCAGCACACTACGAACTCGTGTATGAAGTCGATCGGGCGAAGACCGATACGCTGTCATTGTCGCTGCCGCTCGATACGCCGCCCGATCTGACCGTCACCGGTGTCGACGGGACGCAGGTCAAGGAGTACGAGAGCACCGCGGACGCCGAGCGGCGCCGATGGACCGTCCACCTTGCCCGAGCCCGGCGCGGCGCGATCCGCGTCGCGGTCGACTTCGAGCAGCCGCTCGATGCCGCAACGCAGACCGACCTCGTACTGCCGATCGTCCGGGCGGAGGACGTTGCTTATCAGTCGGGCGTGGTGGCCGTAGAGGGCAGCGCCGAACTGGAGCTTGAAACGAAGACGACGCTGCGTCGCGTGGACGTGGGCGAACTGGCCGGCGCCAGCCACACGCCGGGGCGCGCCACCGCGGGCGGACTCGGCGTATTTGCGTTCGTGGGCGATGAACCGGCGGTGGCCGTGCGGGTCGCGCGGCGCTCGCCCTACGCGCTTCCAACGGCGATCGTCCAGCGCGCCGAGATGATCACGCAGATCGCGGAGGACGGCGCCGCTCAGACGGCCGTGCGTCTCCTGTTGCGCACGTCCGCTGCGTTTCTCGAAGCCGAGTTGCCGCCCGCGTCTGAATTGTGGTCCGCCCAGATCGACGGCCGGCCGTTGCAACCCCAGCGCGAAGGCAATCGTCTGCTGCTGAGCCTCCCCGCCGAGGATCGCCTGCTCGACGTACGCATGGTCTATCAGGCTCGGGTGGCGCCGGTCGGCCTGTGGGGTGAGGTGGCTCTGTCGCCGCCGCGTCTATTCGTCCGCGCCGCGGGCGACGAGGGCGCGCGCGCCGGCGTTCCCAGCGCCGATCTGCATTGGAACGTCTACCTGCCGCCCGGTTTCCGGCTCGCCGATTACGAAGGCACCGCCACGACGACGCAGCTTGCCGCGCCCGAGTTGGCGGCCTGGTCGGTCGCGAAGTTCCTCTGGGCGTGTACGGGCGGGATACGTCCTTTCTATCGTGGGGTGCTGCCGACTCTGAGTCGGGCGCGGGAACTGTCGAGTCGGGGGACGGCGAGCCGGGTGATGGACGCACCGCTGAGCGCATCACCACAAAACGGGTTGGAATCTCTCGGTTACCTGGAGGCGGATGCTGAGGAAGCCGAGGGGGCGACGATCCGTCGCCGCGCGCCCCAGACGCAGCGGGGGCCGGGTGCGCGAAAGAAGGAGGCGTTGATGGAATCCGAGGAGCCGGCGGCCGAGGGATTCAAGGCCATGCCACCGCCGCCGCCCCCCCCACAAGCCGTCGGCGGCGGTCGTGCCGGCGTCGCGCCCCAGCCGGGCATTCCCGCGGTACCGTCTGCTGGAAACCTCTGGGCGCTGGAGGGCGTTCGAAGCCTGAAGATCGACCTTGAACCTATCGGAAGCGTCGTTGCCTTCTCCAGCCTCGGCGTTGATCCTCGTTTGCGGCTGACGCTTGCCCACCAGCGGCGTATGAACGCGCTCGGTTGGGGGCTGGCCTTCTCCGCGGCGCTGATCGGGCTGATGCTGACCCCGCGGCCGGTGCGGACGAGAGCCCGCTACATCGCGCTGGTGGCGATCGTCGCAACGGTCGTTCCGATCCTCTTCGACGGCGCGGAATTGACGCGACTCTGCAATCCGGTGTTCTATGCGGTCGTACTGCTTGTGCCGTTCTACGCGGGGCTGCGTCTGTGCCGATGGATCGGGGCCAACGCGATGCGGCCCCTCCGGCTGCGCCCGGCGACGGCTGCAATGCTCGCGCTGCTTCTGGGAGTCGGCCTGCCATCGGCGCACGCTCAGCCCACTGACAGTCGCGGCACGCGTGACGCGCCCGTGGTGATCGAGATCGAGCAGCCGCAGCCACCGATCCAATTGCCCGGCGACGCGATCCTCGTTCCGTACGATCCGACCGCGGCGTTCGGCCCCGACGGCCCTTCCGGAGCGGGGAACCAGGTTCTGCTTCCCTATGCGCTGTTCCAGGCGTTGTGGTCGGCGGCTCATCCGCCGGAATCGACGCAGACCGACCCCGCGCCTGCGGCCTATGCCTTTTCGGGGGGGGGCTACACGGCGACGCTCGGCGAAAGCGACAGCCTCGACGTGACGGGATACCTGGACCTTGTCGTCTACGTCGACGGCGTTGTCGCGGTTCCGCTGGCGCTCTCCGGGGCGGCGCTGTCGCGCGTGACGCTCGACGGCAAACCGGCGCAGCTCGGGGCGCCGGCCGTCGGCGGGGGGGGCGAACCGCGCACGCTGGAGCACGCCCCGTTCACGCTGACGGTGACGGGCCGCGGCACGCACCGGCTTGAACTTGCCCTGGCGCTTCGCGTAACGCGGCAGGGCGGCTGGCGCGAAGCGCTCGGGCGGATCCCCAGTGCGCCGGGCACCAGCCTCACGCTCCAACTTCCGCAGGCGGGCACCGAGCTTCGCCTCGATGGCTTCCAGGATCGTCGCGCCCATGAATCGATCACGCCGGGCGAGACGCTGGCCACCGCCCTCGGACCGAACGGTCGCGTGAGCCTCCGATGGCGTCCGCGCATCTCGGAGGGATTGCGCGACTCCAGCCTGACCGCGTCATCGGAAGCGGTCCTCGACGTGCGTGAGGACGGGCTTCGACTGGTGTGGCGGCTGGCGCTGGACTCCGGTCGCGGCGAGTACGATGCCTTCCGGCTGGTCGCGCCGCCGGAGTATCTCGTGCATTCCGTCACCGGACCGAACGTGCGCGGCTGGAGCCGGGCGGAATCCGATGACCGGGAGATCACGGTGACGCTGCTCCAGCCGGGTAAGGGAACGCAAAACATTACCCTCGTCCTTCATCGCAGCGCGGACCTCACGATCGCGGAGTCGTCCGACGTTCACGTTCCTGCCGTTCGCGTGGCCGGAGCGGCGCTGCAAAACGGCCGCCTCACGATTCGTCGCAGTGCGCTGCTGGAGGTCGCGACCGCCGACGTCTCCGGCGCCGGCCGCGTCGACACGCCGGCCCAGGCCGAGCGGCTGATCGCCCAGACCCCGGACGCGATGGAAAGCCCGCTGGGGATGACCGTCTACCAGTCGTACCAGTTCGCGTCGCTGCCGTTCGATATCCGGCTCAGCGCCCATCAGGCCCGAGCGGATGCGTCGGCGCTGCTCCAGTCGATTCTCCGCATCGGCGAGCGCCGCCGAACGCTGGAGACGCGCATCACCATCAACCCTGCGCGACAGCCCGTCTACGAACTCGCGATCGGCATTCCGGCCGACCTCAACGTGGACGCCGTCGATGCGCCGGGCGCGTTCGAGTGGGCCGTCAGCGAGGGCGACGCCCGCACGCTCACCGTCCGGCTGACCAGCGGGCAGACATCGTCGTTTCCGATCGTCCTGCGCGGGACGCTGGGGCAGGAGGCAGCGCTGACGGAGATGATGCTGCCGGTGATCACGGTCCTCGGGTCGGGCAGTCGGCGGGGCGAGTTTGCGATACAGACCGATCCGGCGTTCGACCTGACCGTGGATGCGATCCGTGGCTGCCGCGAGATGCCGATCGACCGCATCCACCCGTGGCTGACGCCGCCGCAGCGGCCGCTCACGCGCGTCGCGCTCAGCCACTCCGGCGCGGACTACGAGGCCCGCCTGCGGATTGCCCCGCGCGTGCCGGTCGTTGCCTGCACGACGATCACCAACGTCCGCGTCACAGAATCGACGATCGAAGAGACGCTTCTGCTCGATTTCGACATCACGCAGACCGGCATCCGCGAGATCAGCTTCCTGTTGCCCGAGACGATGAAGGATGCGCGGATATCCGTCCCCATGCTGCGGCAAAAGACCGTCGAGCCGCTGCCAGGCGAGACGGATTCGCGCGTGCGCGTCCGGCTGACGCTGCAAGACGAGATCATGGGCGACGTGCGGGTACTGGTCGAACACGATCGTGCGCTGACGACCGCCGCGTTCCCCGTGCCGATGGCCGTGGTTGAAACCGGCCGGACGCATCGCCAGTATGTCGCCTTCGAGAGTGCGGGTCGCGACGAAGTCGAGGTGGAATCGCAGCAGGACGTCGAAGCGCTCGTGTACGGGCAAGGCGAGTGGCAGTCGCTGACGAGCCTGGTCGGTTCCGCCCTGACGCAGGCGTACGTCGCCACCGGCGAGCAGCCGGCGATTACCCTCAAGACACGCGAACGCGCCGTTGTGGAGACGACCGGCGCGCGGATCGGCCTGGCCCGGACGGTCTTCGTGGTCGACGCGGCGGGCGCTTACCGCGCGAGCCAGTCCTATCGGGTCGACAATCGGACCGAGGCGTATCTCGAAGTCATCCTGCCGGCCGGCGCCGACCTGTGGAGCGCGGAGGTTGCCGGCGAGCAGGTCCGGCCCGCCGCCGCCGCGGCCGCGTCCGACCGGCGCGTCCGCATCCCGCTGATCAAGTCGGCCGCGGGCGATCTGGACTACGAAGTGCTCGTCAGGTACGCCGGACAGTTGCCCCCCCCCGGAGGGCTGCGGACGGTGGAGTTCCCGCTGCTGCGTTCTGCCAACGTGGCCGTCGAACTCAGCCAGGTGAGCCTGTTCCTGCCCGACGAAAACCGCTGGTTCGACTTCGACGGCACGCTGCGGCGGGTCGACGACGAGGCGGAACTGGCGGCGGGGCTGGTGCGCTATCAGACGAGGCAGACCGAGCGGCTTCAGCAGACGCTGGAGAGCGAAAGCGCCTTCGCCCGCGTGCGCGCTTCGGCGAGTCTGGAACAGATTCAGTCTCAGACCGAGGAGCTGCGCCGCAGCGCCGCGGCCTATGGGTACAACGCCGCCCTTCAGTCCGAGCTGCAGATGAATGAGGCCGCCGTCGGCCGGGTGCAGGTCCAGCAACAGGCGCTGCAACGTGCCCTCGACGAGTCGGCCCAATCGGCCGAATCCCTCGACAATCGTGGCAAGCTGGACATGCTCTACGAGAAGCAGAGCGTGTCTCGGGCGCGCAACCAGGTGCAGCAGCTTTCCGACAACTTTCTGCCGCCTCAGGAACCGGAGGACCGTAAGCAGGCCGACGGGGCGTTCAACAAGGAATGGCTTACAAAGAACGCGCTGACCTCGGAACGACGGCAGGAATTCGATGATAGCGTCGATCGGATAGACGCGCCGCAGCTTCGACAACAGGCCGCGGCCAAGGAGAGTCCGCAGTTCGGACAGTTGTCCGCCGATCGTGACAAGGACGGGCGCTGGGAGGGGAAACAGCCGATGCGCAGCAGCCGCGCGGCCGGCAATGACGAGATCGCCCTGCAGTACCGGGACAAGCTCGGCCAGGCCGCCCGGCAGCAGGATGACTATGACGACGCTGCTGTTCCGGATTCCGACCCGTTGGATGCGGTCCGGGGCCGCGCCGCCGCCGGCGAGGCGTTCGCCCTCAGCAGCCTGGCGGTTGAACTGCCCGTGCGCGGCCGTGCGTATCACTTCACCACGCCGCGCGGCGACGTGAGCATCACCGCCCGATCGGTATCGCGCGGATTCCTTGGCACGTTGAAGCGAATCGGCGTGACGCTGGCCGTCGTCGCGGCGTTTCTTGGCCTCCGGGCGGCGGTGCTCCGCGGCCGGCTGGTTGAGCGCTTCAGCCGCAGCCACGCGACGGTACTCATCATGCTCGGCGCCGTGAGCATCCTGACCGGTATGTTGCCGGTGCTCGGCATTGGCGTCCTTATCGCGGGGGTGGTGCTCCGTTGCAGGCCGACGCCGGGAGCGACGCCGGTTGCGGGTTGAGCCCGCGGACCGGTGGCGATCGACTGGCGTCGCAGGCTAAGTCACCGTGCGCGATTACGCGCCAGCGCTGAGCCGCAGGCTTCAGCCTGCGCGATTCCGCCGGAAACGGAGCGACGAATCGCGCACGGTGATTTGGCGTTCGTGCGGTGTACTTACGCCCAGGCGGGCGCGTGGGTCCGCGTGGTGCGCGTGGGGCCGCGTGGTGCGCGTCTGGTGGGACGGCCAACCCGCGGCGTGTGGCTTCGTGCGACCTCAACCGGGCTGAACCCGCCGCGGCTCGCGTCGCGTCGCGCGGCGTCGAACGCGCGCCTGCCGCCATCGGCGTAACGCGGTGCGCCATCGCCGCCGCCACAGCAGCAGGCGATGCGGGTGGACGGCGATCAGCCCGTGACTCACGAAGCCGGACCAGGCGCACGCTCCCATGCCCAGCCCGATACACAGACACAGTATCGCAAACGACCAACCCGAGGCGACCGGAATTGTCTCATCCGCGGGGGCAAGGCTCTCGATCGACCACTGGCCAAGCAGCCCCAGCAGGCCCAGGACGACGACGAACCGGATCGCCAGCCGCCCATTGATCGTGCAAACGTCGTGTACCCACGCAGGGAAGCGATCCTTCAGGGTGATGCCCAGAAGCTGTCGCGTCCGGCGCGGGACATGTAAGAACCACCGAATTGGGCGTCCGTCGTTCGACATGAGCCTCCGCGATCGACCGATGGCCACATCATGCCAGCGCTGCCAGCCAACGGTCGCGATCGAGCCATCCTGTAGTCGTACGTCTACCCCTTCCGCGTGAACGTGTGACCGTTCCACCAGTGGCGGTCTGAAGTACCGCCGCCCGTAGATCAACAGCGCCACCATGACCGCAAGCAGCGTCACGGGCAACGAGAGCGCCACGATGATCGACAGCCTGCTCAGGACCGGATCGACGGCCGCGACCGGGTCGTCCCACAGTCGTCGGGCCATGAAGAGAAACCAGCCGGCCTGTCCGCCGAATCCCGCAACCACGTACAGCATCCAGCCGATCAGTCCCCACGTGGAGGGAGCCATCCACTGATCGACCACGCACAGATTCGCGCGCCGCGACAGCTGTCGCATGGCGCGCCGATGACATCGCAGTGCCAGCTGCGCCGCACGGCAGCCTCTGACGTTCAGTGTAAGCGCCGACCACGGGCGCTGAGCGGCGCGACCGACCCCGTCCAGAAGCTGCCATGTGCGGCCGGCGTCGATGCCCTGGTTGGGGCCGGGGACCAGTCGGTCCCAAGGATAAAACGGTTCCACATCGCGCGTGCCATCGCTTCCGCGCGCGGCCCCGGCCGACAGTTGCACCCGCAGGCCGGCAAGAGTCGGCGTGGCGCTTACCGTCCTCATACGCAGCTTCATGTCCTACTTTCCAAGGCGAGTTTCAAGGGCGGGCAGCACCCACCTCGTTGCGACAATGGCAGCGAGACCGACAAGCACCGAACCGATCGCGAGCCCCTGTGCAAGCGCAGTCGGGATACCCTCACCAGGCGGAAGATAGTGGGCCATCCACGCCCCGCAGAGCCCGAGCATCGCGGTGATCAGCGCCAGGCGAGCCGCGCTGCGACGCGCCAGCTTCCGCCGCTCGTTTGCCCACTCCGGGCAGTATTTCTCTTCGACCAGCGAAAGCACAAGACGCATGCGACTTGGCATCAGGCCCGCCCAGCGAAGCACGCGGCCGTCGCGATGCTCGATCCGTCTCAACGCAGGTCGCACGACCACGTCGCGCCACTGCTCCCATTCGACGAACGCTATCGAATCGTCGGTCAGTTCGAGGATCGCGCCGTAGGGCGTGATTCTCGAGCGCCTCACCAACGGCAGGCGCGACGACGTCCAGAGATGTCGCACGCCAATAATCGTCGCTGCGGCGATAAGGAGCGACAGGCCCGCGGACGCCGCGCCCAGGTTCCACCAGAATTCAGGCGCTTCGGATGCGAGCGGCTCGGTGCCGAGCAAAAGGAAAGGCGCGAAGATACCCCCAGCCGCTACCAGACCGTAGGCGGTTATAAGCACGCAATGCGCAATGAGCGAGTCCGTCGACATCGTCGTCCAGTCGTCCGTCAACCAGGCTCCGTCGCCACTGAGCAGGCGAGTCACGGCACGCCGATGACACCGTCGCGCCGTCGCGGCCGCGCGTCGCCCGCGCACGAAGAGCAACATCCGCGTGCGCGACCGGCCGACCCGCGGGCGCCTATCGTCGGTATTCGTGATAACCCAGTGGTCGATCAACCGACCGTACGGCGACAGTTGCTCCCAGGGATAGAACGACTGTATGGAGTGTGCAGGACTGCCGCCGCGCGCCGCCGCCGCCCGATCAACGCGCAGGCCCGCCAGCGTCGGTGTCGCCCGAAAGACTGTCGGCCATATCCCCATGTGCCTTCACCTCAACGCAGCAGCGGCGGCGCTCGTCGCCGACTTCGCAGCGGCGAGGCCGTGCGAGCGTGAAGCCCGCGGCTTGCCGCCGGCGCCGGGTCGCCTTGGCGCCGCCGCGCACCGCCCGCTCCTCCGCGCCCGCATGTTGTTGCCATTAGGCCAGACCCGCGCCTCCACCGCAATTACAATCCCGTGGCCGTATTCGAACTGACGCGAGTCCGGTTGCGGGGTCCGGGCGGGGGGGCGGCCTGGGAGCATGAGGTTGGTGAGAACCGACACCACGTTTTTTGCATTCATCGCCCTGCTCGTGCGTTTCCTGAAGTGAGGACGAGCGACGGCTGACTGGAGACGACGTTGGGCCGGCTGGAAGGATGTGACGCACGGCGGTGGGATGAGTTCTTCGTCCGGCATGAGCGCGCGCTGACGGCTTACGCGGTGGCCCTGTCCGCCGACCCGGACGTGGCTGAAGATCTGGTGCAGGAGGCGCTGCTGCGCAGCATGGCCGGCCGGCGGCCGGTGAATCGGGAACTGCCGTTCGTGCTGTTGTGCATCCGCAACGCGTGGATCGACCGCTATCGTCGTGCGCTCGTGCGTGGACAGAAACGGGAAGCAACCCCTGATCTGGTCGCACCGGTTGATGCGAGCTTGGGCGACGACGATCAGCGGGAGTGGGCGATCCGGGTGAAAGAGGCGGTCGCGGCCTTGCCGTCTGATCGCCGTGAGGTGGTCGTGTTGAAGGTATGGTCGGGCTTGACGCTGCGGCAGGTGGCGCAGGTGTTGAATCGGCCGCTCGGCACGGTGTCCAGTCTGTATACGCGGGCCCTGAGGGAACTGAGAGCATCGCTCGCGCGGGAGTTGACGGGATGAACAGCGAAGACCCGATCGCAGATGACGCGATCCTCAGCGTGGACGAGGCGAAACTGGCGCAGCGTCTGAGAGACCTGCCGCTGCAGTCGCTGCCGCCCGGGGCACGCGATCGAATCTCTGATCGGCTGTATAGCGCGGCGGCGCACTCGGCGCCTGAGCCGCGGCGTTGGTGGGCGTGGCGGGTGCCGCTGTGGCAGGCGGTGGCGGCCTGTATCGCGTGCGTTGCGCTCTCGCGATGGACGCAAACGCCGCGTGTCAGCACCGCGCCGCCGGTCGCCCCGGCCGCGAGCCGGCTTGCGGAAGCTGCGCCGCAGCGTCCGCTGCTGGTACCGGTCGAGCGGGAACGGTTGGGTTTACCGCGCCGGCCCGCGTACCGGACCGACATCTCGCGCTGGCGTGTGCTTGGCGGGCCGTAGGTGACGGTTTCAGTTGCGGCCACAAGCCGCCTTTGGTTTCCTGGAGACAGAGCATGGTACGACGAGAGATCAGCAGGTTTGCAACGTCCGGGTTGCTTGGCGGCCGCGATGTCGCCCCGGGGCCGCGCTTACTGCGACCGGAGCAACGCCGCCGTCCATTCGCATGCGGCCTACGAACAGCCGCTGGGCTGCTGGCCGCGATCATCGGCACGGCCGGCGTGGGCGCATCCGCGCGTGCGCAGGCTCAGCCCCAGCGCGTGCCGGCGATGACTGCATCCGCCCCGTCGGGCGCCGATGCATCTGTGGTTGATATCACAATTCAGGTCTTGCAGTTCGATCCGGCCGTCAACCCGGCGCCGCCGATCGCGGGCGAGGCTGTGGCCGTTCCGCAGCCGCCCTCCGCGGGCGACGGGGCACCGGCCGTGACGATCGCTGGGGCGGGTGAACGCGTTCGCTTCGGCGATCGGTTCACCACCGATCTGCACGAGGGCACGGCGCAGCTTGGCGTGAGCCTGCCTGACGGCGCCGCTCAATCCACCGCTGCCGGTTGCACGGTGCTGGCCGCGCCGCGGCTGCGTGTTCGAGCCGGGGAGCCGGCGGGCATCGCGATCGGTCAGCAGATACCCTACATGGAGCAGCGCGACGACGGCAGTCTCGTGGTGCAGCACAGCGAGGCGGTCGAGGGGATCAGCGTCGACGCCCGCGTGGATGCGGCCGACGCATCCCGGGTCGCCATCGGATCGCTCCAGGTTCGATTCAGCCGCGTCGTCAGCCGTGTGGAGATCCCCGGCGTGCCCTTCGATGTAGGACGGCCGGTCGTAGGAACGGTGGAGACGGCCACCGCCGTAACGCTCGCGCCGGACCGCGTCGCGATCCTGGCCCTGCCACGTACCGCGGAATCGCCCTACTGGCATTATGTGCTGATTTCAGCCCGGGCCGTACCGGGCGAGTAACGGGCATACTTCGAGCCGGCCGTCGAGAGCCGCCGGCTTCCCGCTCGCGGACTGTGCGCGGGAAACCGGGGCGCGACGGCGCCGGCTTACGCGACCCGCTTCACGATCACCATCGTCAGGTCATCCTGCTGCGGCGCGCCGCGTGCGAAAGCCATCACGTCGGCGGTGATGGCCTCGATCATCGCCGCGGCCGGCAGGCGGGCGTGCCGCTTGAGCGACTCGCGCAGCCGGTCGATGCCGAACTGCTCGCCGCCCGCCGCATCGGTGTTGCCCGCTGCGCGGCCGCCGGACGCTTCATCGTTGATGGACGCTTCAGCGACGCCGGACGCGACACTTTGGCCGCCCGCCGAATGGCCGCTGCTCGCTGCGCGGGCGCCGCTTGCCGCTACGCCATTCGCTGCGCCGCGACCGTTGTGCTCCGCGCCCGGCCGTGCCCATTCAACGAAGCCGTCCGTCACCAATGCCAGCACGTCGCCGGCCGCCATGTTCACCATCATGGCCGGGCCGAAGTCCACGTCCGGCATGATCGCCAGCGGCATCCCCTGCGCCAGGATGTCCTGAACGTCGCCGGTCTGACCGATGTACAAGGCGATCGGCCCGTGCCCGGCGGACAGTAGAGCCACAGGCCCGCCGCTCCGGTCAATTACGACGTTGACCATTGTGACGAACCGCCCACCGGGCAGGTCATCCGCGAGCAGACGATTGACGTGCGCGGTCAGTGACCCGAGGTCGCGATGATGCGCGCCGCTGGCCCGCACGTATGCCCGGCAGGCAGCCGTGACCAGCGCCGGGCCAACACCGTGGCCGCAGACGTCCGCGAGCGTGATGATCCAGTTGCCGTCCGGCAGTGACTGCCAGTCGTAGTAATCTCCCCCCGTCTCATCCGCCGGCCGGTTCCAACCCGCGATGTCGTAACCCGGCACGTCCGGCGCGGCCCGCGGCAAAAGCGCCCGCTGAATCGTCTGCGCGATCGCCAGGTCTTGTTCCATGCGTTCGACCTGCCGTCGCGTCTCCGCCTCGCCCAGCGCCGCCTCCATGTGCCCGCGAAGTTCCCGCGCCACCCACGCGGCTGCGATCCCGCTGATGAGGATCAGGGCGAGATTACTGCCGTACGCCGCGGGCGGCATCGGTCCGGCCGCGAGCGGATCGCCGGACATCCGCGTCGTGTAGAGGAGCATCCCTCCGTACCCGCCGGCGCAGACGACTCCCGACAGCAGGCACAGCTTCGGGCGCAGGCGCAGCGTCGACAGGCTGATCATCAGCCCATAGCCCAGCACCGGCGGGGTGAGCAGTGCGATGTCCGCGGTCAGGGCGCCGCTGCGCACGTGCGCCAGGATCATCCCCGTCGGCACCAGCATCTCGATGACAAGCGTTGCGACCTCGAATCCGCCCGGCAGCCCGCGCTCGCGCCGCCGCGCCCGGCGAATAAACGCCAGCGTGACAAGCTGCAAGACCAGCAGCACGCCGATCCCGACGTACCCGGCAAGCTGTACGTCGACGTCAAGCTCGGCCGTACCCCGTCGCCGCAGCAGGAACACAAAAATCAGCGCGATCACGCCGATGACGATGTACACCCTCCGCGTCTCGCTGCGCAGCGAAGCCTCGCGAAAGGCGGGGGAGT
Source organism: uncultured Phycisphaeraceae bacterium (assembly GCA_964648365.1). Classification (GTDB taxonomy): domain Bacteria; phylum Planctomycetota; class Phycisphaerae; order UBA1845; family UBA1845; genus SURF-32. The sequence continues at coordinate 13,546 of CAZYLK010000150.1, forward strand.
TGGCGAGAACTGGGGGCGACTTGTGCGTTCCTGCTTCGTGACTCATGGAGCCTCACCCACCGTTCGACATTAAGGTCGACACCGGCATCGCCCACATCCTGTCGCCGAAGGGGACCACCGTCGAGCCTCGATAGAGGAGCACGCCCGCCCGGAAGCGCTTCGGGCCGACGGTTTCGGCCAGGTCGTACATGCCCTTGTAGTCGTCCGACGTGAGCTTGACCGTCGCCTTGACTTCGACGCCGACGATCTGCCGGTTGCGGCGCTGGAGCACGAAATCGACCTCGCGGTTGCCGGCCGTGCGGTAGTAGTGCAGCGTCGGCTGCGTGCGGCTCCAGGTGATCTGCTTGCGCAGCTCCTGGCAGACCCACGCTTCCAGAACCCGCCCGACGTGCGGCCCCGGCCGCGAAATCTGCGGCTCGTCGATTTCCAGCAGATACGACAGGAGGCCGGTGTCGTTGAGATACGCCTTGGGCGCCTTGACCAGGCGCTTGCGCACATTGCCGGACCAGGCAGGCAGCGGCTGATACAGATGCGTCGCCTGCAAGAGGGTCAGATATCGCTTGATCGTCGGCTGCGACAGCCCCGCGTCACGCGACAGCTCCGCCATGTTGAGTAGATCGCCGGACTGCGCCGCCAGGAACGACAGTATCCGCGGCATCTCGGTCAGACCCGCGATGTCCGCCATCTGCCGCACGTCGCGCTGGAGGATCGTCGTAATGTAGGAGCCGAACCAGCCGGCGAAGTCCGTTCGCCTGGAAGCCAGTGCGATTTCAGGATACCCGCCGCGGACCAGACTTCTGGCGAACTCCTTCGGCGACCACTCGACCGCTTGCAACTCGGACAGATCATCCGCCTCGAAGACGCGATCGACGAAGCCCTCCCGCGCGCCGCGCAGCTCGCCGGCCGAGAAGGGCCACAGCGTCAGAATCTCCATCCGCCCCGCCAGCGACTCGGACAGCTTCGGCAGCAGCAGCACGTTCGCCGAGCTGGTCAGCAGGAACCGGCCGGGCGTCCGCTTGCGATCCACGTCCAGCTTGATCGCCCGAAAGAGGTCCGGGCCAAGCTGCACCTCGTCGATGACGACGGGCCCGCTCGCCCGCCTCACGAAGGCATCCGGATCGCGCGTGACGGTCGCCAGCACCGCCGCGTCGTCCAGCGTGTGATACGTCGCCTTGTGCGGCCCGGCCGCCACCCACCGCGCCAGCGTGCTCTTCCCGCACTGCCGCGGCCCCTGCAACAGCACCACCGGCGCATGCTCCAGCGCGGTCAGCAGGGCGGATGTTATGTGACGTTCCAGCGGCATCGTGGACGGCGCCTCTCCAGCGTTGTGACGATCTAATACCAAGTGTTATTTTATCAAACACGCGGCGACTGTCCAGCGGGCGACTCGCCGCACCAGGAGCGCGCCGCGACGGTTGCACATCCTCGACCGCGCGCCCTCGGCCCGGTTCCGCGCCTCGGCGTCCCGGCGATCGCTTGCGGGCGCCGACGCGGGCCGGGAAGATCGTCGCGGAGGGACTGATATGCTGCCGGGATTGAACCTTGGCCATGTTGCGGAACTGACGGTCGAAGTCACCGAGGACATGTGCCCGGCCTTCGACGGCGTGATTGTGCATCGCGTGTACTCGACCTGGTCGCTGGCCCATCACATGGAGCTGGCTGCCCGCAAGGTGCTCGCGCCGTTTCTGGAGCCGCACGAGGAGGGTCTCGGCACGCACCTGACCATCGACCACCTGGCGCCCACGCCCGTCGGCAAGTCGGTGCGTGTCGCGGCGGAGGCGACGCAGGTCGACGCGCGGCGCGTCGTCTGTGCCGTCAGAGCGTTCGACGGGCCGCGCCTGGTCGCGCACGGAACGCAGGTGCAGCGGGTGTTGCCGAAGGCGACGATTGCCTCCCTGATCGAACGGCATGCCTGAGCGCCCATCGCCGGTTGGAAACCGGCGCTACACTCGGAGCCCCGGCCCGCCGCGGGCGGATCTACGACACTCATGCCGGGGTTCACCGCTGGAAGCCCGCGCCGTCCTGACACGCCGGGACTTCCAAGGGTTTGGTTTCCGCCCGCGCCCGGCTTTCAAGCAAAAAAAAAGTCCCTCACCGGCGCCGGCCGGCGCGGTGAGGGTTCGTGTTAACGGTCCGTCGCGCTGTGATTCGCGCGTGCTTGTGCTCGTCAGCGTCCCGCCGACGCCAGCGGGAAGTTCGGGTCTTCCGACACTT
>CAZYLK010000151.1:0-15752 GCA_964648365.1 uncultured Phycisphaeraceae bacterium
AAAAAAAGGAGAGAACCCCACTGGACGGCAGCACTCTTTCAGGTACGTGCCACCCCGCCGTTCCACCCGCAGAATCTGCTATGCAGCCGGCACCGGTCTGCTGCGGGCGGATCTTTGAGTCCCAGCCGGTGACATGGGATGGGAGGCAGCGCTGCGAGGCACTAAGGAAGCGAAGGCTCGCTCTCCGGCGCAGGCGTTTTCGTAGCAGTCGGCGGCTCGGCCGGTGCCTGCCCGCCCATTGCCGCCTGATACATCGCCTGCAACCCTGCCCGGTTCGGCGCATGCGCCTGGGTTTCCTCAATGACGACGACGGCGTCGCTGCCGAGTTCCTTTAGGGACTTGTCCAGCAGCCGCACCGCGCCATCCAGATAGAAATTGTCCAGCCCGCCCGCGTAGATGTGCAGCTTGCCCGCCAGCTTTGGACCCAGCGTCTTCCAGTTCCGCTCCAGCACCAGGCGGATGTCATACTTGTCCCAAGTGTGTGCCACCTCGGCATCGACCGCGCCGGTCGCATGGTTGAACATCGGCGCCGGCGTCGCGGCGGTCGGACGCGCGCTGTGGAGGGCAAGGGAGGAGAGCATCTGCCCGCCCGGTCCGAGGATATCCTCGGCGTGAACGAAGTCGTCGTAGTAACCCATGATCGCCTGGCCGTTGCGGGCGATCGGGCGGCGCTCGCCTTTGTCGTCGCGATACATGTTGGCGCCCTCTCTGTAAAGGTCAATCAACTGGAACGCGCGAAAATCCACCGGGTCGGGCACGTGTGACCAGCAGGCCGCGAAGGCATCCGGATGCGTGATCTGAAGCCACAGCGACGACCACCCGCCCGACGAGATGCCGGTGACGTGTCGATGCTCGGCGCCGGCGCCGCGGAACCGCTTCTCGATATACGGGATGAACTCCGTCACCAGCGCCGTCGCCCACGGCCCGTTGTTGGCAGAATCGGCGAAGACGTGATGGCCGCGATGACAGGTCGCATCGAGCGCGACTTGCAGCACCTTGTCCCCGCCGAAGGCGGCGCCGAAGCGCGCCAGCCCGAACGCCATGCGATGATCCCCGCCGAAGCCGGGTACGTGATAGATCACGGGGTATTTCTGATCGCCGTCTTCCGTCCATCCGCCGGGCAGGCACACGGCCGCCCGCATGATGATGTCGCGGCCGTGGAACTTCGACAGCAGGTCGCTTTTCATCTCGACGAGTTTGACGCTGTCGGTTTCGGAGAACGGCCGCGGTTCGTACACCTGCGTCAGCCGCAGTTCGACAACGCCGCCCGCCGACGGGTCGATCGTGACGGTGGCCGGCTCGCTGTACAGATCGCCCTTGCCCCACCCCGGCACCGGATCGTCCAGGCTCCGCCGCACGATCGCCTGCACGCGATACTCGTCCGCCTCCAGGTCCGCCAGTTTTCCCGGATTGGATAGAGCCTTGTCGTCGAGCGTAACCGGCGCGGCCGGGTCGTGCTTCACGACGTCAACCGCGAACACTTGCGGCGGGTTGAACCAGTCCCGGATCGCCCGCCGCGGCTCGCCGGTCAGGTTCTGCGTGACGACGACCAGGACGCGGCCGGTGTAGGGGGCTGGCTGGAGGGCGGGGTCGAAGGCGACGCGGAACGTGAGCGGTTCGCCGACGGCGCTCGTTCCGTACGGGTGACAGGCCGCCAACAGGCCGATGCATGCCAGCATTCTGGATCGACGCGGCGACTGTGCCAGCGGATTCATGGCATCACTCACAGTTCAACTCCTCCGACAAAGCCGTACCGTCACACCGCGCGGGCTGAAGCCCGCGGCTCGCTGGCGGCGCCCGTCCCTATGGTGGTTTAACTGCCGTCTCGGTCCACCCGCTCCGCATAAAACGGATACTGATCCCCGCCTGTATCCAGCAGCAGATCGCCGATGCCGCCCTCGAAGTTCAGCAGGTAGCCAAACTGCCCGTCCACGCGCTGATCGTCTCCGGTTCCCCACGCATACAGCACCGCTCGGCCGACGTAAAGGCCGAACAGGCGGACGCGCGCCGCGATCGCGACGCCGAAGGTGTTCTCCACGCTGACGCCGTAGGACTGGCCGGTGAACGAGATGCCGGGGATGGTGGTGGAGTACCACGTGTTGTCGACCACGACCGTCGCGCCGTAGATGCTTTCGAGGAAATACCTGTTCTCACGCACGCGCGTCGCCTTGCCGTCGGCGTCGAGGTCGATCAGGAACATCTGCTCGTCTACCGGCGGGCGTTCGAGCAGTCCGCCGTTGAGCAGGCCGCCGTAGGGACCGGGTGCCGGTTCGGGGTCTTCCTCCGGCGGCTCGTTGGGATCGGCCTTGCGGAACGCGGCCCACGTCCCCCCGGCCAGCAGCGCCGGCCCGGTGCCCGCCTCGGCCGTCTGCTTCGCGCCGGCCGGCAGCGTCACCTCCAATTCTTCGGGATGTCCCGATCCCCCAGAAAAACAGCCGCACAGCGGCAGACACAGCCACGCCAGAATCGACACACCAACACCCATTCGGGTACCCATGCGCTGATCTCCCGACGATCATTCGTCGTCACTGCACCTGCGGCACGGCGGCGTCACGCGACGGCCGTGCTGGAAGAGAGGGAGTAAGGGAATCAGGGAGTGAGGGAGTAAGGGAAGAGGGCATCGTCGTGCTGCGCCTGAGGGATCGTTACTCGGCCGTGTCGTTCGTCCTGATCCAATCACGCACCCGCGCTCTTGATCCAATCACGCACCCGGTCGCCAGATTCAGTCGCTCACCCGGCCGCAGGCAATCGCTCCCGAACCGGGCGCGAGCCGTTCATGGCTGTCCGCGACGATGCAATGGCCGGGGCGAGGATCGGGATCACGCTCCCCCTCTTCCCTTACTCCCTCACTCCCTCACTCCCTCACTCCCTTCTTCCCTCCGATACATTCCGCTGCGCCCGCCGCTCTTGAACTCCAGCCGCACCGGGCCAATCTCGATTCCCTTGTCCGCCGATTTGGCCATGTCGTACAGCGTCAAGGCGGCCGCCGACGCGCCCACCACGGCTTCCATTTCCACGCCCGTCCGACCGGTGCAGCGCGCCGAACACGCGATCAGCAGTTCGCCCGGTCCCGTCCGTGCGAAGCTGATCTGCACGTGATCGAGCGGCAGCGTGTGACACATCGGGATCCACTCGGCCGTGCGCTTGGCCGCCTGGATGCCGGCGATGCGGGCGGTGCTCAGGGCGTCGCCTTTCTTAAGCCGGCCCGAGAGCAGCGCGTCGAGCGCGTCGGCGTTCATCCTCACGCGGGCGCTGGCCGTCGCGGCTCGCGACGTGACGGCCTTGCCCGAGACGTCCACCATGCGCGCCTCGCCGTCGGAGCCGAGATGGGAGAGTTCGGGCGTCATGCAAAGTTGTCCGGCGGACCGAGTGAAACGGGAAAGGGGGCTCGGTCGGTGTGTACACTATATGGGGACGTGGGAGGTCTCGTCCATCGGCCGGAGCTACGGGGGGGGCCGGGCGGATTGTGTCCCCGAGCGCTGTTTCGGGGACCATTATGCCGGCCGGCCATGGGATCACTATTCACGCGGGGCTGCCCGCTTCCGACTGCGCGGCGCGCCCGACAGGGCAGGATTATCGGTTCGGGCACGCCGCTCCGTCGCTGGCGCTTCCGCTCGTCGTCGGCTGGTTAACCCCTACCCCCACGAATCCCGATATCGCCGGTATGTCGTTTCAGCCCACGGCCGAACCCGTGACCGGTGCGGACCCGTCCGCCCAGCCCGTGCGTGCCGCGCTCCACTGGCTGGCGCAAGCCCGGCCGCGGCGGGTCATCTGCCTGGTCGTCGGGCTGTGGATTCTGAACACGTTCGACCTGCTCCTGACCCTGACCGCGTCGCGTCAGCGCCTGCTGCATGAGCTGAACCCCGTCGCGGCCCACATGCTCGAAGCGGGCGAGGGATATCTGGTTCTCTACAAGTTCGGGCTGATCGCCATCGCCTCCTACAGCCTGCTGCGGTTCCGCCGCGAGCGTATCACGGAGTACGGCGCCGTCTTCGCGCTGGTCGTGTACGGTTTCGTCGCCATTCACTGGCGGAACTGTTACGACTTCTACGCCGAAACGACGGTCACCTCCGAACATCCGGTGCTGCTCGATCCGCTGACGAGCTTCCGCGGGGATTGAGGCGGTTCCGCTGGCGGGCTGGGTTCCCGACGCCGCGGCCGCGCAAGATGTAACCGGCATCAACCCGCCTGGGCTGCTCCGCAGCGATTCGATGGGGGAAATGGGCCCACGAGGACTTGAACCTCGGACCTCGTCGTTATCAGCGACGCGCTCTGCCAACTGAGCTATGAGCCCCTCTGGGGGTCGGCCTCGACACGCGGCCACGGCCGACCGGGGGACTCTACAGCCGGCGGGTCGCCGATGTCAAATGGGAGCGGCATGTGCCGCCACGGCCGCGCGGCCGGGCGGGGCGCTCACCGCCACGCCTCAGCCGACGTGGTCGTCATACTGCGTCCCGGTCAGGAGCTTCTCCAGCGGGCCGAGGTCGTCCGCCCGCACACGGACCATCCAGCCCGCCTCGAAGGCGTCGTCGTTGACGTACTCCGGGTGCTCGGCCAGTTCCTCGTTGATCTCGACGACCTCGCCGCTCACCGCCGTGTAAAACTCGGCGGTCGCCTTGACCGACTCGATTTCGCCCAGCACGTCGCCGGCCGAGAACCTGGCGCCGACTTTGGGCAGATCGACGAACGTGATGTCCGTCAGTTCGGTCGCGGCATGTTGGGTGATCCCGATCGTGACGACATCGCCATCTACCTGGAACCACTCATGCGTTTCGAGATATTTCCGATCGTTTGGAACGCTCATCGTTTCTTTCCGACTGCACTCATCAGTTCATGGAGACCACGCGGCGGTCCCCTGCGTGCGGCGCTACCTCGTGCCACTGCTCTGCGAGCAGTGCGGGCTTGAGGCTCATCAGTTGCCGCGCTCGCGCTTCAGCCATCCTGCGTGTCATAGCACACTCTGGCTCCGCCGCTCAAGTGCCGTGGCGCCGGCCGCCTACTTTGCCCGCCTGTAGAAAGGCAGCGGCACGACCTTCGCGGGCGACCGTTTGCTCCCGAGGTCGATGTCCAACGCGGTGCCCTCGGCGGCAAACTCAGACTTCACGAACGCCATCGCGATACTCGATCCCAGCGTGGGGCTCATCGTTCCGCTCGTGACCTCGCCGACTCTCTCGTCGCCGACCATCACGGTGTGATGCTGCCGCGCGATCCGCTTCCCGTCCAGGACCAGGCCCACCAGTTGCTTCGGCAGGCCCTCCGCCTTCAGGCGGCGCATCGGTTCGGCGCCGATGAAGTCCTGACTCAGATCCACGCACCAGCCTTGCCCCGACGTCAGCGAGTCGACGTCCTCTGAGAGTTCGTGGCCGTAGAGCGGCATCGCCGCCTCAATCCGAAGCGTATCGCGGGCGCCCAGTCCGGCGAAGCGGATTTCCGGATGGGGCGACTCGGCTGAGCCGGTCAACTGCGGCATCAGCATTTTCGCCGCCATCGCCGGGCAGACGACCTCAAGCCCGTCTTCGCCGGTGTAGCCGCTGCGGAAAACACTGAAGGGCATGCCCAGCACGTCCGTCGTGACGAAGCGATAACGCTTAAGCCCCGCCAGATCCATCGGGACCAGCGACGCGGCCAGCGCCAGGGTCCGGGGCCCCTGAATCGCCACCATGGCCGTGGATACGGTCTGGTCCGTCAGCTTGATGTCCCGTCCCTGCGCGTGTTTCTGCAGCCACGCCACGATCTTCGCCCGGTTCGACGCATTGCAGACGACCAGAAAGTGGTCCTCGTACCGTGAAACGATCACGTCGTCGAGAATGCCGCCGTCCTCACGGCAGATGTGCGAGTAGTAGGACCGGCCGACCTCGGCGCCCGCAAGGTTACGCGTGCAGATCCAGTTCAGAAACGACTCGCCGTCCGTCCCGTCGATCCGCAGCCGCCCCATGTGCGATACGTCGAAGACGCTGCACGCCGTGCGCGTGTGGACGTGTTCCTCGACGATGCCCGTGTAGACGATCGGCATCGACCAGCCCGCAAACTCGACCATCCGGGCGCCGAAGGCGACGTGGGCATCGTACAGCGGCGTCTTGAGTAACGTGTCGTCAGGCATGGAGGATTCTCGATCTCGCAGGGCGGGCCGCGCGGCCACAGGCCGGTCGTCGCGGGCCGGACCTTGGTCACGTTAGGAGTGGCCCACGGCACTGTCAACCAAGCGGCCGGCGGGGAACCCGGCTCGGCCTGCCTCGGCGGTCTGCGCCGCACGAGAGCGCGGCCGGCGCGGAGGGTCAGGCACGTCGTTGCGGCGATTTGGTCGCCGAGACCCTTTCACTCCGCTCCCCCCCGAAGGTACAATGCACGCTCGCCGTTGGTGCGACGCCTGGCACGTAACGTGCAGCATCGCACCCGGTTGAACCCACCAGTGCCGCGGGGTGAGTGTGGTCGCGGCATGCCCTTACATCCCAAAGCTGGAGCCCACCATGAGCGTCCTCGTTTCTTTTGTCGTGTCGGCGTTGACACTCGCCCCGCAGGCGACCTCCACGGCGCCACCGAGCTTTGATCAAGCCGGGCTGGCCGATCTTCACCACGAAGCGCCCGGACTGCCCGACCCGCAGTTTGTCCCGGCGACGCCGCTGCTGCCGCCGCTGCCACCCTCCGCGCTGGTGGGCGGACCGTTCCTGATCGTTCAGGCCAACGTCGACGAGAACGGCCGCAACATCCCGAACGACGCGGCCAACGAACCGTCCATCGCGATCAACCCGCTCAACCCCGACCAGATGGTCATCGGCTGGCGGCAGTTCGACACGATCGGGGACAACTTCCGCCAGGCCGGCCGTGCGTACAGCCATGACGGCGGCATAAGCTGGAACTTCACCGACGTATTCACGCGCGGCGTCTTCCGCAGCGACCCGGTTCTCGACTTCGACGCCGACGGAAACATCTACTACTACAGCCTTCAGGAGAATTTCTGCTGCGACTTCTTCATCTCCAACGACGGCGGCGTGAACTGGTCGGCGGCCTTCCCCGCGCACGGCGGCGACAAGCAGTGGTTCGGCATCGACCGCACCGACGGCATCGGTCGCGGCAATCTCTATGCGAGCTGGACGTCGCGGTACGGATGCGCCGGCGCGCGCTTCCTGAACTTCACCCGATCCACGGACGGCGGGCAGACGTTCTCCAGTCCCCAGCAGTTGCCGGGACAGATGCAGTGGGGCACCTACGCGATCGGCCCCGACGGCGAGGTCTACGTCAGCAGCGTCAGCTTCAACGTCTCCAAATCGACCAATGCCCAGGATCCCAACCAGACGCCGGCCTTCAGCGTGGTCGGCAGCTTTACGCTCGGCGGTGAATTCACCTCGAACACCGGCCCCAACCCGGGCGGGCTTGTCGGCCAGATGTGGATCGACGTGGACGAAAGCGACGGCCCCACCCGCGGCCACCTGTACGTCCTCGCCCCGGTCGATCCGCCCGGACCCGACCCGCTGGACATCATGATCGCCCGCAGCCGTAACGGCGGCGTCACCTGGGATCCGCCCGTCCGCGTCAACGACGACCCGCAGGTCAGCGGCGCGTGGAACTGGTTCGGAACCATGTCCGTCGCGCCGTCCGGCCGCATCGACGCGGTCTGGAACGATACGCGCACGGGCCTCAACGTCCGCATCAGCGAAACGTACTACGCCTGGTCGACCGACGGCGGGCAGACGTGGTCGCCCAGCGCCAAGGCCGGGCCGGCGTTCGACAGTTACGCCGGCTGGCCGCAGCAGAACAAGATCGGCGATTACTACGATATGGAGTCCGACGACGTCGGCGCCCACCTGGCGTACTCTGCCACCTACAACCAGGAGCAGGACGTCTACTACATGCGGATCGCCATCGACTGCAACAACAACCAGCTTCACGACGGCGACGACATCGCCTCCGGCCGAAGCCTGGACGTCAACGGCAACCTCGTGCCTGACGAGTGCGAGGCCGAGTGCCGCGGCAGCGAGGCCATTGCCAAGGCCAAGTGCAAGGTCAAGCGCAGCGGCGACACGCAGTTGAAGATCAAGCTGACCGGCGGCCTCGACAGCGACACGTTTGAGGTGGAACTCAGCGACGGACAAAGCGCCGCGGGCACGCTCAGCCGGAAGGGCAAGGCCACGGTCAAGTTCATCGACCTTCCCCAGGGCGCCGGCACGGCCACCGCAACTTGGGGCTGCGGCGCGGTGGTGGAACGGGCGTACAACTGCGCCTGATCTACGGCCTGAACCGCAGACTCGTTTTGCCGCGACGCCCTGCCCCTGATCCGGGGTGGGGCGTCGCCGTTTCCGGGCGGGCCGGGGCGGCGCGGCATATTCCGGACCCATCAGCCTTCAAGTTTCTCGCGGCCGTCTGCCGATACGAATCATGCCATGTTTCCTGAATTGCCCAAATTAACGTTTTGACGGGCAATGTCGGGGAACAACGGCAAAATTGGCGCGACTTTGTGCGGCTGACTGGATTGTCGGCCAAACCGTAACCTCTCTCGTGCAGAACCGCTTCGGGATCGGGCAGGAGGCCCGTCGCCAGGCGCGACGAACCCTTTGCCCGGTCTGCACCAACCCGGAGCGACGCATGACGGGACGGATGACCCTCCACCGCTATCTTACGCCCCTGCTGAAGGGCGATCGGACTACCTGCCGCAGCATCGCCCGCGACGTGGCGCAGGCGTCCGGCGACCCGCGTGAGGTCTACCGCGAACTGATCTGGCCGGCGATGGAGTCGGTCGAGAAGCTCTATCGCGACCACCGCATCAACGCGGCCGTGGAGCACATGGCCACTCGCATCAACCGCATGATCGCCGACCAGATGCAGGCGCATCTGTCCTACGAAGAACGCAACGGCAAACGCATTCTGATCACCTGCGCCGACGCCGAGCCGGAAGAACTGGGGGCACAGATGTGCGCCGACCTGTTCGAGGCTCGCGGCTGGGACGTGTACTTCATCGGGGGGGGCGTCCCGCACGACGAGGTCCGCTCGGTGTGCGGCCAGCTCTGCCCGGACATCCTGATGATCTACGGCACCCACCCGAGCGGCGTGCCCGGCGTTCGCCAGCTTATCGACTCGATCCGCGAAATCGGCATCAACCCGACGATGAACGTGATGGTCTCCGGCGGCGTCTACAACCGCGCAGAAGGGCTGTGGGAAGAGGTCAACGCCGACCTCCACGCCGCTGACGTGCGCGAAGCCATCGAAGTCGCCGAGGCTGCCCAACCGCGCACCGCCGAAGTCCGCGTCGCCGGCGCCCCCAAGAAACGCCGCCGCCGCCGCCGCACCCAGCGCGAAGCGGTCGCGGTGTAGCGGCCGTGTCCACTGTGAACCGGGCCATTGTTCGCGGGTCTCGCGGGTCTCGTGCGTGTCTGCACGCTCGGTGCCGGGCGGTGCCGCGCCTGTCGCAACCCGTGCAAAACCTGGACACTCGCCTGATGCGGGGGAACTTAAGTCACGCCGTGATTTGTCGGTCGATGAGGGAGCCCAGTGCCGCCCACAGTTGATTAAGCCCGGGCGTTTCGAGCCGTCCAAGTGTTGCGCTCACGAAGCGCCGATCGACAGCCGCTAACTGAAAGACCAGTCCCACGGACGGGTGGGCCAAGCGGTTCGCGGCATCCGGTTCGATCAGGAACGTGCCGGGGAATCGCAAGGCTTCCAACTGCGTCGTCAGCGGCACGACAAGCACGGTCGGTAGGACTGCACTAACCGACTCAGCCTGAATCACGATCGCGGGTCGGCGACCACTTTGAGCCCGCCCGGCGCCGCCGGGAAACTCGATCCAGTATATGTCTGCGATGTTCACGCGTCTGAGTCCGCATAAGGGAAGCTTTCCCATGTCGCCGCGCCGAGTGCCCGCCACTCCTCCAATTCCCGCGCCAATTCTTCCGAGACGGGCGCGTCGCCCAGCGGAATCAGCAGGACGCCTCCGCGCGTTTCGATTACGCGGATCTGGGAACTCGGCAAGAAGCCGTGCCGCTGCCGCACGTCGTCCGGCAGTGCGATCTCGCCAAGGTTGCCAATTATGAGCGTGGTCATGAGTCTACTCGCAATACCGATGAGCGCCGGTCATGCAACTGATCACGCGTCGGGTAGAAACCCTCAGACCTGAAGTTCATGCGTTCGATGCCGTCGAGCAACTCCTGAAATGCCGCTTCTCGTGCCTGCGGGTCGGGATTTTCCAGTCGCTCGACGATGAGTCGGACGCGTTCCTGCTCGCGGAGGCCCAGGGCGCCGAGCGGCTTGAGTACGCCGTTGATATAGATGGCTTCAGTGCTTGTGGTCATGTCGTTTTCTCGCCAGCCGAGGTTCTCCTCCTACAGAGGATAGCTCTGAAGCTCCGCATTGTACAGGCGGGTGCCTCTGCGTGCGGGCGATAAATCTTCGGCGTATCCGAGCTTGCCGGCGGGCTCAGGGGCCGCCTTCGGCAGACCACACCGAATACCGCTCCAATCGGGACCGAGGATTACGTGCGGACCGCTATGATGGAAGCATGGATCGGCCGCAGACCATTCCAGGCGACGCCGGCGGTGCAGCCGCAGGTGAACCAGCAGCCGCGGGGGATATGTCGCGCCCGATGCCCCAATGCGTGCTCGACGGCCACGTCATAGATATCCAGTGCCGCCGACACGGTTGGAATCCCTACTGGGATGCGGCCTGCTGGGTGATCGGCCTGTTCGCACTGATCATTCCGACCGCCGCCCTCATCGAAGCTGGGTACTACGCTTCGGCTGCGGTGGTCGCCGCGCTGCTGCTCTCGATAGCGACCGTGGCGCTGATCAAGCGTCTGGACATCAAGCAGCGGCACCATGAACAGAGCGAGCGAGCGGTGAAGCATGTGGAGGCGAACGCACGGGGCGCCACACCGGCTCAGCTTGCCGAGATCATCGGCCGGTCGGGCATCTGCGAGATGTCTTCGTTTCTCGGTGCGGAGACGGTCGCGTCCTTGCCGTCGAAGCTGGTCGACGCCGGCATACGCGGTGTGACGCTGCGCTGCTGGCCGCAAGGCCCTGCGCCGTTTCCGGCGGAGGCGTTAACCGTTCCGTTCGAGCCGGAGGAACTCAAGGACCGACGCGACAACCTGACGGGCCTGCTCGAAACGCTTAACCATGCGAGCGGGCACGCCGCGGGCCGCACGACGACCCCCCCCCGAGGCATCGTGCAGACATTCAGGCGTCATCGCCGGCAGCTTGGCCGCTTGCCGATCGCGCTGGCAACAGCTTACGTGCTCGTGCTCGTCATGTTCAAACCCGCCGCGATCCTGACGATCGGCACCGGCGGGTTCCTCATCTGGTATGTCTACTATGGCGTGTTTCTGCATCTGCTGGCGCTGGCGAACAGAGCGTGGGTCTTTCCCGGCGGGCTGATCGTCCAGAACCGGATTCTTCGACGCGAAGACGGCGTGATGTGCTGGCGGTACGACGGCGGCCTCGTCGTGCAGTGCGGAATCGAGTCGGCGACTCTCCGCGTGACCGAGCTGGAAGCGCGGGTCGCGCTGGCGGCCTGGCACTCCACGGCCGAGCCGCCGACAGACGAGATGCTCAGAGCGTTCGTCGACACGGTACAGCCTTCCGCCCGGGCCGCCGGCCAGGCAGACTGCGCCACGGACAGCGCCGACACGCGGTAGCGGCGCCGCCGACCTTTCCCCGCACGCAGTGATTTCGTAGCATTCAACGGGAATCGGCGCCGGTTACCCCGGCCATTGTCGCTCGGACCAACAATGCCACTGTCGCACCCTCCCGCAAGGGGGATTCGTGGGCCGTCGCACACGGGGATACTGGTTATTTCTGTCGCACAGCACGAACCACACTCGCTGCCCGAGAACGAAGCCAGCGTCCCCCCGCCGTCGCAAGCCATCATCGACATCCCCGTCTCGCTGCTGAACGCGGCGGAACTTGCGGTGGGGATTTTCCTCGGCGTGCCGGTTCTTATGGTCCTGACGTTGCTCCTGCTCTTCGCGTTTGAAGCGGCGTTCGGTGCTGCGGCCAGGACCGGACCCCTGGTCGGCGTGCGGATGGCCATCATCCTGCTGCCTTTGATCTTCATCTCGCGGTTCCAGACGCGGGCGGAGACGGCGCGACTGCGGCAATTGCTCGAGGTCATTCCGGCGGTGTCCCCCGCGGCGTTTGTCCGTCGCGCACTGCCGGACTGCCATCTGTTCTGCGGTGGCGGCGGCGTCGCCGCGCTGGCGCGGGTCCTGGCCGCGGACGGCCGAGCAGGCGAGATCTTCCGCGCCGGCCGGGAGGCAGAGTTCACACCGGTCGAACCGGCTGCCTTCACCTTCGAGCCGCGGAAGCTGTCCGAGCGCGAGATTGCCTCGGACGACCTGCTCGCATCGCTTGTGGACAATGACCGTCGCGCGGAGGCCGCGACACCGCCTGACGCAACGCGGACAGCGAAACGAACGAAGCCGTCGCGGCCGAGGTCGGCCGCTTCCACATTCGCCCTCCCGGTGGCGGCCGGGATACTCGTACTCGCGGGCTACCTCTACGGCATCTGGAGCCGTGCAGATCTCAGCTTTCTCGTCCTGGCGCTGGCCTACGCATGTGGCGTCCGCGCGTTGACGCCCGAGTGGTTCGTCGTTCCCGGCGGCGTGGCCGCGAAGTCGACGTACAATTCCAAAGTGACCTATCTGCGGCCCGCCGACTCGGTCCTGGTGCTCCGTCAGCGGTCGCGTCGGGGATGGCACGTCGCCATCAGCGACGGCGAACGAGTTGCCAGACGAGCCCTGACGAATTTAGAGGTTCAAGTCTTACTGGCCTGCTGGCTCAGCCCAATTGAGGCCCCACCCCACGAGCGCATCCGGCAGGCGCTGGTATCCGACGAGCAGCCGCACGATGGGACGCGCGATTCCTGAACGCATCCGCGACGGCTACCCGCCTCTGTTCCGCTCGCCGCGGCTCGACGGCCGGTCTTCCGTCGCCCTTACCGCTTTCGTACGATCCGTCGGTGAATGAATCGGTGACAGACGGGCGGGGAACAGCGGTTGCAGCAGCGCGCGAAACCGGCGGAGCGCACGCTTCGGCCCTATCCGTTATCGACATCGCTACCCGCGAGCCGCGGTTGGCGCCCATCGTCTGGGTGCTGCGCCTGTTCGGCATAGCGGTCCTGCTGACGCTATCCTCCGGTGTTTCCATCTTCCTGGTTGCCGTACTGTCTCAATTCTTGTTCCCGGCCGCGCCGCCCATCGTCGCCGTCATTGGCGGCGTGGCGGTGGTCCTGCTCCTGGTCGGCGCAACGCTGCGTCGCTGGTCGCGCCGCAAGTGCGTCTCGCTGGCTACGTTCCTGGCGACCCGGCGGCACGATTCCACGCAGGACTGGCTTTCGGCCCTGGCTCGTGAATTGCCGCGTTATTGCCGCCCGGCCGGCTGGTCGGAACTGGCTGCCGTCCTCGCGCGGCTCGGCCGATTCGGTACCGTTATTCGTTTCGGCCGGGTACAGGATCTGTCGGATGTGGAAGGCGTTCGCGTTGCTTTCGAGCCTCGGTTGCTGTCCGAACGTGACGAGTCCTTCGAGGATCTGTTGGCGACCATCTACGCAAGTCCGCGTGCGGATGACGAGCTCCGGTGCACATCCACTGGCGATGCGCGATCCCGATTCTCCGGCGAGCCGCGGGCTTCAGCCCGCGCGAAGGTTCCCCCGTCGACGCGGCCACCAATGGCCAACCGGGCTTCCGCATCGGCCGGACGCGTGCGCGGAATCGCCGACTGGATGCGTGGCAGCGAATGGCGTTTCGTCGTGAGTGTGCTTGGGCTGACAATGCTGACGGTCAACGCCGCGCGGAACGGGCAGACCGTTCTTATGGGGCTGCTGGGCGTCGCCACGCTGTGGGCGTTTGGTGGCGGCTTGGCCCGGCTGATCGGCGCTGCGTCGGGCGATGCGGAACCGGAGGTACCCGAGTGGTTTGTCCTCCCCGGCGCCGTCGCGATCAAGTACGGCGGAAGGCATCCCATCGCCTGGCTGCGACCGGCCGCGGCCGTGCTGATTCTCGGTCAGGAATCGCACAACCGCTGGCAAGCGATCCTCAGCGACGCGGCGGGCACGCATAAGCGCGGGCTCACGAGGCGGGAAGTCGAAGCGCTCACGGCCTGCTGGACCAGCCCGCTCGATCCGCCGCCGCGCGAGCACGTCGTGCGGGCGCTGGGATCGCCTGACGGCAGGTCGTAACTGTGCGCCAGGCAGCGCCACCGGGCTCGGCTCTCATCCCGCGTTCCCCGAGAGCCGGGCAGCGGGTACCCTTTCGTCGTGGAGCACGCACCGCACATGAGCCGTGAGATGCCGGATGTCCCGCCGCCGTTGGAGGATCGCCCCCCCGGCCGACGCGTCACACTGGTTGACGTGCCCGTTCCGAGCCCGATCAGCCCGGCCGCGCGACGGCTTGCCCTCGCCGTGGGCGTGATGGCTTTTTTCATAGCAGCACTCTCTGCGGCCGCGGCCTGGCCGCCGGTGATGATCATTATCAGCGCCGCGCTGGCGCTCGTCGTGATGCTGCTGATCTTCGGCCCGCTCATCCAGGGACCGCGCGAGCGGCGACAAATGACCGCGATGATCCAAGACGCCGGCGGATTGACGGTTGACCTGGCCGAAGCGCTCTACCGTCGCGCGCGGCGGTCCTGGTTCACAACCAGCCTGAGAAGCCTCGCGCGCGTGCTTGCGGGCAGCGGTCACACCGGCACCGTCGTCCGCTATGGTGAGGCTGGTCTGCTGACGCCCGTTCGCGGTGTAGGTGTCGCCTTCGAGCCGCGCTTGCTGGCGGAGGATGACGAGTCATTCCGCGATCTGGTGACAACGCTGACGCATGCGGACCGCGAGCAAACGCTGCTGTCAGAGACCAGCGTTCGGGAGTCGGCCCGCCGTGCTCGTCTGCGGCGCATTCTGCTGGTTATTGCTATGGTTGCAGCGGTTGTGTATGGCGTGCTCATGCTGCTCGGTATGGCCAGGTTCAGCGATCCCTGGGGCTTGCTCATCCTCGCGATCTTCTTCGGTAGTTCTCGACACAGCGAGGGTCGGTTGGCTCTGGATTGGTACGCCGTTCCCGGCGGTCTTGCCGTCAAGCCGCCATCGAGCGCAACCGTCACCTACTTTCCATCCGATACGTCCGCGCTCGTGATGCGACCGGAGTCCCGGCACGGGTGGCGCATCATCGTCTCCAACGGCGAGCGGACACTCGAGCGCATCGTCACGTTGATTGAAGCGGAGGCGCTGCTGGCCTGCTGGCTCAGCCCGCTCGATCCGCCGTCCCGCGAGTCCGTCGTCCAGGCCCTCGTGTCAGACGGCGGCCAGCCGTAGACGCACCAATCCGCCCCCGTGGCCGCGGCCGCGGCGGCTTCCCGAACGCGAGAATCGGCCATACTCTCCCCCCCGTGAGCGACCGAACCAACGACATGGAAAACGGGCAGGACGAGAGCGACTTCGAAGCGCGGGGTACGGGCCAAGACGACGGGCCCGTCTTCGACGATCCATCCGCCGACATGGCGGACGATCCACCCGTCCCCACTTCGATGATCGACGTGCCGATCCGCGTCCGTGCCCTCGGCCAGGCGGCGATGACGCTTCTCGGGTGGGTGTTCTGGATCTCGCTGGTCATCTTGGTGGGGGTGGGCCTGCGATGGCTGGTGGGGCCGGCGGTCTTCGGCGCGTCCAGGCTCTTCATGTGGGCGCCGCTTATCATCGTCGTCGTTCTCTTGATTCCCGTTCCCATCATCCAGGACTATCGAGAAGCACGACGCGTCCGCCGTTACGTCGTCGAGCACGTCGCG
>CAZYLK010000152.1:0-15568 GCA_964648365.1 uncultured Phycisphaeraceae bacterium
GCCGTCAGCCCGCGCTTCTCGATGGTGACGTAGACGTCCGTGCCCTCGCCGCCGGGCTGATAGCGGGGCAGCTCCTCGACGAGGAAGTCCTCATCATACACCTTGATCCGCCCGCCGATGCCGGGCAGGTCGGCGGTCAGGAACGGCAGGACGGGCGCTGCTGCAGAGTTGCTCATATAGGCTGACTGCCTGCGGACGCCGCATGCTCCGATGAATTGTGATTCGCCATTCGCATTCCCTACGGCATGGCCGCGAAGCAGTCGATTTCCAGTTTCGCCCCCTTCGCCACCAGATCCTTGACGATGACCGTGCTGCGGGCGGGCGGATCGGACGGAAAGTACGTCACATAGATCTGGTTGAACGTGGCGAAGTCCTCGACGTCGGTCAGGAAGCACTGGCACTTGAGCACGTGGGCCATGGTCGAGCCGGCCGCCTCGACGGAGGCTTTCAGATTCTCCATCGCCTGTCGACATTGCGGCTCGAAGGCGTCGGACGCCAAGTCGCGCGTGCCGGGCTTCTGGCCGAGCACGCCGGAGACGTAGACCGTGCCGTTGAACACGGTTGCCCGGGAGAAGGTCGGATAGGGGCTGCCGGGCACGACGCGCTTGCCGCCGTCGGACGCCGCGGCCGCGCTCTGCGGCCCGAGCAGCACCGCCGCCGGCGCCGCCACCGCCGCTCCCGTCAGAAAGGTCCGCCGTGATGAATCGCTCATGATCGCAAGCCTCCTGAATGTCTTCTGCGGTTTGTCGCCATGCCGACCGCGTGTCAGAAGCATCGTCGCCATGCACCGGGCGCTTCCACACTCGTGCAAGCCTCGCGGATCACGTTACCGGCTCGGCCACGGTGGGGAAAGCCGCTGATTCCGCGGGACATGCAGCACCGGGCGCGCGGGAACGTCGCCTGATGGCGAGCGGGCGGGCGGCAGGCGTGGTGTATTCGCGATCGGGATGGCGGCCGTGTGCAGACCCGGCGAAACCGGCTAACATGACCGCGTGAATCGAGGCCTGAAGATCAAGGAACTCGCCCGCGAACTGGGCGTGACGTCGCGCGTATTGATGGACCGCTGCCGCGAGCAGGGGCTCGACGTGCAGAACAGCGTTACCCGGCTGACGGCGGCGGAAGTGGCGCAGGCCCGCGGCTGGTTCGCCGCGACGTCGCCCGCCGGCGACGACCCCTCCGCCCAGTCGCTTGACGCATCGCGGACGGACCCGCGGTAGCGCCTACCGGCACTTCGCCTTGTCCGCCACGCCGCACTCCGCCACCGACGCCGTGTGCCTGCCCTCCAGCGCCGGGCACCACGAGACCCGGGCCTTCCCGCGCCGATTGATCTCGACCACGCGCTCGTCGCCGCCGTCGAGGAGGAAGGTAACCGTCTGACCCGGCGTCGCGCCCCGCAGCACGGCCTTGAACCGGTGGCCGCACTCCTTCGCCCGACAGTTGGACCGCAGCCGCTCGTCGCCGTCGCAGGCGACCTGCACCAGCACGGCCGCCTGGACGCCGCCGATCAGTTCCAGCCGTTGCGACGTCAACGTCATCGCGTCCGGCTGGCCGACGGTTATGGACATCTTCAGCGCTGTGCCGGCGAGCGGCGCCGCGCCGCCGTCGACGCTGACGAAGTCGAGCGTATGCTCGGCGGCGCGTGCGCCCGTGGGGAAGCTCGCCGGAATGGCGCAGACCGCGAGCATGACGACGGCGTTCAGAATTCGACCGTGTCGCCCCACTCGCGGCCGCGAGCTGCGCCGCAACGTCGCGCGGGCTGAAGCCCGCGGCTCGGGGGTGTGACCAAACCGCTCGTATGGCGCCGCGCGTGATGCGTCGGGTGGCACGGTCTCGTCTTCGAGGCCGTGGTCTACTGAGCCACACCCGGGTGGGACGGTCTCGTCTTCGAGGCCGTGGCGTACTGAACGACAGTTGCGTGGCACGCTCCGCCGCAGGCAGGCCGTGCTTTCGCGCAGCGAGGCCGTGGTATCATAATGAATGTTCACGGCGCACCTCCCTCAAACGTGTTGACCCTCTCGGCAGTATCGCCCGCCGAATCGCGCGCCTCTTGCGGCTCGAATGGCAACGCCGCCGCCTCCAGCGCCTGCCGGGCGGCGTCGATGCCAAACTCTTCCGCCACGCCCCACGCAGCCGGGTGCAGATACAACCCGCGCTCGAAATCCGGCTTGTCCACTTCCACCGGGATGCGATGTGCGTTCGCGTAGGGATCCTGCCGAACGCCCGTCACCTGCCACGACACTTCCACGTCCGGTTCGCTGGTACGGATGGTGAACTGGTTGCCTTCGATGCGGCGCACGACCTTCACCTGCACGAACGCATCGCTGTCTTCCTCGTCAATCACGGTGAGTTGATAGCGAAAATCGCGATTGAGCGCCTGGAACCAGTCGGGCAGCGTGATCACGGCGTAGCCGTGCCCGTCGGTGATCGCGTTGCCGTTGTAGATGTTCATCATGTCGGGCGACTCGACGAACGAGTGATAGAGGAACTTATTCTCCGGATCGAGCGGGTGGTCGATCTTGAACGAGCCGCCGCCCTTGGAGATGTTGCCCGTAATATCCACGTCGCCGTTGACGAACATCGCCAATGCCGCCGACAGATGGCGAATGAACGCCACCGGCACGCCGTTGGGC
Source organism: uncultured Phycisphaeraceae bacterium (assembly GCA_964648365.1). GTDB lineage: Bacteria > Planctomycetota > Phycisphaerae > UBA1845 > UBA1845 > SURF-32. The sequence goes on from CAZYLK010000152.1 coordinate 2,631, forward strand.
GTGGACGCCGAGACCTGCAAACGCGGCGAGTTCACCGAGCCTTCCGATATCTGCACGATGGTGGTCACGACGTTGTTGATGAAGTTGAAGGCGCCTTCCGCAAACAGCGGTATTGCGGTGAAGATGCCGTTGTCGGCGACGGTGACCCGCGTCGTCGTCTGGTTGCCATCGAACGTGCCGATGGTCATGTCCTGCCCGGGCGGCGTGGCGATGTCGAGCTTGTCGTCGTCGGGATCGTTGATTTTGATCGACACCTGGGAGTCGTCGACCGGACTGACCAGCAGCGCCACGTTCGGCACGGCCGCGTCGCCGACGCCGACGGTGCCGGCGCCGGTATAGTGCATCACCGATTTCGTGGTCTGCCCATCCGTGACGGAGACCGTGTAGCTCCCGCTTGAAGGATAGGTTACACCGCCGGTGTCGCCCGTCTGCACGCGGCCGTCCAGGCTCAAGTCGCCGCAGATGTGAACGTCGCCGCAGAACTCTGCGTCGCCGGTGGCGCCGTCGATGGTGGCCGTGATGTTCTGATCCGTGCCGAACTGCGCCGTGGTGTCCACGCGAATGGCGTCGAACCGGCCGTTCCCCCCCCCGCCGCTGGGCGGGTCGATCCATTTCGTTCCCGTGGCAGTGGCCGAAAGCAGATCGCCCGGATCGCCCTGGAAGTTATCGCTGTCGAAGTAGTGCCGCTCCACGTGCAGTCCGTCGCCGCCGGTGACGATCAGCGTGTGGCCCGCGCCCTGGTTATCGACGTTAAGGGCTCCGCGGGCATCGCCGGTGTTGCCGGTCATGTCGCCGATGCGCCCCAGCGGCGATTCCACCAGCACGGCCGGTCCGCCGCCACCGTTGGTGATCGAGGCGGTCGAGACGTCGGGCTTGTTGCTGCTCGCCTGGATCGCCCGCTTCTGAGCCCGCGCGACCACCGCGGTGGCGTCGTCGCCATTGACCAGGGCGTCGACCGCGATGCCGCTGCCGCCGTTGGCGGTCGCCTTGACGGCGATGCCGCTTGTACCCACGGCCGTCGCACGGACGGCGTGACCCTGTGCGCCCTCGGCGTGGGCATGGACGCCGATGCCGGTCGCGCCCTTCGCGCCGGCGAATACGCCCTGTCCGGCGTCGCTCTCGGCGAACGCCGCCACCGCCGCACCGACGCCGTTTCTGAGAAACGCGGTGATGCTGTCCTCATCGCCGGGCGAGTCGCCGCCATCCGGATCGACGACGACCGTCGCCCGCACGGCCGTGTGACCGGTCGGCGCCACGAGAAACTTCGGGTCGTTCTCGTTGGGCACCGCGACGCCGTCGACGAAGACCTTCCGCTCCGCCCACTGCGTACCGTCGCCGGTGCTGGAGAGCACCTGTCCCGGCGAGCCGGGTGAACCCTGACTGTCGTGATAGCGACCCTGGATGTTGGCATCGCCCAGCGCGGAGACGTTTCCGGCGCTGTCCGCCGTAAACACCGCGTTATCGCCGCTGGGATTGACCGTAAGGGTGCCGCGCGCCTGGGTGTTGCCGGTGGCCGCGTCCACGGTGAACTTGAAATCGCCGACGACCAGGTCGCCTTTCGCCCGGATGCCGCCGGTGTTGCCGTCGATGACGATCTCGGGATCGTTCGGGTTCGGGCCGAAAAAGCCCACGTCCGCGATGGTAATGCTGTTGAACTTCGGATCGGGGATGGCCGCGGCGAAGTCGATCCAGGCCGTCCCCGTCTCGGTGGCCGAGAGAATATCGCCCGGGTTGCCGCCGGAGTTCGAGCTGTCGAAGAAGTGCCGCTGAACGTGCATCCCGTCGCCGCCGAGCACGTCCACCGTACGTCCCGCGCCACCGTTACTGACGGTCAGCGCCGCCCCGGCGGCCGTGCTGCCCGACATTGAACCGATGGCGGCATTCGAGCTGAACTGGATGGCATCGCCTTCGCCGAAGTGCCGGGCGACGACCGCGGGGAAATCACCCTGCTGAGATTCCGCCTTGATCGCGGTCTCCGCCGTCGAACGCGCGACGATCGCGCTGCCGGCGCCGCTGTGTTCGACGCGGATGCCCGAGCCGAACCGCTTCGTCTTGACGGTGATGCCGTCGACCTCGCCGGGAAACCCGCCCTCATCCAGCGTGACCGTAAGCGTCGCGTTATCGAGCGAGGTGTCTCCGCCTCCGGTCACCTGGAAGCGCGGGTTGTCCTTGTCGGGAACCGCGAGCCCGCCGAGAAACGTGTTCGAGTCCGTCCAGCGCACGCCGTCGCCGGTCGACGTGAGCACCTGCCCGGCGTCGCCGGGGAGGTCGTTGATGTCGAGCAGCCGCGATTGCACGCGAACCTGCCGGTGAGCGGTAAAGCCCGGCTCGACGCCTCGTTCCACCGTGACGACGGGACCGTTGTTGGCGTCCGTCACCTGGAGCCGGCCGCGCACGTTCACGGTCTGCACGCCGCGCTCGACGGTGAACAGGCGATTCTCCGGCGGCCCGATCAGCAGATCGCCCTGAATGTCCACGTCGCCGTCGAACAGGCCCGGATCGCGCCAGAACGTGCTGGCGCCCGTCGTCGTCAATACCTGCCCGAACGTGCCGGGAGCGTCGTTGCCGTCGAAGTACGCGCCCGCGAGATGAAGATCGCCCCTCGTGGTGAGGGTGCCGGTGACGTCGTCGACCTCGAACTCCTCGCCGACTTGAAACGGATTGCCTGACACCTTCACGCTGTCCCGCGAAACGCTCATCACGGTCCCAGCCGACGTAAGTTGCACGCTGCTCGCCCCTGCGATACCGGCCGAGTCGGATGATACCGAGAAGTTCTGCGCCGAAGCCCGGACCGATTGGAGACCGACGTTGAGCGTGCCGGCCAGAACGTCGAACCCGCCGTTCAGGTTCAGGCCGCCCTGAGCGTCGAAGGCGGAGCCGTTGCTGCCGATGTTGCCGACGACCCCGCCGTTCATATCGAGCGACCCGCCGATAGAGGCGTTGCCGCCCACCGAGGCATTGCCGCCCACCGAGGCGTCGCCGGAGAGCGCCATGCCGCTTGCGGTCAGCGTCCCTTGCGCCGTCAGACCGCCGGTTTCGCCGTCAATCTCCAGCGTCGGCTCGACCGGTCTGCGGCCGGCCGGGGCGACGAACATCTTTCCCAGCACCTCCAGCGCCGCCAGCCCTGGGCCGACGTTTTCGACCGACAGCGTGGGCTGCTCGTCATTATCCTGCGTCAGGATGAGTGGCACTCTTACGCCGTGGGCGCTGGTCGCCGACTGCGCGTGCAGCGCCTCGGGCGCAGGTGTGATCGGGATGCGCCCCTGCAGCGTCTCGAAGGGCGCCTGGTTTTCAGGATCGTGAGGATTGCGGACGGCCACTTCCAGGTGCAGCCCCTGCCCGGCGAACTGCGGGCCGAAGTCGAACACCCAGCTCAGCAGGCCGTCCGTCACGGTGACGTTATCGACCTGCACCTGCGGCCCCACCGGATTCCCATCTGCGTCGAAGAGCGCCCCGCGCAGGTCGACGCCGCCGTTGACCGGCCGGCCCTCCTCCTTCAGAAGCGCTTGAAGCGTGAATCCCGTTCCCACGTCGGCGCGGATCGGCGGCACGGCGACGAGCGCCGACGCGATGACCAGACTTGCCCGGGCGGACGATCGAATTGTTGTTCTCATGGCTGCGAACTCCCGCGCCGGCGCGGCGCACCGCTCCACACTCGTGGGACGGGCCGCAATGCCGACGCTCCGCCGTATATTCCACCAGACGGCAGGTCTTTTCTCAGCGGGTCGAACAAGACGTCCCAATACCGCCGCAGCGACGCGGACGCGCCCGTGACAAAGCCTGGCTTCCGGGCTGCGGGCACGATGCCGCAAGGCGCTGGGCAGCCCGACCTCGGAGCGTTACGCTGGCCGCATGAGTGATTCGCGGATCCGGCTGGCGGTGCTGATCTCCGGCGGCGGCCGGACGCTGCTCAACCTGAACGATCGCATCCGCGCCGGCCGGCTCGACGCGGTCATCGCCGGGGTCATCAGCTCACGGTCCGACGTTAAGGGCGTCGAGCGCGCCCGCGACGCGGGGCTGCCGGTGACCATCGTCTCACGCAGGGAGATGGCCGCCGCGGCCTATCAGCAGGCGCTGACCACGGCCGTGGACGCGCTGGACGCGGACCTGGTCTGCATGGCGGGCTTTCTGTCGCTCTGGCATATCCCCGAGCGTTACCAGGGTCGCGCGATCAACATTCACCCCGCCCTGCTGCCGGAGTTCGGCGGGCCGGGGATGTACGGGCTGCGCGTGCATCAGGCGGTGCTGGACGCACGTCGGACGGAGAGCGGCTGCACGGTTCACTACTGCGACAACGAATACGACCACGGCCCGATCATTCTTCAATCGCGCGTGCCGGTCCTGCCCGGCGACACGGCCGACACACTGGCGGCGCGGGTGTTTGAGGCGGAGTGTGAGGCCTATCCGGAGGCCATCGAACGGCTCTGCGCGCATCGGGCCAAGTGAAAAGCCGCGTTTGCGTGACCCCCGCCGGCGGGCTAGGCTGCGGCGCCACACGTGTCTTGAACGCCATGCAAGCGATCGACCCAACGGTTTACTCCGCCCTGCAACCCCTGCTCGAAGGCGACTGGCGTCTCGGGCTGCGTGAATGGCCGGTCGCGGTCGCGCTTCCGGCGGTCGAGCCGGTGCGCCGCGCCGCCGGTTCGCCAGCAGCACCGGCACAGGCTCAGGCGACGCGCCCCGCAGCCCGTCCCGCACCTCCGGCCCGATCGGCGCCCGCTCCACCCGCTGCACCGCGATCAACTCCCGGCCGACCGGTCGCCCGGCCTCAGCCTGCGGCCACCACAGCGCTGCACCCGCAGGGCGAGCCGTTGCTCGGTGCGCCCCGGAAGGTCGCCGCGCTGCGCGTGCTGAATGACACGCAGGTGCGAAGCTGCACCCGCTGCGGCCTGCACAAGGGTCGCACGCAGACCGTCTTCGGTCAGGGCAACGTCGATGCGCGACTCGTATTCGTGGGCGAAGGGCCGGGCTATGAGGAGGACAAATCGGGTTTCGCCTTCGTCGGCAAAGCCGGTCAACTGCTGACCGACATGATCCGCGCGATGGGGCTGACGCGGGACGACGTCTTCATCTGCAACGTGGTCAAGTGCCGCCCTCCGGGCAATCGCACGCCGGAGCCGCCGGAGATGGCCGCGTGCCGACCTTATCTGATGGAACAGCTTCGCATTATTCAACCTGAGGTGATCGTCTCGCTGGGCGTTCCAGCCACGCAGACGCTGCTGGACGTCACGCAGTCGCTGGGCCGGCTCCGAGCCCGGTTCCACGAGATGCGCCTTTCCGCCGATCCGTCCGATGCCACCGTCACCGCCGTCATGCCGACCTATCACCCGGCCTATCTGCTCCGCTACCCGCACGAAAAGCGCAAGACCTGGGAAGATCTTCAGCAGGTGATGGCCAGGCTCGGACTGCAGCGGCCCTGACGGCACAATGTGACGCGCAGCCGCCATGCGGCGCCGGCTGGGTGCGCGGCCGCCAGACACGCCGGAATCGGGCCGCAAAGAGCGCCAAGGCGGGTGTGCCCCACGTCACGGGGGCATGCAGAGCCGGTCCGCAGCCGCCTGAGCCGAGGACGATCGACTGCGATCCTGAGCGATGCGTCGCGGCGCGTGACGCCACGCGCGGGATGCGAGATTCGCCGGCGGGTTGGATTCCTCGGGCTGATTTGCTATGCTGGAGCGCACTCGAAGGGGGGACATCTCGCGTCGTTCCCGGGTAACGTACCGGCGGGACAGGTGTTCACCGCCTATCAACCATTGTTTTTGGGGAGACTCGCTATGAAAAAACGGCTGGTCGCTCTCGTGCCATGCCTCGCGTTGCTCGCGGGGACGGCTCGAGGCGGGGACATCGTGCCGGAGCTTCGCGACGCTCTGGACGCGGCAAATGAGGGGGAGATCATCTCCGCCCTGGTCTACCTCGACCAGGTCGACCTCGACGCCGTTGAAGACCACATGTTCCGCATCATGGCGGACCGCAACCTGCGGCACCGCATCGTGGTCGAGACGCTGCAGATGCAGGCCGCGTCAACGCAGGGACCCCTGGTCGCCCGCTTGCAGGACGCGAAGGACGCCGGTCGCGTGACGTTCTTCGATGCGTACTGGATTGGGAACATCGTCCGCGTGGACGGCATCGCCGAAGAAATCGAGGCGATCGCCGCCCGGCCGGACGTGATGCGTGTCTACCCCAACTACGGCGTCGAGTTGATCGACTCCACGGGTGAGAGCGAAGCAGAAGCGGCGTCGCTGGTTCCCGAGCCGGGCATCCGCCTGATCCAGGCCGATCGCGTCTGGAACGAACTCGGCATCACGGGCGACGGCGTGCTCGCCGCCGTGATCGACACCGGTGTGGACGGCGATCACCCCGCCATGGAAACCCGCTGGCGCGGGCTTGATGATCGCTACGAAGGCCACCCCGAGTGGGCCTGGTACGATCCGTTCAACAATCAGAACGACTTCCCGTACGACTGCTGCGGTCACGGATCCCACACGATGGGCACCGCCATCGGCGGCCCTCCGGGCGACGAGGTCGGCGTGGCGCCGGGCGCCCAATGGATGGCCAGCGGGGCAATCGACCGTGGCGGCGGAATTCCGCGCACCGTGGCGGACATCATCCTGGCCTTCCAGTGGATGGCCGACCCGGATGAGAATCCCAACACCGACTTCGACGTTCCGCACACCTGCGGCAACTCGTGGGGCGTGACTACCGGTCACGGTTATCCGCCCTGCGATCAGGAATTCTGGCAGTTTGTCGACGCCTCTGAGGCGGCCGGCACCAGCCAGATTTTCGCCGCCGGCAACGAAGGCGGTTCGGGTCTGCGTCGTCCGGGCGATCGCGCCACGACGGACTATGACTCGATCGCGGTTGCGGCCTGCGACGGCAACAACCAGGATTGCCCCATCGCCGGGTTCTCCTCGCGCGGCCCGACGAACTGCACGCCCAACGGCGGCCCGGCCATCAAGCCGGACATCGCCGCCCCGGGCGTCAACGTTCGCTCCTGCTCGCGGACGGGCGGGTACGTCAACCTGAGCGGTACGTCGATGGCGACGCCGCACATCAACGGTGTCATGGCGCTGCTCTATTCGGCCAACCCGGATCTGACCAGCGACGAAGCCAAGCAGATTCTGTACGATACGGCCACCGATAAGGGTTCCCCGGGCGAAGACAACTCGTTCGGCTGGGGTCTGGTCAATGCGTACGAGGCCGTGATCGTCGCCCTCGGCGATCCCGAGCCGTTCGCCTGCTGCTTCGGCGACGGCAGTTGCGAGGATCTGCTCCGCAGCGACTGCCTCGACCGTGATGGTCGTCAGCGCTTCGGCGAGTCGTGCGACACGTTCGACTGCCCCAATCCGGGCGCGTGCTGCGTCAACAACTTCACCTGTGAGTTCATCCTGGAGCGCGACTGCATCAGCAAGTCGGGCGACTTCCTGGGTGAGGGCGTCAGTTGCGATCTGGCCTGCCCGTGCGACGTGGTGAAGAAGATGAAGGGCAAGTGCAAGGGCAGTGGGACGATCAAGGCGAAGGTCAAGTTCAAGAACACCAGTTGGGACGGCCGCACCGTAAAGATGGGTGTGGGCGACCGGCTGCGGTTCGACGTGAACGTCCACGGCAAGAAGGCCGTCCTGTACACCTGCTGCTTCAGCGGTCCGCAGGAAGTCAAGCTGCTCGAGCCCGAGGGCTGCCTCGACTCGATCATCATTGACTGTCCGGAATAACGGTCAGGAATCCCTGACCGGAAGCGGTAACATCCAGCCGGCCGCGCCTGAGGTTCTCGGGCGCGGCCGGTGTTTTTCATGTCAGATTGTGCAACGCGCGTCGGCCGGCACTCATAGACGTCCTGTAACTGCGGCGCCGACGACGACGATTGAATCAAAAACGTCCGGACGGTATTCTCAGCCGCGGTTCGCTGGGTCTGTGTGCGGCCGGTTCATATCAGGAAGGGTTCAGAAAATGCGAGGCGTCGTCGGGTCTCTGCTGGCGGTCGCGTTGACGGTGAATGGCGTGCGGGGCGGAGATCTCGCACCGGACTTGTCCGCTGCGCTGGATGCGGCACAGCCGGGCGAGATCCATTCAACGCTGGTCTATCTCGATCAGGCGGACATCGCCGCGATCGAGAATCACCTCTACCGAATCATGGCCGGTCGCGAGTTGCGGCACCGCGTCGTGGTGGAAGCGCTGCACGCGCAAGCCGCCGCGACTCAGGGGCCGGTGCTCGCGCGGCTGCAGGAAGCCGCGGCGACCGGCCGCGTCGCATTCTACGAGCCCTACTGGATCGGCAACGTCATTCGCGTCGACGCCGTCGCTGACGAAATCCGCGCCGTCGCGGCCCATCCCGACGTCGTCTACGTGTTTCTGAACTACGCCATTGACCTGATTGAGCCGGTCGAAGAGGTCGAGGCGCCCGGCGCGGCCTCCGCCCCGGAACCGGGCATTCAGTTGATCCAAGCGGACCGCGTCTGGAGCGAACTGGGGATCACCGGCGAAGGGGTTCTCGCGGCCGTGATCGACACCGGCGTGGACGGCGACCATCCGGCCATGGAGTCCCGCTGGCGCGGGCTGGATGTCCGGTATCGCAACAATCCCGAGTGGGCGTGGTATGACCCGTACAACAGCCGGAACGACTTCCCCTATGACTGCTGCGGCCACGGATCGCACACGATGGGCACCACCATCGGCGGCGCGCCCGGCGATCAGGTCGGCGTGGCGCCAGGAGCGCAATGGATCGCGGCAGGGGCGATCGATCGTGGCGGCGGCATCGAGCGGACGGTCGCGGACGCCATCAAGGCGTTTCAGTGGATGGCCGACCCCGACGACAATCCCAGATCAGTCTTCGACGTACCGCACACCTGCGGCAATTCGTGGGGTCTGATCAACGCACACGGCTACTCCGAGTGTCATCAGATCTTCTGGACCTGGATTGACGCAGCCGAGGCCGCCGGCACCACGCACATCTTCGCGGCGGGCAATTCCGGCCTGTCCGAATTCGCGCGCCCTGCGGACCGGGCGTCCACCGCCTACGACTCAATCGCGATCGGCGCCTGTGACGCCAACGAACCAGGCTGCCCGATCGCCGGCTTCTCGTCACGCGGCCCGACCAACTGTTCGCCCGGCGGGCGTCCGGCCACCAAGCCCGAGGTTACGGCGCCCGGCGTCAGCGTCCGCTCCTGCTGGTCGAACGGCGGTTATATCCATTCGAGCGGTACGTCGATGGCGACGCCGCACGTCAACGGCGTCATGGCGCTGCTGTACAGCGCCAACCCCGATCTGACCAGCGACGAAGCCAAGCAGATTCTCTATGACACGGCGACCGACAAAGGCCCGCGCGGCGAAGACAACACGTTCGGCTGGGGGCTGGTGAATGCGTACGACGCGGTCTACACCGCACTGGGCAGCGTCGCGTTCGCCTGCTGCTTTGACGACGGCAACTGCGAAGACCTCGTGCGCGACGATTGCCTCAGCCAGGGCGGCGAGCAGCGCTACGGCGAAACCTGCGACACGTTCCGTTGCCCGGCGCCCGGCGCCTGCTGCATCGACAACTTCACCTGCGAGTTCATCCTGGAACGCGACTGCTTCATTCGCCGCGGCGACTTCCTGGGCGAGGGCGTCGGCTGCGAACAGTCCTGTCCCTGCGACGTCGTAAAGAAGCTCAAGGGCAAGTGCAAGGGTAAGAACGGCGGCACCGTCAAGGGTATCCTGAAGTTCTACAACAACAGTTGGAACGGCCGGACCGTCAGGATGGGCGTCGGCCCGCAGGTCCAGTTCGACGTGCCCGTCAAGGGTAAGAAGGCCGTACTGATCACCTGCTGCTTCAGCGGTCCGCAGGAGTTGAAACTCCTCGAACCGGCCGGGTGCCTCGATCCCGTCAACGTGAACTGCCCGGATTAGTACCCGCCGTCCCGTTTTTGCCATCAATTCGCTCCGGCCGCGCCCGACCTCGTTCGGGCGCGGCCGCTCGAAATTCGGGCTTGGTTTCCGTCGAGTTATCGGGTATCCTGCGGGACGGTCGGATGGGGTTTTTGGAGGTGGCACATGCGCGCTCGGCCGGCAATTCAATCACTCGGTGTTCTTGTTCTTGCGGCAACCGTCTGGGGCGGTCAGATCTCGCCCGATCTGCGTTCAGCCATGACCGTAGCGGATCGCGATCACATGATCGGCGCGCTGGTCTATCTGGATCAGGTCGATCTGGACGCGGTCAACCAGCACATGCGTCGCATCCTCGCGGATCGCACGCTGCGGCACCGCGTCGTGGTTGAAGCGTTGCAGGCGCAAGCCGCGGCCACGCAAGGCCCGTTGCTGGCGCACCTGCGCGACGCTGCGCAGAGCGGTTCCGTGCGGTCGTTCGAGCCGCTGTGGATCGGCAATCTCGTCTACGTCGAAGCGACGGCGGAGGCCATTGAGGCCATCGCGGCGCGCCCCGACGTGACGTACGTCTATCCGAACCATCGCGTGGAACCCATCGACGCCGTTTCGTCGCAAGAGCCTGGCGTCATCGCCGGCCCCGAGCCGAACCTCCAATTCATTCAGGCGGACCGCGTCTGGGACGAACTGGGCATCACCGGCCGCGGCGCGCTCGTCGCCAACCTCGACTCCGGCGTCGACGGGGATCACCCGGCGATGGAGTCGCGCTGGCGCGGGCTGGATCCGAGCTATGCGGGCCACCCCGAGTGGGCGTGGTTCGACCCGCTGGGGCCTGGCGATGTCCCCTATGACGACAGCGGCCACGGCTCGCACACGATGGGCACCATGATCGGCGGCGCCCCCGGCGACGAAGTCGGCGTGGCGCCCGGTGCACAGTGGATCGCGGCCGCATCGATCGACCGCGGCAAGAACCACATACACACCATCATGGACATCATCCGGGCGCTGCAGTGGATGGCCGATCCGGACGGCAACCCGGACACGGACTTCGACGTGCCGCACACGTGCAACCACTCGTGGGGCCTGACCGAGGGGCACGGCTTCCCGGAATGCGACGATCAGCTCTGGATCTGGATCGACGCCTCTGAAGCGGCCGGCACCAGCCACGTTTTTGCCGCCGGCAACGAGGGCGGCAACGGCCTGCGCCGCCCGGCGGATCGGGCGACGACGGACTACGACTCGCTGGCCGTCGGCGCTTGCGACGGCCGCGACCCGGAATGCCCCATCGCCGGCTTCTCCTCGCGCGGTCCGACGACGTGTACGCCCGACGGGCGCGAGGCGATCAAGCCGGAACTGGCCGCCCCGGGCGTTAACGTGCGCTCGTGTACGAATACGGGCGGCTATCGCGTGCTGACCGGCACGTCCATGTCCACGCCGCACATCGCCGGCGCGCTCGCCCTGGTCTATTCCGCCAATCCCGAGCTGACCAGCGACGAAGCCAAGCAGATTCTTTTTGACACGGCCACCGATCGCGGCGACCCCGGCGATGACAACTCGTACGGCTGGGGCGTCATTAACGCCTACGAGGCCGTCATCGAAGCGATGGGCGACGACCCCTACGCCTGCTGTTTCGACGACGGCGGCTGCGACGATCTGCTCCGCAGCGACTGCCTCAATCGTGGCGGCCGGCTCCGTTTCGGCGAGGCGTGTGAGACCTTCGACTGTCCGCAGCCCGGCGCCTGCTGCGTGACGGATTCCCTGTGCGAGTTCACCCAGGAGCGTAGCTGCCTCGACCGCGGCGGCGATTTCCTCGGCGAGGGCGTCTCCTGCCGGCTGGCCTGCCCGTGCGACGTCGTCAAGCGACTGAAGGCTGCCTGCAAGAGCAGCGGGACCGTCAAGGCGACGCTGAAGTTCAAAAACGACAGTTGGGACGGGCGCGAGGTTCAATTCGGCGTCGGCGGCGAGCGTCACAGCGCCCCGGTCCGCGGCCGCAAGGCCAGACTGTTGACCTGCTGCTTCCAGGGGGCGCAGCAGGTCAGCCTGCTGGCGCCGGCGGGCTGCGTCGATCCGGTCGGTGTGACTTGTCCGTAGGTCGACTGCCGGCGGCGCCGTCGTCGGCCCTGTCTTATCGTGAAATCCTGGCCGTGCGCCAGGGCACACAAACGAGATGCCGACCGTTGCGAACGGTCGGCGCGCATTGTTTTTGTGGAGCCAAGCGATGATTCGACGATCAAACGGGTGGGTTGTCTGCGTCCTGGTCTGTGCGGGCCTGTGTCAAGCCGACAATTCTGGTTCCGCGGCAACTTCGGCCGCCGATTCCGACCCGCCGCCGGCGGCTATGGCGGACGACCCCGCCGGGCAGGCGCTGCCACCAGCCCCGACGGCCGCGATGGGTCGATGCAAGGGCGTGAAGTCGATCAAGGCATCCTGCCGTAACGACGGCGTCGTCCGCGGGTTGATCAAGTTCCGCAAGGAAACGTGGGACGGGCGGGTCGTGGTCGTCGGCGTCGGGGACGAGCGGCGTTACGAGGTCACCGTGATCGGCAACAAGGCCAGGTTGCTCACCTGCTGCCTGCACGGACACACGACCGTCACGCTGCTCGAACCGCGGAGCTGCCTCGATCCGGTCGAAGCGGTCTGCCCGGATTGACGGGGCGCACGCCCGCCGGTCCGACAGGCTGGCGCCCGGCGTCCCCGGGTAGCGAGCCATGCAGCCTTTGAACGGGAGCCGCCGGAGGCCCGTGCGCCGGCCGTAAGTCGCGTGGCATCCGCCGGAGGCGGACCGAAGGCAGGCCGTGGCACGCTGGAACGCCGTTCTCTCGCGCGTTGGACGCGTCCTGCGCTCACCACGGCCTCGAAGACGAGACCGTGCCACGCGCGCCGCCCGGCTTGTGCTCACCGCCAATCCTGTCACGCACCCTGATGGATCTGCGCCCCACCGCCCTCATTGGCCTTCATTGGCCTGCACCCCACCGCCCTGCTTGACCTGCGCGTCCGCCGATGTAGGCTTGTGGCGGTTCAGACATGGGGACGTAGCTCAGCTGGGAGAGCGTCGCGTTCGCAATGCGAAGGTCGAGGGTTCGAAT
>CAZYLK010000153.1:0-13962 GCA_964648365.1 uncultured Phycisphaeraceae bacterium
ATGCGCGCCATGCTCTGGTCCCTCGGCTTCGCGGCCGTGACCGGCGTGCTGGCGGTGCTTTTCAATGCCGGCGATGTGATCTGGCGGGTGGTGGGCACCGGGCTGGTGACGGCGGCGGCGTGCGGGGTGATGCTGCCGGTCACCGGCATGATCGACCGGGCCGCGTCGCGTCCGGCCGGCCTGCTGGGCATGGGGGCGGTTGTCATCCTGTACCTCCTGGCACTGCTCCAGATCTGGGAGCCGCTCAGTCGCGCCGGCGTCTGGGTGGAAGAGGAACTGCTCCTGACCACCGTCTTCTTCGCGATGGCGGCGCCGGCAGGCATGGGGCTGCTGCGAGGGTGGGCACTGCCAGGCGGGCGGGCGGCGACGCGCTTTGGCCTGGCCGCGGTCGGGGCGATCTTTGTCATCTTCATGATCGCCACCTGGGCGCCCAGCCGCACGCACTCCGACACCTGGTGGGAGAGCGGAGCGGCGCTATTCGTCTGCTCGCTCCTGGTCGGCCTGACTCTCAGTGCATGGACCGGCGGCCTGCCCCACGGCTGGCGCTGGGCGGGCGTGGCCGCGGCGGGGCTGGCGCTGCTGCTGTGGCTGGGTGACATCTGGATCGGCGCCGGCAGCGACCCCGGCTTTGTGGCCTTCTGTGTGTCCATCAGCCTCGCGGCCGTCGTCGCCCATGCGAACCTGTGCGCTGTCTGCCGCCTGACGCCGGGTCAGCGCTGGGTACGTATCACGGCCGTGACCGCGGCGGTAGCGACCGCGATCCTGGTGGATGCCCTCGCGATCGACGACGAGCTGTCGCTGCGACTGATCGACGACGACCTCATCGAGCGTCTGACGGCAGCCGCCGGCATCGTCGCCGGCTGCACGACGCTGTCGCTGCTGGTGCTCGCCCGGCTCAACCGCCGCACGGACTACGACGCCGCGACCGGCGAGGCGCTGCTCGTGACGATCATCTGCCCGCGCTGCCGCCGCAAGCAGCACGTCGCCCCCGGGCCGTCCAACTGCGCACACTGCCAACTGCGCATCACGATCACCATCGAAGAACCGCGATGCCCGACCTGCGATTATCTTCTGTACCGCCTCACGTCCGACCGCTGCCCGGAGTGCGGCACGCCGGTGGAAGGAGCCGACAGTTCCGCGCCGCCCACTGACGACCGCTGATCGTCCTCGTCGGCGGAATCGGTTACAATCCCCCCCGATGCCGACGTGCCCGAGTTGCCGCACGGAAGTCAGCGAGCAGAGCCGCATCTGCGAAGACTGCGGCGAGTCACTCGCGCGCGACGGATCCGCTTCGGCGACGTCGAACCCGGCGCCCCGGGCGGATGCGTCCGCCGACGATTCTCAGGACTTGACCGCCACAGAATCACCGCCGTCGCAGCCGTTCGACCCTTCGACCGGCGCCGGGCCGACCGCCGACGGCACACCTGCGGCCGACCTCGCAGCCTCTGAACCTTCCCGCTACGGAGACACCGTACCCGCCGTCGATGAGAGTCTGCTGCGCGCGGCCTCTGTGTCAGCACGATTGGCCTCGTCGCGCGCCCAGCTTGGGCCGCGCACCACCCGCCTGGAACGCTTCCCCCCCGGCACGCTCATCGCGCAGCGTTACCGCGTAATCCGCCAGCTTGGCTGCGGCGGCATGGGCGACGTTTACCTGGCCGACGATCTGACCCTCGAACAGCCGGTGGCGCTGAAGTTCCTCGCCCACGGCCTGGCCAACGACCCCCACCTGCTCGGCCGCTTCTGCCAGGAAGTGCGCATCGCCCGCCAGGTCTCGCACACCGGCGTCTGCCGCATCTTCGACATCGGCGAGCACGGGGAAGACGCCTTCATCTCAATGGAGTACGTCGACGGCGAGGATCTGTCCTGCCTGTTGCGACGCATCGGGCGCCTGTCGCAGGACAAGGGTCTGGACATCGCGCGGCAACTCTGTGCGGCGGTCGCAGCGGCCCATGCCCGCGGCGTGCTGCATCGCGACCTCAAGCCGGCTAACGTCATGATCGACGGCGAAGGCCACGTCCGCGTCATGGACTTCGGCCTTGCGGGCATCGCCGAGCAGATTGCGGACATCCGCTCCGGCACGCCGGCGTACCAGGCGCCGGAGCAATTGACCGGTGATTCGGTCAGCCTCCGCAGCGATCTGTACGCCCTCGGCCTGGTGCTCTACGAGATCTTTACCGGTCGACGCGCCTTCCACGGCAACAGCGCGAACGAAATCCGCGACCATCACCTGCACTCGACGCCCTCGCGCCCATCGAGCTTCGTGCGCGACCTCGATCCGGCCATTGAGCGTGTCATCCTGCGCTGCCTGGCCAAGGATCCGGCCGATCGTCCGTCGTCGGCGGTGGCCGTGGCGGCGGCGCTGCCCGGCGGCGACCCGCTGGCCGCGGCGCTGGCGGCCGGCGAGACGCCGTCGCCGGAACTGGTCGCGGCGTCGGGGCGCAAGGACGGTCTCAAGCCTTCGCTTGCCGTGGCGCTGCTGGCGTTAAACCTCGCCGGACTGGCGATGATGACCTGGCTGGCGCCGATGTTTACCGTCACGGGCCTGTCGCCCATGGGCCGGCCGCCGGAAGCGCTGGCCGACCGGGCGGCGCAGATGCTGGTGGAACTCGGCCACGACGGCCCCTTCGCCGACGATGCGCACGGCTACTTCTACGACCGCGGCTACCTTCAGGAACTGGCAGCGATGCAAACCGAGGACGCGTGGCGACGCCTGTCGCTGGGTGCGCCGCCCGCCGTCGTCTTCTGGTACCGCCAATGCGAACAGGACTTCGTAACGGTCAACAATCTCGGCGTCGTCACTTGGTCCGACCCGCCGATCAACCACGCGGGTATGAGATCCGTCCAGCTCGATCCGACGGGCCGGCTGCTGGCGCTGCGCGTCACGCCGCCGGCCTTTTCCTCGCAATGGACTGCCTCGCCCCCCCCCGATTGGCCCGACGTCTTCAACCGTGCCGGCCTGGAACTGTCCGCCTTCACGCCCGATGAGCCGCTGTGGACGCCGAGCGTATTCGCGGACGCCCGCTATGCCTGGACCGGCGGAGCCTACGACTGCCAGCCCGAGATTCCCATTCGCGTCGAGGCGGGCACCTACAAGGGTCGCCTGACGTATTTCAACACCTGGGGCCGGTGGGTGGTGGCCCAGGCGTCCGCGGCCAGCGCCTCCGACACGACGGCGGCTGCCGCGAGCTTCGACGTCCGCGGCGTCGCGCGCAACGTGCTCAATTTCGGCGTGCTCATCGGCGGCGTGCTGCTGGCCACGGTCAATTTCCGCCGCGGCCGTGGAGACCTGGCGGGCGCCACCCGGCTGGCCGTGTTCATGGCCGTCGTGCGGATGGCGATGTGGCTTCTGTTGGCGGATCACGCCCAGTCGGTCGTCGCCGAGCGGCGCCTGTTCATGCGGGCGCTGTCGGATACGCTGCTGGAAGCGGGTTTCTGCTGGGTGTTTTATGTCGCGGTGGAGCCGTACGTCCGGCGCCTGTGGCCGCAGACGATCGTGAGCTGGACGCGGCTGCTGTCGGGCAGTTATCGCGATCCGATGGTCGGGCGCGACATCCTCCTCGGCGGACTGATGATCTCGCTCGTCTATATGCTCGAGTTCATACACTTCAAGAGCGCCGCCTGGCTCGGCCTGCCCCCGCCGGAACCGCTGCGGCCGGACCTCGACGCGATCCTGGGCGTACGACAGGTGGCCGGGGCCTATCTGGCCGCGATTCCGGTCGGCCTGCAGCAGCCGGTCGTCTTTCTGCTGCTGCTGTTGCTGCTGCGCGTCGTGCTGCGCAAGGAATGGCTGGCGCTGATCGCGCTGGTCGTGGTCCTGGCGTTGACCTATCCCAGCCCGTTCCAGGGCGGCAATCTCTGGGTCGACGTTGCACTGCGGGCGACGATCGGCAGCCTCATGGCGCTGTTGATGCTGCGCTTCGGACTGCTGGTGCTGGCATTCGGATTCGTGTTCTACGTCTGGCTGTTCATGTTCCCGCTGACCAGCGATTTCAGTCAATGGTACGCACGACAGACCTTTGTCGCCGTGGTCGTCGCGGGCGGCATCATGGTGTACGGATTCATCGCCTCGCTCGGCGGTCAGCGGCTCGTCTCGGAACGGTGGCTCGAGCCCGAAGCAGCGAGATAAATAGCGAATGACGAATGGCGAATAACGAATTAGACTCTGACGGCGAAACGTCTCGCCATTTTGCGCGCATCCTCGGCGTGGAGCGAGTTCCCCTTCGGAGCAGGGGGAGTGAGGGAATAAGGGAGTAAGGGAGTAAGGGAGTCAGGGAAGAAAGACAGAGCAGGACATCTCCCCTCCTCCCTCACTCCCTCACTCCCGTTTCCCTCACTCCCTTCGGTTGCGGCCGTCGGCCGCCTCAGGAGAAGAACTGGCAGTCAGGATTCGGCGCTGAAGGTGATGTTCATTCGTTATTCGCCTTTCGTTATTCGCTATTCTTAACCTATGTCCCTCAGCACCTGGCATCAACGTGTGATCCGCGACGAGCGTACGTTCTGCGGCGACGGCGCGCGGGCCGTGTTGAGGCGCCTGTCAAAGGTGTACGGTTTCGGCGTCGGTCTGCGGAACCGCTGGTTCGACGGCGGCCGGGAGCGGCGGCTTGACGTGCCGGTCATCAGCGTGGGCAACATCACCACGGGCGGCACGGGCAAGACGCCCGTCGTCATCGACCTGGTCGCGCGGCTGATGCGCCGCGGCCTCAAGACGGCCGTCGTCTCTCGCGGCTACCGCGCCGGGCCGGACGGCCGCAACGACGAGCAGGCGATCATCGAGCGCCGCTGCCCCGGCGTAATCAACGTCGGCGATCCGGATCGCGTGCGAGGCGGGACGCTGGCGATTCAGCGGGACCGTGCCAACGTCATCGTCCTCGACGACGCCTTTCAGCACCGCCGCGTGCATCGCGACCTCGACATCGTCGTGATCGATGCCACCTGCCCCTTCGGACACGGCCACCTGCTGCCGCGGGGGTTGCTCCGCGAGCCGCCCAGCGGCCTTTCTCGCGCCGGCCTGATCGTTCTTTCGCGAAGCGATCAGGTCGACAGTGCATCGCTCGAACGCGCGGAACTCGTCATCAAGGCGCACGCGCCGTCGGCGCCGATCGTCCGGTCGCGCCACGCCGTCAGCCGAATCGTCGGCCTGGACGAGTACACGCGCGGCGTGACGCACTCCGTTCGTTCGCCCGAGCACGAAAGTCCCGGGTTCGTCTCCGCCGATGATCGCAACCCGCTGTCGGGCCGCCGCGTCGTCTGCTTCGCGGGCATCGGTAACCCGGCCGCGTTTCGGCGCACGGTCGAGTCGCTCGGCGCGCACGTCGTGGGGGACGCCTGGTGGCCGGACCACCATCACTACCTGCCCGGTGACGTCACCGACCTCCTTCGGCCGGAGCGATTCCCCGAGTTCGACCTGCTCGTCACGACGGAGAAAGACGCGGTGAAGCTCGCCGGGCTGGCGCCGCTGCCGATGGACCTGCTGCGCGTCGTCACGATCGACGTGGTCTACGATGCAGACGGCGCTGCGACGATCGACGCGGCAATCGCCCGCGCACTGGGAACGGTCTGACCATCGGCCATCACGGCCGCGGGCGGTATCGCGGCGAAACGGCGACGTACGGTTTGCCGAGCGCCCGCTTGATGAGGATCACCTCGCCCATGTCGTTGCCTTCGATGCGGTGCCCGATCCACTGAAGGACGTAACTGACGACCAGCAATGCGACCGGCCGCCACCACAGCGACCAGGCGCCCTCAGTGAGTTGAACGACCGCAAGTACCCCGGCCGCGGGCAGCATGGGGATGGCCACCGCGTGCAGCACTTGCGACAGCGGATGCTGATGTCGCTCCAGCCAGTTGGATAGCCACCGGGGCACGGTTACGGCCTCCGTTACACACGCGCCATCAGCCGGACGTTACGACCCGGCCGCCTGACTGCTTCCGCCTGACGGTGATAGTCCATCGCGATCGCCCCTGCAATGCGGCGCCGCGTCGCGACAGGCGGCCGATGGAACCGCGCCGCGTGTGCGCGGTAGACTGCTGCTATGGAATCCACCCACTTCAACTCGATCGACGGCGCGGAATGGTACGACCGCACGATCAACTGGGACGCCCGCCTCGGGCGCGAGCTTCCCGCACTCACGGCCGTGTTCGGACCGCCGGGCGAGGGCGGGTTGATCGACGCCGGCTGCGGAACCGGTCGTCAGGCGACGGGATTGGCGCGCCTGGGCTACCACGTTCTCGCCACGGACATGAGCGACGAGATGCTGGAGGTAGCCGGACGCATCGCGCGCGGCGTACCGGCTGGCGGACCGGACGGTTCTCCCGGCGTCCGGGACGATTCTCACGCCGCGGATGGTGAGTCGGCCGGGGCCGCCTCGGCCGCCGCGCGGGTGCGTTTTCTCCAATCGAGCTTCGCTGATCTTCACGAGCGTTGCGGCGGCGGTCACGACGGCGTGCTGTGCCTGGGGAACGCCCTGGCCGCGGCCGGGTCGCGCGACGCCGTGTCGGAGGCCGTGCGGCAGTTCGCCCGAACCCTGCGTCCCGGCGGCCGGTTGTTCGTCCAGATCCTCAACTTCCCACCCATGCGGCGGGAGCACCCGTGCGTGCGCGGCCCGCGCGGGGTCGAGGTGGACGGCACGGAGTTCGTCTCGGCGCGGGTGTTCCATTTCGACGGCGCCGTCGCCCGGGTGAGCAACGTCACCTTCTGGAAGGAAGACGGCTGGCGGATGCACGCCGGCGGCGGAACGCTCTATCCGATCGAACCGGAGGAGCTTCGCGGCTTCTGCCGGGACGCGGGCCTGACCGTGGACGAATGCTGGGGCTCCTACGCCCGCGAACCCTTCGACCCCGATCGCTCGGTCGATTTTGTCCTGGTCGCGACGCGCCGGACGTGATTGCCCCCGGTCGGCGTCGAACGCGCCGCCGGGGGGCGGCCCGGTCGCGCGCCGGTTCATCGGTCGCCGCTGCGGCGTGGTACGGTCTCGTCTTCGAGGCCGTGGCCTCCGTCGCAACGTGCCGCACCATTTGCAAGATTGCCCAGGCCACCGCCCGCCCCCCGGCTGCCGTTTGCAAATACCACCGATGCCACTGCTTCCGCCCACGGCGATGTACCTACACACTCGCACGGCGGATGTGAACGCGGCGGGACGTTGACCTTTCACGTCGGCGTTGCTACTGTACCTTATGGACTCGCTGGCATCACTGATACATAGCCGCAAGCGATCACCCCGCACGTTCACTTCGCCGCGAGCCGCTTGCCAGCATCCCTTGGTGGAACGAGGAAGGCTTATCGCTGATCACGGTCTTTGAGACAGGTGGTCGTGCGCGAGAATAGGGCCACGGTCCGGACCGCAAGCTCTCTTGCTACGGAGGCGCAGCCCGGCCGTGGCCCGACTTTTGTCGGACCCCCCCCAAAACGGTTGCGGAGCCTCGCAGCGTAAGCGGATTCGATCCCTGGATGTAGTCGTCGCCGTGGCGACGCGACGTCCTATTATAGCATGAGCGCCGTACACCGCCTCACCATTTGAGCGCGAATTCCGAGTCATTTTTCCATACCAACCCGGTCCTGGCGGCCGAATCCACGCTCTGCCGCCTGTTGTGCAAACGCAACACGTTTTTTCTGATTTTTTTTTGCTCGACACGGCCGGCACGGTGCGGGTAGTATGCCGTGTGCTACGGAGGCATGCGTTCGTGCGCCGGTCATGATCGGTCGCGGGCGCAGCAAGCGTGTCGGTATCAATACCTCTTTTTGGAGGTTGCGGCCGTGCGTACACCTGTAGCATCTGCGTCTCCCCAAATCTGTGATTCGTCGCCCGGCGGCTGCCATGCCGGGCTGTGGGTTTTCAGAGGTTTTCGATCCCGCGAGGACTTTCGTTGCGTCGGCGCGCCTGCGGTCGTTCGGGATCTCTCGCGCTGCCGAGGCAGAACTTCCGCTCTGTGCGGTTACGTCCGGTTTCGGAGCGTGTGCCGGAATCTGACCCGCGCGTGGTCCTGGGTGTTCTGGACTCTGGTGCTCGCGGCCGTGATCGTCGTCGAGCGGCTGGTGGAACTGTACTACCAGCGCCGGTCGCGGCTGGAGCTCGCGGAGGAACTGCAATGGGACGACCCGTTCGAGTGGCGGCCGGAGTCTTTGCAGTTCGATCCTCCCTGGTCAGACCCGCCGGACGGTCCGGATGACGACGGCGACGGCGGCACTCCGTTGCCCGCGCCGATCCTGGCCGGGCACTCCCGGTGTGCTTGGCGTGAACCTGTCTGGAGTGTCACCCGCGCGCGCCCACCGCCGTCGAACCCTCATGCATACGGCCTGTCTCAAACCCTCTTTGACAGCAGCAGCAAAAGGTGACCATCGGTCGATTTAGCGCGACGCCTGTCGCCGCGACTGGTGGGCACGGGATTTCAACCCGAAGCGTCGCGTCGCGGCATCGCCCGCGACGGCGACGTGATGAAAGGAAACTCCTATGAATGCGAAGATGATCCGATGTGCATTGGCAGCTCTGATGGTGCTGGGCGCGCCGGCGCTGGCGACCCTGTACGAGTGGACCGGCGCGGGGGCCAACGACGAGTGGGACAATTACCAGAACTGGGACTGTGGAGCGGCCTGTGACCCGACCAGCTATCCGAGTACGACGAATGATGACGCCATCGTGGACACGACGGACACGATCAACCTGACTGACGAGACGATCGACGACCTGTCGATCGACAATCCCGGGTCCAACGACGGACCCACCTTCGATGGTCAGGACTCGGAACTGTCGCTGACGTGCGACACCATCACCATCTCAGGCGGTGGATCGTACTACACAGAGGTGACCCTGACGGGTGAGGGTATCATCTCGACCAATTGACGATTGCGGGGTGTGCTCGCGACGTCTTTTTTCCTTTTTTCTTTTTTCTTGCTCGAGGCGCGAACCCCGCGACAGCGAGGCTCGTACTCGGCTACGGAGAGACTCAACGATGACTGTCGAGACAATTATTGGACGCTGCGGACTGTTGCTGTTGGCAGCGACTATGATCTACACGCCGGAGGCGGCGGCGCAGAGCTGCGGCACTGCGGATTACGAGTTTCAATTGAGCTTCGGGTATTGGGATAACCCGCTTGCCTGGCAGCCACAAGCCGTCCCGGGCGTCGGCGACACCGTGTGCGTTCCCGATGGTAGGGAAGTTGCGGTGCATGAAAACGCCGACGAAGCCTGCGATTGGTTCTTCGTCGAGAGCGGGGGAGCCATCACCATCAGCAAAGACTCGACGCTGACGGTGGACGCCGACTCTGTTCTCAACGGGCTGATGACGATTGCGCCGTATCCTGGGAGCTACGCCAGTCTGATCATCAGCGATGACGTGACGATCTCGGGCACCGGCGGCGGCGAGGTTCACCTGCTCGGCGGTGTCATCCACACGAGCGGCGGAGAGGATAACACGCTGACGCTGGATGGCGGATGTGACACCGAGGAGGAGACCTGTTCGATTACGCTCCATGGCACAGGCGCCGTGTCATGTGATATCGTCAATCACGCAATCGTGCTGGCCAACAAGCAGAACGCAGAGGTTCCGGTGTTCATCACCATGGATGGGTCAGACATCAGCGGCGATGGGTTTTGGGTTGCCCAGAATGGCGGCGCCCTCGCCTTCGATGGGACGCTCAGCGGTGCAGGCACGCTGCGGCTGGGTAACACAGGTGTCGCGCAGGACTCCCTCGGCCGAATCGAGATCAACGGCGGGACGGATTGCTTTGCCGGCAAGGTAGACCTTGCCAATGGGACATTCGAGGCGAGCACGTCATTCGGCACGAGTGGGAATCTCTACTGGCACTCGGAGGACCATAGCGGTGGGCCCACGATGCCGATCATTCATGTGGCGGCGGGCGAGACTGCCGTTTTTGGAGGTGTACTGACGGGCTGCCCGTAGCAGCCGGTTGCCTGGAGTGATCTGTCCCCCGGCTGACTTGGCCGGGGGACTATCTTAAGCCCTTGTCTAATCCGTTGCAGGGTTCTTGCCTGAGGTATCGAAGCATGAAGTCGCGCTGCGTCGTTGTCATCACTGCCAGTCTCACCGCGGCGTCCGCTACGGCTTACGCCGGTGCGCCGCCCGGCTTTGAGATCATCCCCGTTGACGAAACCGCCCTGCCGGCTTTCAGTGCGGTATCGCTAAACAACTGCGGACAGATTGCCTACTCATTCGGATATCTGGACTCACCCGCATCGGAGATCCTCGTCTACGACAATGGACGCATTCACCGAGTAACGGACAACGATGTCGCCGATTCATCGCCTGCAATTAACGATTTCGGGCGTGTGACGTGGACCCGCGGCAACGATGGATTCGAGGGTGGTGACATCTACTGGACGATCGGCGGCACGGCTCAGTATGTGGAACCGGGCCAGTATTCTCGAATAAACAACGTTCAACACCTCGCGTGGAGCCGGTTTGAGGGAAGCGGGTGCAAGTCGGTGGACTGTAACACATTTCTGCGAGACCGCCGCCGTGCTAGGCAAGTCTCAGATGGCATGGACTCGAATCAGGCACTCAAAATGAATGACCGGGACGAGTTGGTGTGGACTCGGTATCTCTTCTGCCGGGAGCCCTGGACGTCTGAAATCGTCCTCTATTCCGGAGGCAAGCTCCACACGCTCCCCGCGACAATTCCGGACCCGCAGGGCCCTGACATCAACAATCTCGGCCAGGTAGTCTGGAGCGGTATGGGCGGAGTCGGACGCGGACCCGTCGAGCTCTGGGACAACGGACAGGTAGTACAGATTGCCGAGTGGGGCGGCAACCCGCAGATGAACGACCACGGCGACATCTTCTTCCTGCGGAAACCTGAAACTGAGCCGTGGGAGTGTTGGCTGTACGTTCATGAAACCGGTGAGATCTTCCCGTTTGCTGACGGGAACGACAGGAAGAACACGGACGGGGACATCAACAACTGGATGGAGATTGCCTGGCGCTGGTCGGACGATGACGGTCGCGGCGTCAACTTCATGCGCCGCATCCGTACCGGCGACTCTGAGTTCGACGGCGACGTTGACCTGCGCGATTGGGCGGAGTTCGCCCGCTGCATGACCGGACCGAGGTGGGTCGAGCGCACGAACCCCGGTCTGGAGGAATGCCTGTGCGACTGCCGCTTCCTCGACATCAACCACGACGGCAGCGTAGACCTCGCCGACGTCGCCCGCTTTCAGAACACGTATACGGGCGGACGCTGACGCTCGATGGAGACGGCGAGCGGATCGGATCCGACACCGTCCGCGTCATCGACTGACACGCTCCGTGCAGCAACGCCCTGCCCGATGACGGCGAGCGCACGCAGGCATTGCGATCCTCCCGGAGGCGGCGGGGTTCGTGCCACGATGGCCGCACGTGACACGTCGTGGCACGATCTCGTCTTCGAGGCCGTGGCGAGCGTGGCGGATGCCGTGCCGTTCGCAGCGAGTGGGAGCACGACCGCGGCGGAAGCGGTCGCGACTTGCAGCGGATGCCACGGCACATCGGGAACGGATCGTCGCAGCCGGCCACTGCGTGCCTCCAGTCCGCCACGCGGTGGTTGCCGCCCCATCGACGGCTGGATCGTCACCCCGCCCGGGGCCGTCACGCCCCCCTGGCGACGCCTGCGGCCGCCCGTGCGCCTCGATGCGCCCGCGCGTCATCAATCTGGCGTTGCCGTTCCATTCAGGCTATGTTAAGCCTCTTTGCCTGCCGGGCGGCCCGGACTCACGCGGCGCCCCCGGCCGGCAGTCGGATTCGGTGCAACCACCCTGGCAGGGAGTAGACGATGGCGGTCCACAGCACGGACAAGTATCGCAACATAGTCCTCGTTGGTCACGGCGGCGCGGGCAAGACCACGCTGGCGGAGGCGCTGATGTTCAAGGCGGGCGTGACCAAGCGCCAGGGCTCCGTGCCGGACGGAACGTCCATCCTCGACGCCACCGATGAGTCGAAGGAAAAAAGCGCCAGCATCGACTCCGCCATCTGCTACGCCACCCGCGGCGACATCCACATCAACATCGTCGATACGCCGGGCACCGCGGCGTTCTGCGGTCCGGCGATCGCCGCGCTCGCCTCGGCGGAAACGGCCGTGCTGGTCGTCTCGGCCGTCGGCGGCATCGAGGTCAACACGCGCAAGATGTGGGAGCGGGCCAAGGCGTACGGCCTGGGCGCCTGGATCGTCGTCAACAAGATCGACGCGCCCAACGTCCGCCTGGACGAACTCGTCGGCAACCTGAAGGAGCTTTTCGGCGCCGAGTGCGTCCCGCTCAACCTGCCCACCGGCGGCGGAACCGCCGTGGTGGACTGCTTCGCCAACGACGGCGGCGACGCGGACGTGCTCGACGTCTCCGAGGCCAACACCGCCGTGATCGAAGCCATCGTCGGCGCCGACGACGCGCTGATGGAAAAATACCTGGGCGGCGAAGTGACCCCGGACGAGTTGAAAAAGGCTGCGGCCCGGGCAGTGGCGCGGCGGACGTTCGTGCCGATTTTCTTCACCAACGCCCGCGACGGCGTCGGCGTGCAGGAAGTCCTCGACGCCGTCGAGACCTTCTGCCCCAGCCCCCTGGCGGGCAAGCGCCGCGTGCTGCGCTCCGGCGAGACCGAGACCGAGATCGATCCCGCCGGCAAGGCCTTCGTCGGACAGGTCTTCAAGGTCACGTCCGACCCGCGCACCAGCATCAAGTATGTCTCGCTGCGCGTTCACAGCGGGCGGCTGACCAGCGACATGTCGCTCAAGACCGTCCACGAGCGAAAGGGCCTGCGCCCCGGACACATGCAGCGCAACCTGGGCACCGAGCACATCGAACTGGAGGCCGGCGTCGCGGGCGACATCATCTCCCTGGCCAAGCTCGATCTGAACGTGGGCGACACCGTCTTCTCCGAGGGCGAGGGTGGCGAGATCCCCATGCCCAAAGCGCCCGAGCCGATGTACGCCCTGGCGCTGGAACCGAAAGCCCGTGGCGACGCCGACAAGATCGGCACCGCGCTGCGCCGCTACACGGAAGAGGATCCCTGCCTGAAGACCGAGCGCACGCCCGCGGGCGAACTCGTCCTGCGCGGCGTGGACGACACGCACCTGCGCACGATTCTCCACCGCCTGGCGACGCATCATAAACTGCCGGTCGACACCAAACCGCCCAAGACGCCCTACCGCGAGACGATCGCCGGCAAGGCAGAAAACATCGAGTACACGCACAAGAAGCAGACCGGCGGCGCGGGCCAGTTCGGCCGCGTGATCATCAACGTCCTCCCGTCACCGCGCGGAGAGGGCTACAAGTTCGTCGACAAGATCTTCGGCGGCGCCATCGACCACGCCTTCCGTCCCAGCGTCGACAAGGGCATCCGCGCTCAGCTCACCGAGGGCGTCATCGCGGGCTACCCGGTCGTCGACGTCACCGTCGAACTGATCGACGGCAAGACGCACCCGGTGGACAGCAAGGACATCGCCTTCCAGATCGCCGGCCGCGGCGCCTTCAAGGAAGGATTCATGAAGGCCAAGCCCATCCTCCTCGAGCCGATCGTCAACATCGAAGTGACCGTCCCGACCGACAAGGTCGGCGACATTCAAGGCGACATGGCCTCGCGCCGCGGCCGACCCGTCGGGCAGGACATGCTCCCCGGCGGCCTGACGGTCATCCACGCCATCGTGCCGATGGCCGAAATCGCCGACTACAACTCACGCCTCTCCAGCATCACCGGCGGACAGGGCAGCTACCACATCGAGTTCTCCCACTACGACCCCGTCCCCGGCAACGTGCAGCAGCAGATCATCGATCAGCACAAGAAAGAAGTGGAAGAGGCGAGAGCGTAGGGGAATAGCGAATAGCGAATTAAGAATAACGAATTAAGAACACGTAGTTGCGCCGTCCGCCATTCGTTCCACAGTGGGTTTCCCGGTCCATCCGGGAGCCAGCTTCCGCTCCGCTCTTCATTCGTTATTCGCCATTCGTTATTCGCCATTCGTTATTCGCCATTCCCTCCCAT
>CAZYLK010000153.1:14062-15441 GCA_964648365.1 uncultured Phycisphaeraceae bacterium
CATTCGTTATTCGCCATTCGTTATTCGCCATTCGTTATTCGCCATTCCCTCCCATGACCATCCTCCTCGATCGCGTCCGGGCCATTCGCAGCTACCTGGCCGAGCAGATCGAGCACGGCCGGCGGGAGGTCGTCGCGGCCGGGGCGGATGATACGCTCGTTGTGCTGGACGGCGTCGGCGGGATGCTGTTCGGGCCGCTGCTGGTGCGGCGGGCGTTGCGCGCGGCCGGGTTCTGCGCCTGCACCGTCATCTTCGACTGGCATCGCAGCTTTCGCGGCGACATCTTCTCTGATCTGATGATGCTCCGCCGCAATCGCTACGAGGCGCTGCGGGCGGTTCGCCGGATTCTCCACATCCGGCGATGTTTCCCGCAGACGCGCATCCACCTGATCGGCTTCTCGGGCGGCGGCGGCGTGGCCGCGTTCACGGCCGAAAAGCTCCCGCGCCCCGGCCTGGTGGATACGCTGATCCTGTTCGCGCCGGCGCTGTCGCCGCGATACGACCTTTCGCCGGCGCTGCGACACGTTCGCCGCTGCTTCGCGACCAGCAGCCCGCGTGACACCGTGCTTCTGGGCATCGGCACCGGACTGTTCGGCACCGTCGACCGCGTCCGCACCCGCGCCGCGGGCCAGACCGGATTCCTGAGGCCCGACGGCGCCGACGAGTCGCTCTATGCGAAGCTTCGCCAGATCCGCTGGACTGCCGACTTCGGGCGCGACGGCCACCACGGCGGACACACCGCCTGGGCAGGGCAGACCTTTCTTTCGCGCCATCTGCCCGCACTGCTGCGCGACAGACCGCATTGCCCCACGCACGAAGGCTGGTTCGATCCGCCGCCGCAGCCATGACGCACGCTGTTGCGCCGCGCGGAGGTGATGCGTCGCGATCCGCCTGCCACGTCATGGCAGAACCCCTACGGTCAGGGAACGGGTTCGGGTGCAGGCGGGCATCGCCTGAACGTCGCCGGTCCCTGAAATCCCAAGAATGCTGGCCACGCGGCACTACGGACAGTCCACGGAGCGGCAGGCGTCGGGGCAGCCGGAGGGGCAGACTTCGACGGGGCCGGATTGGTTGTTCCACTTGGCCTTGCCGCGGCCGTTCGGCTTGATCGCAGCGGGGGTGGAGCGGCCGTCGTCGCAGCGGAGCATCACCGTCGATCCGCCGGGCAGCGACGTGCGGACCTTGGCCACCAGCTTGCCCGCGCCCGGCTCGCCCTTGCAGCTTGGCTTGAGCTTCGTCACCTCGTCGCACACGGACTCGTACGCGCCCATGTCCACCACGTCGCTGAGGATGCGCGGATTGCCGTCGAGGTCGAACGGCTCGCTGACGGCCTCGTTGTCGCCCGCATCGATGCACGGCGAGCCGGCGGTGAGGCGATA